>DAIMDR010000298.1:0-1408 GCA_036725705.1 Syntrophomonadaceae bacterium | reverse complement strand
TTTTACGGTTATCCAAGACCTATGCTTTCAGATTGTTTAACTCTTCCTCTCCATGAATTGGAAGCAAGATATCCTTTTATAATAAAGGAGGGAGACAGTTTATATACTGAGGTAACTGCTCCTAAACTTAACGGAGGCGAGGGAGCGTATATATGGGCAAAAGCCTCCCCTTTATATGATTCTAATGGAAATATAACCGGTGCAGTTGAAACTATTAGGGATATAAGTGATCGTAAGCAGTTTGAGGAACAACTCAAATATATGAGCCTGCATGATACATTAACTTCTCTTTATAATCGTACTTATTTTGAAGAAGAGGTTAAGCGTTTAGAAGTAAGTCGTCATAAACTAATTGGATTAATTATCTGTGATGTAGACGGATTGAAACTGGTTAATGACACATTGGGACATGAAGCCGGGGACCGGTTGCTAATACAGGTAGCTAAATTACTAAAGTCCTGTTTTCGAGCTGATGATGTGGTGGCCCGAATTGGAGGCGATGAATTTGCCATATTAGTACCAGGTTGCAATGCCAATAACCTGGAGTCAGCTTATAGTCGTATAAAAACGGCAGTACATCGGTATAATTCTTCTACACCAGATATACCGATTAGTTTATCTATTGGATTTGCTATTCGGAATAACCCTGAATTAACTATGAACGAAGTTTTTCAAATTGCGGATAATAACATGTATCGCGAGAAACTGCACAGCAGCCAAAGTGCCCGTAGTGCAATTGTCCAGACCTTAATGACCACTTTAAAAGCCCGTGATTATATTACTGAAAAACATACCGGCCGGTTACGTGAAATAGTTGTCTTAATGGCTCAACACATTAATTTACCTGAACACCGGATTACAGATTTAAAACTCCTGGCTGAATTTCATGACATAGGCAAGGTAGGTATTTCTGATCATATTCTTTTTAAACCGGGTCCCTTAACTGTTCAGGAAACTCAGGAAATGCGCCGTCATAGTGAAATTGGCTATCGAATTGCTCTTTCTGCTCCGGAGCTGGTCCCTATAGCTGATTGGATACTTAAACATCATGAGTGGTGGAATGGGCAGGGATATCCGGCTGGATTAAAAGAAAATGAAATTCCGTTGGAATGCAGAATCCTTTCCCTGGCCGACAGTTATGATGCCATGACCAGCGATCGTCCTTATCGCAAAGCCATGAGTAAAAAAGATGCTCTGGAAGAGATACTCCGATTCGCCGGCATACAGTTTGATCCCCATCTGGCAAAATTGTTTGTGGAATTAATCCAAAATAATTCGCTTAAATAATAATTTATTCCCTTTAATAGAAAGTTTTTTTATGAGGACCATTATTAACATAATCCCCTCTGGTTATTTTAGGGCAGGATAACCCCAAATTCAAATAGAATTCATTGTTTAACATTCCAAA
>DAIMDR010000297.1:0-1431 GCA_036725705.1 Syntrophomonadaceae bacterium | reverse complement strand
CTGCTGCTTCCGGGTCATCTTCTCCGGCAATTTCTATAACCACCCGGTCATCACCCTGCGGGTAAACGGAAGTTTCCTTTACACCCAGGCTATCTACCCGGTTGCGAAGTATTCCTACCGCTTTCTGAATGGTATCTGCTGTAATTTTTTCTCCCTCTTTTTCCTCAGCCTGCAGTACAACCCTCAATCCGCCCCTTAAGTCCAACCCCAGGTTAATGTTATTCAAGAGCGGCTGACTGGTAAAATATAGCAGCAGGCCCAAAGTTACTACAGCAAGTGCTACGATGAATATACTAGTGTTCTTACTCACTAGCCCTGTCCTCCTTCCAACAACTAAAAATTTATATATTAAAGCAATTTCGCCCCATTTATAACTAATTCAAACTTACAACCAAAGTAGTCTGCTGCTTTTTGACACATAAGCATACGGCTCAAAAATATCTCGAAATACTCCATCACCGGGCATATATTGGTATCTATGGTCAAATCCATAGTAATAATTTTATTTTCACCATCAACTATCAGATTTGACTTCTGTACAGCATAATTAACCCGGTCATGAATATCAAAAGTAGCGACATCCTGATTTCTAACCCGATTACGATGTACATGTGACTTATCTGCCAGAATAAGTGCAGCCGCGACTTCATTAACCGGTTGGCCACTGCCTTCATCATGGTTACCTATGGCAGCAGTAATAATGGAAATTTCCTTAGGCTCCATACCTGCACGCCGTAAAATTTCCAGAGCCATTATTGAACCGCTTTGGCTATGTCCATTGCGGTTAATAACATTGCCTATATCATGCATATAAGCAGCAATACCGGCTAATTCAGCGGTTCGTTCATCATAACCCAGTTTGAGCATGATATCCCGACTGACTCTGGAAACTACAGATAAATGCATTTTACCATGATCAGTAAAGCCCATCTCGCCTAAATGCTTGTTACCGGTTTCTATAAACCCATTGACCAGAGGATTGGATTTTATATCCTGTATAGTTACCATTTTATTGAGGATCTCCTACGCGATAAGCTATAGCTTTCTTAATAAACTCAATTTCAGTATTGTCGCCTGTTTTAAGCACAAAAGTATCTTCTTTTACCCTGGTTATTTCACCTCTTATTCCCCCGATAGTTACAACCTTTTCTCCTTTTTTGAGACTGTCAATCAAATCACCATGTTTTTTTTCCTGGCGTTTACGAGGCATGATAATAAAAAAGTAAAAAATACCGATAAACACTCCAAACCAGATTATCAGTTGTATCCACTGATTATTCATTCCCACGTCTGCAATCACTCCTTAACCTCTCAAACTTTATAATATTTCGCTAGCGTTGGCCAGATTCCTCTTGTTAAAAGCTGTATTTTTTAAAGAAATCCCGATAATACTGATCAAATGTTCCCTCTGATATGGAATTCCTTATATTT
>DAIMDR010000296.1:0-1593 GCA_036725705.1 Syntrophomonadaceae bacterium | reverse complement strand
CTATACTTTAATAAGAAAATAGCATCTGTTCTAATCTTTGTCAAGTTGGCAAATCACGCCGTAAACAGACATAATACCTGATTAGAGATAAAATAGGCTCTTCTGGTCATAAATAGATTCCCTGACTTTATTTCCAGCCATCCTCTATCTGTTCCATATTTAATTGCCTGTTCATAATGCTCTGCAACATCTACTCCGCAACGCTCAGAAGTTTGCTGCAGATTAATTCCTTCGCATAACCTGAGTCCCGTTATCATAATATCCGCCAGTTTATCAACGGCCTTCATCTTTTCCAGTTCTTCTACGGGAGGGAGTTTTTTCTGTTTTAAGGCAGCTATATATACAGTCCAGTCCGGGCAATTTTTAAAGCGTCTATCACCAATATAGCTTACTGCTCCCGCCCCAATTCCAATATACTCAAGACTGTGCCAGTAGAGCAAATTATGCCGGCAGGCATAATCCGGTCGGGAAAAGTTTGATAGCTCATATTGATTCAATCCTGTCCGCATACACATATCAATCGCCATTTCATACATTTCTGCCTCGTCATCTTCATCAGATAATCTTATTTCACCTGATTTAACCTTTTTGCCCATCGGAGTAGTTTCATCCAGTTGTAACAGGTAACAGGAAAGATGGGTTGGCTGAAGCTCCAGCGCCTGACCCAGGTTATTTTCCCATTTTGAAACCGACTGTCCGGGTAAGCCATACATTAAGTCAAGGTTATAATTATTTATTCCCTTTTTGACCAGTTCTTCTACCGTGGCAAATATTTCCGAACACCGGTGCCGGCGCCCTAACATGATAAGTTCCCGGTCATCAAAGCTCTGTGCTCCCAATGAAATACGATTTATGCCTGCCTGCCGGTAACCACTTATTCTGGTTTTATCCAGACTGCCAGGATTGGCTTCGATGGTTATTTCCGCATGGCTATCAAGACAAAAATTCCCCTTAACCGCATCAATAATCCTTTCCACCTGAGCTGAACTTAATAACCCCGGGGTTCCACCTCCAAAATACAAGGTGGAAATTTCTCTTTCATCACAGCAAAGGGCTCGTTGCTGAATTTCAACAACCAGCCCGGCGGTATAATCTTCCAACCACTGATGTTCAGATAATGGTACGGAATAAAAATCACAATATTGGCATTTGCTTTGACAAAAGGGAATATGTATATACATTCCCTGCGGTAGCATTACTATTCATCTCCTACTTGCATTACATTGAGAAATGCGTCTTTAGGTACTTCCACGCGTCCAATCTGTTTCATGCGTTTTTTACCCTCTTTTTGTTTCTCCAGGAGTTTCTTTTTACGGGTAATATCCCCACCGTAACACTTGGCTAATACATCTTTACGCATCGCTTTGATAGTTTCACGGGCAATTATTTTACTGCCAATACCGGCCTGAATAACCACCTCGTACATCTGTCGGGGAATAATTTTACGCAAGCGCTCAGTTACTGAGCGGGCTCGATAATAAGCCCGGTCATTATGAATGATGGTACTCAGCGCATCTACTATTTCACCATTAAGCATTATATCCAGTTTGACCAGATTGGAAACTTCGTAATCAGTAAGTTCATAATCCAATG
>DAIMDR010000295.1:0-1704 GCA_036725705.1 Syntrophomonadaceae bacterium | reverse complement strand
TTCAGTATATGTGATGAAGGTACCCAATACAAAGAAAAGTGCAATTAAAAATGATTAGTAAGCATAGTAAAACTGTCCTTCTGTCTGCTGCAAGTTAACCAGGAAGAGTGGATAATCTTCGAATCCGGGGCATAAGATAGAAAAAAGTGCCCCGGGAGTTGATATGAAATGCGCAAATGGGCGGAAAAAATTGAAAAATTTTTAATTCGTTTTGTAGTCTTAACAATGGTAGCAATTGTTGTAGTTCAGGGATTGATGACTCATGAGCCTTATCGCTTATATTTAAGTTTGGGAGAAAGGTTGGAAGGAGTACGATTGGAACAACCAGTCATAAAAAATACTGAAGTCAAAAAGGCCGTAGTTGATTCGTCTCAGACCTTTATAATTATAAGCATGGAACAGTTTTCATCCTTACCTGAGGCAGTTCTTCTGGTAAATGACAAAAAAGTTGCCAGTTTTGAGCAAAAAGAAATCACATTAAATGTTAGTGCCGGGGATATGGTTGAGATTGATTCAAGTTATTATAATTTCCCGGTTGATTACCATATAACAGCTGTATCTGAAAATATGAGCTTTCCAGAAGCCGGAAAAAAGTATACTGGTAATAGTAGTATAGTAATGATTGGCAAAGTTATAGTAAAATAAACCTGTTAACACTTAACGATTCAATTTGATTATCAAGTCAGTTGGTTGTAAATGGGTTGTGACCAATCATAGTTGAAGGTGGTATGAAGTATGGAGATAGGAAGTAAGCTGGTAGCTACATCGGCAATCAGGATGGCAATTACTTCTTCACGACAGGATGAAACTAACTTAAAGCAGCAACTTATGGAAGACTATGCAGTAAAAGCTGTGGCCGTTGATTATGGCGGAGAATTTATTAATTCCGTAGGGAAAATAGTGGAACGTTCAGTGGTGGCAGCAAAACGAGAAGGAGTTATCAAAGAAAGTCATGCTGAGGAAGGTGCAGTTGCAGGCGCTGCCCGTGAAGCTATTGCTCAAATCATGCCTAAAGCATTGGGGTTAAATGTTGGAGGGAAAATTGGGATTGCCAGGCATAAGGATCATGTCAGTGTAGCTATATTTTTAGGGATTGGTTTGCTGCATCTTGATGAGGTAGCCATCGGATTAGGACATCGGGCAGTTTCATAATTAGTAAAGGGGATAAGGTAATATGGTAGTACGGGGTATTAGAGGAGCAATAACAGTTAACCGGGATGAACCTGAAGAGATAATGGACGCTAGCCGGGAACTTTTGCAACAAATCCAGCAGGAGAATGCTTTTTCCATAGAGGACATAGCCAGCGCTTTATTTACGGTTACAGCAGATCTCAGGTCGATATTCCCGGCTGCAGCTGCACGCTCTATCGGTTGGGACAAGGTACCATTAATGTGTTTTCAGGAAATAGAAGTGGAAGGTTCTCTGGAAAAATGTATACGGGTTTTGGTTCATGTCAATACCGAAAAAAATCAACAGGAAATCAAACATATATATTTGCGTGAAGCACGGCGACTAAGACAGGATCTGGTAACCTGATAATTATTCGCCCATTACCTTAATAATCAAACGCTTTTTTCTTTGCCCATCAAATTCAGCATAAAATATTTCCTGCCAGGGACCCAAATCCAGTTTTCCGGCAGTAATAGGGACGATAACCTCGTGGTGTACCAATATGCTTTTAAGATGGGCATCTCCATTGGTTT
>DAIMDR010000294.1:0-1846 GCA_036725705.1 Syntrophomonadaceae bacterium | reverse complement strand
CATGAATAATAGCCATACGCTGACCAGGTACATCAAGGGTCAGGCGTGCATCATCATTCTTAGGTTTTATTAATACCCCCATACCATCTGTTTCTATTTTTTTGCGTATTTGTTCCAACCCCACGTTCATTATTACTACATCGTCAACCATTAATAACGATTTTTCAAAATGTATCTTAGCCGGAATTATATCAGCAATATCCCCTACCTGCCTGCCGCTCATCAATTTAGTCGAGGCATAAATACAGACCGGAGCAGCAATTAAGGCATAAGGCCAGGAAAATATGTGAACTACTCCACTGGTTATTAAAGCAGTTAAAATGGTTAAGTAATTTCTAGCTTCAAATACACGGGCAATACCTTCAATATAGTCGTTGCCGCGACGAATTAATTTGGTTGACTCCAGCTTTTCCAGCGTGTCCCGTTCCATACTGCGAATATCACGAAATTGCTGCGCGGCCAATGCTAAAAATGTAACCGCCACATAATCAGGCTTTGCAATTGCCGGTACAGCTACTGCTCCCAGACAGGCAGCAATAAATCCCAGGGCCAGATGGGTAAGTTGTCCATGAGGATAAGTCGGGTAGTGGCGATAATCACTGCGCAACATTATCCAGCGCGCCAAAAATCCCGCCACTACTCCAAAACTTATTACTACCAAATATTTTTGCATCTTATTGACGGCTTGAGCCCCGGTTTAACCAATAGTATCCGCCAGCACCGGCAATCACAACCACCAACATCACTAAAATCACTGTACCGGAGCCCTGATTATCAGTTTTTAACGGCTTTTTAGCTGCACCGCCACTTACATTGGCTCCCAGTACACCAGGCATGGTATCAGCCAATAGCTTTATTCCCTGTTCTGCTTCTTTCTTACTGTTGGTATGGGCCCCGACTTCAACCAGCATGGCCCGGGGGCTCAAATCCTGATTGTAATCACCTTTGCCCATATATATTCCATTCGAAAGCCCCGGTTCTTTTTTATCCATAACTGACTTCATCTTTTTGGCAAATTCCAGATTGGTTTTCATATTGGGATTAGAGCGTCCTACCACCAGTTTTATCTTGGTAACCGGTTGGCCATTAACTTCTGTTTTATATTGCTCAGGAGGTACTGCATCCCGGTGAATGTCTATAACCGCATCGGGGGCAGATTTTCGAATTAAGCTGACCGCCGTACGCCGGGAACGATTATATGCATTTACATCATGGGGATTATGATTATTTTTACTGTACTGAACATCAAACCCCTTATCCTTCATCCTCTGCACAAATGCCTCACCCACATCATAGATTCCTCCGTTGCCATTGATGCTCTCCTTCCCATCCGTAGGAACATAGGATTCATCACTGTGGGTATGATAAACGGCTATAGTTGGCTTCCCTTTTGAAGTTACTATATTTTTCATCGCGAATATCCAGGACTGTTTGTATTGCTCTTTTCCAACAACCGGCATGGTTTCTCTGCCCATATACTGGCAACGGGCCTGGTAACTTGATACGGAAAGTACTTTATAACGCGAATTATCGGCGCTGATATATTCATCCCCTACATAAACCCGGGTACTGGTAAGATGAATAACCTTGTTATTCTCATCAACCAGAGTATAATATTTGCCCTGGGCAGCTTCATCATGAGCCATAGCCAGTGAACCAAAACATAATATGCCAACTATGATTAGTAAAACTAATAATGCAATTCTTCTACTCATCCTGATCATCACCCCGTTCCTCAGCTTCGGGCATCGGCTTGCGGGCCGGCTCCGGTACCGGTTCCTGCAAATTGCGAATTAGCTCCTCAGGTCGGCCTTCAGTTTGCGGGCCACCTGCCATTCTTTCCAAA
>DAIMDR010000293.1:0-1918 GCA_036725705.1 Syntrophomonadaceae bacterium | reverse complement strand
TAACACAGAGACAGACTATCAGCTTTTGGTTTGGCTGGATGATGAGTTTTTGCATGGAGCATGGCGCTGCAGCCAGGCGTCGAACTACCAGTACCAGGTATATGAACAGGAGCATATCATAAAAGCGGCCTGGTGGGGAGGATACATTCGCAGCAATGTGCTTTTCCGGAAGATCTATACTGTTGATGGTACCGAAGTAGGCGATGAGCACGTTTGTAGCAACCAGGCGATAATGATGTATCAACCATTGCTGCCCCGGGATGGTGTAAACTAAAGTTCAGTTTAAGGACAATACGGGGACAGGTTGCCGCAAGCGTTTTAAAGAATTTGGGATTTTGCATAATTCATAAATCCTTCAATAATTGTCACTCTGAGCCATAGCGAAGAGTCTTATAAATTCCGTAAATCCATCGCTATCGCTCAGTATTATATTAAAAAGGGACAATGGTATTCAGGAAAAGTTAATTATGAAAAACTCTCAATTATATATTATGTATTTACACAGGGAGGGCTATTTATGAATCAACAGATTAAACGATTAATCGGTTACCTAATCTATCTGGCTGTCTTTGGTTGTTTAATACTTATAGTGGAGCAGTTGGGCAATTATTATCAGGAGATTTTCAGGAGGTCTTTTCAAATACCTTACTGGTGGGTTTTGTTTGCAACGATCGGAGCTCCAGTTTTAGTGGGGGTTCTTTTGGCTTTGCCCCAATTCGTAAAGACAGCCTGTCAGGATGGAACATGGAAAGTCGATTGGGTTCGACTGATAGTTCTAGGGTTTCCCGGGCTCCTGTTTATACTGGCCTTTATTACATGGATGGTGTTTCCTGAATGTATGGTGCTGGCGAAGATAACCAGCACTATCATTGGGATTCATCAAGGGCTAGTTAAGGTCGCCGGGCTGTTACTAGGTTTCGTGTCGTTGAACTCGTTTTACAAGCAGCCAGATGCCGGGCATAATCAATGGCAATGAGTTAAGGAGTCTTGAAGTAGTGGAGGGGAACAATTATTGGGCAAAGATGACCTTAAAGCAGCTATAGGTTTAGTAATAGGGATGTTAATAGGAACAATGCTCTATAAAACTGGGAAATATTTAGTGACCGGTAATTTTCATTTTGATGCCAGTAATATATTGAACATTTATGTGCCAGTATTTTTAGGGAGTTTGTTAGTCTATATAATAGTAAATAAAACGCGCTGCCGCTGACATAGTGATGCATTATATGCGCTGTGCAAACACTGCCATTACTATATATAACCAACAATAATTGGAGGTGTCATGTTTGAGTAAATATCAAAAATGTACCGTTTTGTTCTGTTTGCTTATGAGTGCATCACTCATTTTTGGGCAAATAGCCAAAACAGTTTATACCTTTGCTCCATTGACTGGTTGGATTTTATGTATGATATTCTGTATCCTAGCTAGCATTACGGCAATAAAAGCATATTCTCAAAGATAATCTGGGAGTAAAACAATCTCACTGCACATAATTAACAGAATAGACATATCATCCGGATACATAAAGACCGATGTGGGGATTACAATATTCCTTCGCGATTTTTCGGAGGAAAGAAATCACAGGAAGGCTGGCTGGTTAATAGTGAATAGAAAGATCCTAGGCATTCTGTCTATAGGTTTATTGATTTTTGCTTTTATGTTTAGCAGTATGACGCAAAGTGGATATTGCATGGGCGACAATATTATCAGGGCTTTGGGTTTTAAGGCCTGGTCAATGGAATCTGCGGAGCGTAGCGTGAACGGATTTCATTATACAGTATTATTCTCACTAACATTCGCTATTCTAGGATACGCAGCAGCCAAGCATTACTTAAAAGATATTTATCCTAAATTGGTGAAAAACCTTCCCTTAATTGTGATTATTTTGTTCATTACCTCAACCCAGCTTGTTACGGG
>DAIMDR010000292.1:0-1928 GCA_036725705.1 Syntrophomonadaceae bacterium | reverse complement strand
ATGATAGAAGCAGCGGGATATCAAATTTCAAAAGCAGCGGCATAACAAGGGGAGCACTTGTTGTTGGCCAGTTAATAATTATGAGTTGATTTATGTAAATACCCTATTTTATTGGAGGTGGTAAGCTATCATGAGAAAACGATTATTAATTTCTGTTCTAATCCTGTCAATGGCAGTAATAGCTGCGTGTTTCTTTCCCGGCAATTTGTCAGTACCAACTATGGCAGTTGATTTGAAACCGATTCCATCGAATAATATTAACCCGGAATTTCCGGATATTAAAACAGACATTCCAATGGAACTGAAATTCACACCCACCTATATTAAAGTAACCCCCGATTCCCGGTCTATGAAAGTGGGGGAAACAACAACCTATAAATGCACGGCCTACGATGCCAATGATTCATCACGCGACGTAACCGATATCTGTAGTTGGCATATCAAGGATCCCGACATTGCAACTATCAGAACTGGTGGTGAATATCTGGGTGCAAGTGCTGGCGAAACAAAAATATATGCCATACTGGACGAATACAAGTTAATCTCCAATCATCCTGATCTGATTGTTACCGATGCCGGTACCCCGTTGCTGGTTATTGAGCCTTCTGCAGCCATGATTTTAGCGGGAGAGACTAAACAATACCGGGCGTATCTTCGCAATACCCTGGATAATTACCCTAATCAGGATGTTACTAATGAATGTACCTGGACTATAAGTGACAATTCAATTGCTATTGTGAAAAATCCAGGATTATTCAAAGGGACTGGAGACGGAAATGCTACAGTGTCCGCGCATTACTTTAAACCTTCTACTGCTCTTACCCATTATGTTGCTCCCATAAATCTTACTGCCCAAGCCCGATTGACGGTGAAAGAGGCCATGGAAAAACCGCAGTTGGAAGAAACTCCGCCTGTTGCCGAACCTTATACCCCCCCAGCAACCGAAGACCTGCCTGAGGGCAAAATACTCGACCGGCAACCGGGTTATATCACCCTGGCCGAGCCTCAAAAGCTGGGCAACCCCGGAGCAGAATTTTTTATGGATTTTAATCAGAGCCTGATGGGGACAAATTCTGATCGTCATCCCAAGATATTTTACTGGAATAAAACTTACAGCAAATGGGTAGCACTGGCCAGCTACCAGGTAGCACCCGGTAAAGTCAAAGGCATAAATGATGGAAATTATGAGGGTTGGTTTGTAGTCATGGGCTGTATACAGCCAACCTTTATTGACATAGGTGGACACTGGGCTGAAAATATCACCAACCGTGTGAATGGCTTGGGATTGATGGAAGGCTATCCTGATCCTGCAAATCCGAACAGTCTGACCCGGACGGCTGGTCTGGAAAGAATTATCATCCGCTCTGAACTGACTGCCGTAGTAGCCAAAATCCTTGGGTTGGCACCCGGCGATACCCATATGTATCCGACTATCACTTATATGACTGATTGGGAAAACGACCAGGTGCTGCAGTCCAAATATACCGATGCTGAACAGATTCCGCAATGGGCACGCCCCTATATTGCTGTCATGACCAAAGCTGGTTTGATTAGCGGTAAAGGTAACCGCTTTGCTCCCAATGACCAACTAACACGCATCGAGGCTGCTGTCATTATCTCCAATGCTCTAAAGGATGTACCCGGTTTTGGCACTCCGGCAGATCTGACTATTTACACAGACTCAGATCAGATTCCGGAGTGGGCTGTAGGCAAAGTTGCTAAGGGCACCATCAGCGGTTATCCGGATGGAACCTTACGACCTAATCAACCTATTAAACGCAGTGAATCCCTGAGTCTTTTGTTGACACTACTCAAAGGTTTGGGTTGGTAAAATATAAAAACCCTCGCACTTAATACTGATAGTTTGGTTAGATCTATTGATAAGAGTGATTTATTAAAAGATGAAGCTCTTCAGATGATAGAAGCAG
>DAIMDR010000291.1:0-2006 GCA_036725705.1 Syntrophomonadaceae bacterium | reverse complement strand
CTGGCCGGTTTAATGACCAGGCTGTTGCCCATAACCAAAGCGGGGGCAATTTTAAATATAGCCAGAATCAGCGGGAAATTCCACGGAGTTATACCTGCGCAAACACCAATGGGTTCCCGTTTCCAGTAACTATGCATGGGGGCTACCCAGGGCGGTGAAAAAAAGGCGTGCTCCACGCGGGGAAGCTCTTTGGCTATCATTGCTGAAAGCAACAGGGTAGCACTGACTTCAGCTGCATCAACTGTAGTCGTACGCCGGATAGTTGCACCGGAAGTCAGAGACTCCAGGTAAGCCAACCGGTCTTTATTGGCCACGGCCAACATAGCAGCATTCATAAGTACCTCAGCTCGTTCATCTATGGATTTTTCAGACCAGACACCTGATTCAAAAGCAGCCCGCGCACTCCCCAGAGCTTTATCCACATCCTCCTGGTTGCCGCGGGGCACCCGGGCTACCACTTCGCGATTGGCCGGATTAATAACTTCCATGAACTCCCCCGAACAACCAGGGGTCCAGTTCCCGTCAATAAACATCTGGTATTCCATGATATCCGCCATTAATTATTCCTCCCCTACTAAAAATTAGGCCTTAATTAACCGGTACATTCCCACGCCTCCTTTTGTCGTCCGGTTAGTCGACCGATATAATACAAAAAAAAGGGTCGCTGATCAGCGATCCAAATATTTAACTATGTCATCCAGAGGAATAGCCTCCCCCCCTACAATACGCTGAATAATCAGCCCGTCAATAATAGCAACTATAATAAACGATAAGGCCCGCGCCTCATCTTCTTTAAACTGCCGCACCTCAAACTGTAAATCCAATTCCTCCTTTATAAGAGTACGCCATTCCCGGTAACTCTCCTGAAACCGCTGCCGTATATGCTCGTTATTTAATACCGCTTCCTGCAAAAGATACAAATGCAGCTTATTTCGGGTTTCAGCTTCCAGGAAGGAGCAAATCACCACTTTTAAAATCTCCGCAAAACTGGTCTGCCCTCTGATATTCTCTATCCACCGGAGAATATTACTCTTAACCAGCATGAAATGCTGCTGAGCAATGTCATATATCAGATCATCTTTTGAGGGATAGTAATAATGCAAAGTACCCTTGCTGATACCGGTCTCACGGGCGATATCCGCCAGACTGGTATGGTTTATTCCCTGCTCCATCATCAAGCGACTGGCGGTTTGCAATATGAGCTGACGATTATTACCTGCTGCGGGGGCATCTTTTTTATTCAAATTCATTTCTCCTAATCAATCCTATTAGTCGGCCGGTCAACCGACTGTATTAACTTATAAATATCAGGTAGAAGATAAATTGTCAAGCGTTTAATAAAAAGTCACTCCCATATACTTTTTAAAATTTTATCACGCCTGTCCGAATTGTTTTTTACTACTTTTGATAAACATATACATCCCGCTGAGGATAAGGAATAGAAATGTTCTCCTCATCAAAACGTCGCTTGGCCGCCTCAATCAAATCAAAATATACACTCCAGTAATCATCGGTTTTAACCCAGGCTTTAACCGAATAAATAACTGCACTATCTGCGTGCTCCGACATCCTGACAAAGGGTTCCGGTTCCGCCAAAACCCGAGGATGATTATTTACCATATCTTTTAATACCTTAATAACCTTGTCCGTATCGGCTTCATACGCTGCCGTAAAAGACAAATCCACCCGGCGCGTATCCTTGAGGGTGAAATTGGTTATGCTGCTATTGGATAAAACCCCATTAGGTATAAGAACTACCTTGTTATCAAAAGTAGCAACCCGGGTATAAAGTATCTGTATAGCTTCAACGGTTCCACTGTAACCATTGGCTTCAATAACATCACCCACCTTAAAAGGCCGAAGGGTCAGTAAAATCACCCCGCCGGCAAAGTTAGCCAGATATTCCTTAAGTGCCAGCCCCACCGCAAAACCGGCAGCAGCAATTACCGCCACCAACGAATTGGTATCTATACCTAGCAGGCTGATAATTGATATAGCCAGTAAAA
>DAIMDR010000290.1:0-2116 GCA_036725705.1 Syntrophomonadaceae bacterium | reverse complement strand
ACCCACCTGCACAAATCCAACATTACAGGAATTTTCTACAATCTGGGCAAAAGTCTGACTGCCATGGGCTTTGGAATTAGCACATCTTATGGTTTCCCGCCCAACTTTGATATGACCGGGACAATAAAATGTACTGTTGGCGTTGACCGTTTTCTCCTCTAAAGCCATAGCAGCAGTAGTTATTTTCATGGTTGAACCCGGTTCATAAGCATCATTAATAGCGAAATTACGGCGATTGGCATCGGGATAATCACCGTAATGATTGGGGTCGAAGTTATCGCGTGATGCCATAGCCAGTATCTCACCGGTTTTAGGGTCCATAACAATTGCTGCAGCTCGTTTGGCTTTTCTCTCTTTAAAAACTTTATCCAATTCCCGTTCAGTTATATATTGAATGGTTTCATCCAGAGTTAAAATCAGATTAGCCCCTTCTATCGGAGGAATATATTGGTGAGTTGCTTCAGGAATAGGGCGGTTTAGCCCGTCATGTTCAATTATTAACTGTCCGGGAGTGCCCCCGACTAAATCATCATAGAAATTATCAATACCTTCCAGTCCGGTGTTTTCAATACCAGAAATGCCCAAGATATGACAGGCTAAAGTCTTCTTGGGATAAAAACGACGGTTTTCCTCCAATATTCCAATACCAGGCAAATCCAGTTTTCGTATTTTTACAGATTTCTCCGGATCTATTTGCCGTTTAACCCATTCCCAGTCACTATTTTTGGTAATACGCTCATAAACTTTAAGCTCATCCATTTCCAGAATATTAGCTAACTGATGAGCAGTATCAACAGCCTTTTTTGATTGCTTTACTTTTGCCGGAACTGCATAAATGGAATCAGCACTTATCGATACGGCTAACTCGTTACCATTCCGGTCATAAATGATACCCCGTTTGGCTTCCAAAGAACTTTCCCGGGTACGATTCTGTAAGGCCTTTTCTGATAGTTCAGCTCCCTGAATAAACTGTAACCAAAACACTCTGCCCCCCAGCAGAAAAAACCCTAATATAAACAAGAAAAAAAGCGTTGCAATACGCTTTCTTACTAATAAATTGCCAGTTTGCACGGTAAATCACCCCGTTTTTAATAATTACAAATTCCTCTGGGCAAGCTTGACCAGGTTTGAATAAATTTTATCTAATGGTTTACGCTCAGCTTGTAATGTCGGGACGGTTTGATTACCTTCTTCTACCTCGGGAACAGTTTTAATAGCTGCAACGGCAACAGCCTGGTGTGGTTTAATCATACCTAACTGCGTGACAGCCAGAGACTCGATCCGATCCAGACAATTAACCTGTGCAATTCTATACTCCATTCGCTTATTGGCTGTTTCCAGGTCACCGATTTCTTTTTCCAGAGAAACAATTTGATAGCCCAGGCTGGCACCTTTTATACACAAATATACCAGTATTACTGCATAGGCAAAGGCAAAAAAGCCAATCTTAACAAATAATTTGCTTCTAACATTGGTTATTTTTTGAGTTCTTCTAATTCTTCTGATATTGGGTACTGATTCATTATAAACCGGGGTCTGCCAATCCCTTGAGTAATCCAAACCTGCCTGTATCATATTATTCTTCCTCCCTGAAAACTAGAACTATACTCGACTGGCAACTCTTAATTTAGCACTTCTTGCCCGGGGATTTTCTTTACATTCTTCAAATGACGGAGCAATCGGTTTTCTGGTTACGGGTTTCAATTTTGCTGCATGTCCACAGACACATATCGGATAACCAGGTGGACATATACAATCGCGGGAGTTTTCCTGAATAAATTTTTTCACTATTCGGTCCTCAAGTGAATGAAAGGTTATAACACAAAGTCGGCCATTTGGTTGCAAGGCTTCAATTGCCTGCGGTAACATCAATTCAATTGCCTGCAATTCATCATTGACTGCAATACGAATAGCCTGAAAAGTTTTCCTGGCCGGGTGTTTTTCTCTTCTATAACTGGCTGGCACGGCTGCCTTAATTATTTCTACCAATTGCACAGTAGTATCAATAGGTTTATCAACTCTCTGGTTTACAATTTTCTTTGCTATCTGCCGGGCATATTTTTCTTCGCCATATACAAATAATAAATTAATTATTTCTTCTTCACTATATTCATTA
>DAIMDR010000289.1:0-2181 GCA_036725705.1 Syntrophomonadaceae bacterium | reverse complement strand
GGAGTCATAATCGCTAATTCTGATCTTGCTAAAATTATGGGCGAGCACACAAGGTAAAGGTTTGCTGGAAACCGGCAAACTTTTATCGCTTATTTGGCTGTAATCAGAATTGATTTTACTATGATGCAAAACTGCATACTTTAATTTGCTGCCAATATTATCCTTAACTTGTAATTGCTTTTTGCTTCAACTAGAATATACAGGGGAGGAGACAGGTTATGGAAGAAGAGAATGGGAAGCTGGAATTAATAGCTTTCAGGACCTTTTCGGCTAATAATGAATTAGTCTACATTATAGACTTTCTGAATAAAAGCCTGAAACAAAAAAATATCATGTTTGGTTTAACCAAAGATAAAGAAAAAGAAGAAATGACCATTAATATTTATGAGTTTTAACTCAATATGGGAGTGAGTTTATGAAGGAACAAATATGGGAATTTTTTAAAGAAATGGTCTCGATAATAGTTATTGCTTTTATTCTGGCTATGATATTGAGAACTTTTGTTATTGAGGGCAGGATTATTCCTACCGGTTCCATGCTGCCAACTATTCAATTACAGGACCGGGTAATGGTTAATAAGTTTATTTATCGTTTTAAGGAACCACAACGGGGAGACATAGTTGTTCTGGAACCTCCAAAAATACTGAATTCTGATGAAGATTACATAAAAAGAGTTATTGGTCTGCCCGGAGACACGGTGGAAATGAAAGAGGGTAAAGTATTTATTAACGGGAAAGCTCTCGTGGAACCATATTTACCGGAACCTCTTAATTACGAATTTGGTCCGGTACAAGTTCCCGAAAATAGTTTAATGGTTTTAGGGGACAATCGTAATTTCAGTTTTGACAGTCATGCCTGGAATGCATGGTTAACCCGCGATCACTTAAAAGGTAAGGCCTTTATGATTTATTGGCCAATTGACCATATTAACTTGCTGGACAGGGGGGTTACTATTCAAGAATGAGGATTCTAGTTACTAATGATGATGGTATTTATGCCCAGGGAATAAATGAGTTGATAAAACAACTGAGTAAAATAGCTGAAATATATGTAGTAGCTCCAGACCGGGAAAGAAGTGGTACCGGTCATTCGATTACCGTATTTGAACCAATTAGAGCGGTCCCTTTCAATTTGCCCGGAGTTAAAAAAGGATGGGTTGCGGGTGGTACCCCGGTAGATTGTGTAAAACTTGGGATAGCCAAACTAATTGATGAAAAAATTGATTTGGTAGTATCGGGAATTAATCACGGACCCAATCTGGGTACGGATGTATTATATTCCGGCACCGTTTCGGCAGCTGCCGAAGGAATTATAATGGGTTCTCCAGCTGTGGCAGTGTCTCTGGATTCTTATGCGCCGGATATGGAATTTGATCTGGCTGCGCGTTTTACGCGTAATGTTATTAAAACCGTTATGGAAAAAGGCATTAAGCAGACTACTTTATTGAATATTAATATACCAATGTTGGCCTGGGAGGATATAAAGGGAATCCGGGTTACTCGTCTGGGAGTCAGAAATTATGATAACTTATTTGAGGAAAGACAGGACCCCCGTGGTAATACTTACTTCTGGCTGGGGGGAGGAGTGATGAAGGAAGAACAACCGCCTGACAGTGATGTAGCTGCAACTCAGGTTGGTTATATTAGTATTACGCCCATCAATCTTGATTGGACTGATTATAAATTAATCACGGAATTTCGCACCACCTACAGCGAATATCTTAACCAATGGGGTATTCAGGATGCTGATATTAAGTCTGCTGATTAATATAATATTATTTTTTCTGATTTTTAATATAGGATATTTAAACAGGAAAAAGATCAATCCTGACACTCCGGATAAACCCGTAAGTCAGATGTATATGTTTCCTATTGCGATCGCTATCCTCTTTACTCTGATAATGGATGCATTTAAGGGAATCTTTTATTACCAGATACTTATTTTTGTGGTAGCTGCTATTCTCATATACCTGCTTTTCTATAAGGCGGGTCAAAAGAAATAATCGTGCACTGCCGACTTATTAAGGTTAAAATAGTTTTGATAGTTTAACTAAAATATAGTACCATTTTTACAGTTAAAGTTCAAAATGAGGAGGTTGTTTAATGAAGGTGTACCCCACCAGTAAGATTCGTAACATAGCCCTTGTCGGCCATGGAGGAACCGGAAAAACTTCATTGGCAG
>DAIMDR010000288.1:0-2204 GCA_036725705.1 Syntrophomonadaceae bacterium | reverse complement strand
TTCCCATCCCGAACACGGCAGTTAAGCTCTTCAGCGCCGATGGTACTACAGGTTATGCTGTGGGAGAGTAGGACATCGCCAGGATTTAAATATTTCTGAAGAGACAGGTAATGCTGTGGGCGCCGCCAGTCAGCCCTATCGGGCTTTCGGACAGATCGAGATGTGGAGCAAGCGAAGCGCAGAACCATATCCGATGTGACCGATCCCGGACCGCAAGTCTGGGGCTATTTGGCGGCACTCCCTCCGGTCGGTCGATGCTCAGTCCTGCGGACTTCGATACATCGACACGCCGGTGAGACATCGTCACCGCCGGAGTAGGACATCGACCCCCTTTAGGGGGCACTGATGTGCCTCCACTTCGTTTCGCGCAGTTAATGAAGCGGGATTATTAATATCTCGCACAAAAGGGATCATTTTATTGACCCTGAAAAAAAGCCCTACAAAAGTGTAGGGCTTTCTATTCATGGAAAAATATGAATTAGAGTGCAAGCAGGGATACATCATCAATGTGAACATGTTCTTGCCAATTCCAGTAAGGATCCGATATTGCAATTTTAATTTGCGCGGAACGTGCACCGTAAGGAGCTACAGCAATCTTTTGGTAATAAGTCCATATATTAGCCCAAGCAAGAGTATCTCCTGGAATTCGAATTTCAATAGGATCATTTATTGGGTTAAGGTATTTATTAAGGAATGTTAAAGTTGCCACTACCTCACCATTACCACAATTACCGCTAAGGTTGTCACCAAAGCTAATAGGGTTAATATCCTCGGCATACGAATGAGGACTCATAAAAAAACCAAACTCATAGGTGATACCAGGACAGATGCCATCGACTACCTGGGAAATGCTGCCATTGGCGCCCTGATTTGCTTCATTTAAACCAAGTGCAACAGCACCAGTGCCTGTGTGAGCATTGTGACCTGTGTTCTCAATTTGATCCTGTGGTTTTACATTACCAATACATTCCCAACCTGCACCACAAACACCAATTTCAAAAGAACCGTTTCTCACCAGATCACCTTTTTCCGGATGGCATTTTTGATTAGAACAAGAACTAAAATTACCATTGATTTGTTCACAAGATTTGTTAATAGAACCCATATATATACCTCCTTCTTTCCTCTATAGGAAAATAATTTAAAATACTCTATAAATTATGCAATAGTGGCATAAAATGCTACAAACCTCAAACACATGTTACGCCGTGTTCCGCCGGGACGTTCTTTGCGTAACATATAACTAAGGGGACGGTTTAAACCGTCCCCTTGTATTTGAGTGTTATGCTTGATAAATCGCTTATTCTATTCCATAGCTACTCCATTGCAGCAGCCAATGCCTCGGTATAATTTTCAAATAATTGATCGGCTTCGGAACCGTAAAGCAATAATTGCCGCATTGCATAGGTGAGTTCCAGTTGAACCCCTTTATTGGTACTGTTTTGATTGCAAATGTTATCAACTTGTTGTCCGCTTAGTCTGGTGGGGGCGTCTTTAACCTTGAAGCCGGCCGCTTGAAGATGTTTGGTAATCTTTTTCCCCGTTTTGGAATCCAGGCCTCCTATGTAGGTTACTTCGTCGGTACCGCGACATCCATGAATAGATAGGGTAAGATCGGATTTATTTACTAATTTATGGGCACGGGGTTCATTAAAATTAGTGGAAGTAATATGTAGCAGGTTGTTGTTACAATCTCTGATACCTTCAAAAAGATACAAATCACACTGCAGTATTTTAGCAACCGACCGGGCTATCTGACTGGTACCGATTTCAATGGAGCCACCATGAATTGCCATTACTAAAGTCGAACTATCGCGATTAATACTGCCAATACAAAAATCAACATCTTCTTTATAGCGGGATTTTAATTGCTGGAAACTCTTGAAGACATCGCTGGCCTGCGAAGTACTAGTACAGGTAAAAACGATAAGCAATGCAACCATGAAGCTATACAGTAATAAATTTTTTCTCAATATACCACTACTTTCTTTATTAAATTTTGCTTCATAAGCAAGTGGGTAGTTGTTCTATTTTTATCGTAAAATTAAACATATTGTCAAAGTTACCTTTTGCATTTGCAGGGAATATGGGGACATGCAACCACATTTCTGCATTTAGCTCTTAAAGCCGTTTTACTGGCAGTTAGTTTATAATAGTGCTATAATCATGGTGTTATAATTTCATATTACCAACTGGTGGCAGCA
>DAIMDR010000287.1:0-2288 GCA_036725705.1 Syntrophomonadaceae bacterium | reverse complement strand
GCTGGGAGTTTGGCAGTTTGCCAGATGTATATGGAGTAAACTCTTTTTGTGAAAAGCCGGATATGGATACCGCCATGCAATACGTTAACAGTGGTGAACATATGTGGAATGCCGGTATTTATATATCCAGAGCAAGCGTTCTATTGGAGGAATTCGAACAACATCTTCCTGAAATTTATGACCCAATAACCTCCGGCCTGGATAATTATATTCATTCTTATTCCAGTTTGCCTAATATAAGTCTGGATTACGGATTAGCAGAAAAATGCAGCCGTATGGCAGTTGTACCTTCTGATTTTGGCTGGTGTGATTTAGGGAGTTGGAATGCTTTACCGGAAGTGTTCCCTGCTGATGCTGACCAAAAGGTCTGTTGTGGTAAAGATCTGGTGGCAGTAGAAAGCTCTGATTGTGTGGTAAAACAAGTAGAAAAAAGCATAGTTTTATTTGGAGTGGAAAATTTACTGATAGTTGAAACTGATGATATTGTATTTATAGCTGATAGAAACCGTGCCCAGGATATTCGCCAGGTAGTTGATAAATTGAGCCTTCTAAACCGTAATGATTTATTGTAAAAGATGCAGGCATGAATATATTTTGTCTGTATTATTTTTTATTTTCAATTAAACCACTTATAATCAAATAGAATTATGCTTACACAGCAAAAAGTTATAATAAGTTTGTCGGGTGAATAAATACTGTCACCAAGACTCCGCATGGAAAACACCAGTTGCTTGTCTAGCGCCTCTAGGGGAACGTTCCGATTCCGCATCCATGCGGGACGTCACTCTCGCCCCGTCCATGGGCCCCCTTTCGCCGCTTCGCCTTCGCAAGGTGTTTCTACCATGCTCAATCAACGGTTCCTCCATATTTATTCGCCCTGATCGTTTTTTTGCAGTGGCATCAATTATTAATTGAATACCAGGTGAGGAAATGAAATTTTTATAATTCACCAATCCTCACTTAATTTATTAATAAGGAGAGGTTTTTTTATGAGCAATATTTTTCGGCAATATGATATCAGAGGCATTGTCGGTCCGGAGATTGACAATGCAATGATGTATAAAATTGCCCGTGCTTTTGCTGTTCTGGCCAAAAAACAAGGTCAAACCGATATTCTACTGGGCAGAGATAATCGTCATTCCTCCCCGGAATTAGCTAAAATAGTTAGTCAGGCACTAATAGAGAGTGGTTGCAATGTAATAGATTTGGGAGTGGTAATTACTCCCATGTTTTATTATGCGTCCCGTAATCTAAATATCTATGAAGGTATAATGGTTACTGCCAGTCATAACCCTCCTGAATATAACGGTTGCAAACTGCTGTTAGGTGAATCAACTATTTACGGCGATGATATTCAGGAAATCAGGCGTCTGGTTGAAGCTGGGGGCTTTGAATCTTCATCTACGATTGGAAAAATGTCTACCCGGGACATACTGCCTGATTATGCGGCTATGATCAGAGAAAAAATCCAACTGGGATCTCGTCCGCTAAAAGTTGTCGTAGATTGTGCAAATGGCACCGCCTCACTTTTTGCCCCGACCATTTTATCCGATCTGGGTTGTGAGGTAATCGAACTTTATTGTGACTCCAATCCTGATTATCCCAATCATCATCCTGATCCGGTTAATCCGGATAATATGGATGATTTAATTAAAATAGTCAGGGAAAACCAGGCTGATCTGGGCATAGGCTTTGACGGTGACGGCGATCGTCTCGGAGTCGTAGATGACCAGGGTAATTTAATCTGGGGAGATAAATTAATGATTCTTTTCTGGCGGGAGTTATTACCTCGTTACCCGGGTACTGAAGCAATTGTCGAAGTTAAATGCTCCCAGGGACTGATAGATGAAATTGAGCGGCTGGGAGGCAAAGTAGTTCTGTATAAAACTGGCCATTCGTTAATAAAAGCCAAGATGAAAGAAATTAATGCCATCTTTACCGGCGAGATGTCAGGACATATGTTTTTTGCTGATGAATATTATGGATATGATGATGCTGTGTATGCTGCTGCCCGCCTGTTGGCTCTATTAAGTAAAAGTGAACAGAAACTAAGTGAAATGTTAGCGGATATACCTGTTTACTATTCAACTCCGGAAATAAGAGTTACCAATTCAGATCAGGAAAAGTTTGAGATAGTAAACAAAGTTCTGAAACATTTTCAGAAAAAATATGATGTGATTACAGTTGATGGTGCACGGGTTTTATTTCCTGATGGTTGGGGTCTGGTAAGGGCTTCCAATACCGGTCCCGAATTAATAGTTCGTTGTGAAGGCCGTACTCCTGAGGCT
>DAIMDR010000286.1:0-2322 GCA_036725705.1 Syntrophomonadaceae bacterium | reverse complement strand
GATAGCTCCGCCGGATCAAATGGAAAACGAAAAGCATCGCCTGCTGGCAGGAGAAAAAATTGACACCATTTTGCCTCATAATATATTTGTCCGTGACTATGAATTAGTGGATCTGTTTGATTGGCAGGAGGAAATCAAAGACATGATGTCTCTGCATCAACTGGCCATGGAACTATATGTAGACGATGCCACTGTCCGCCGTTGGGTAGAAGAAGGCAAAATCTCACCCGGTCCTGACCTGGAACTTCCCATGGGGAAGGTAACTCATCGCTATTTCAGCCGGGAACGGCTGGAAGATATCCGGGAACAGCTGAATATTCCTGCCCGTAAAGCGGAGGCCGTAAGGGAAGATTTCTTTAAATATGTACAGGCTGGACAAATGAGCTTTTCATATAAACCGGTAATGTTAAAAGGAATGTTAAGCTTGGTCAACGAAAAGGGACAAGTAGAACTGGGAGCCATGGTCAGCTGCTTCCGCAACTTCTATGAGCAGCGTGCTGATGCCGGTCTGCAGGTAGAAGTATCCAACGCGGTAATCAACCGGGTCAAAGAAATGAGTGACTTTGATGTTGCCCGCCTGATGCTGACCATGCCCTTTGAGAAATTCGAGCGCAAATTTTTCCTCGAGCACCGCAAAGACCTTAACCAGGTCGCTTTTGTTTCCTCCCTCTGGAAACGCCTCACCGAGGAAGACAAAACCGACTTGATTGAAATCTGTGACCAGCAGATTGAGCGATATTATTTGAGGAGATTGGCGGGGAAATGATTAATTTGACGACTGTTAAAGTTTGTATTAAAAACGGGAATTCAATTATCTGGGCGGGCTTATATCCCAGAGTAATAAGTTAACTGGTTGTTATATTTAGGCATTTATTCTACAATAGAGTAAATTTACTACCTATAAGGAGATAATTTTATGGCATTTTTTGATTCCGTAAAAGAAGCAATAACTCAAAAACCAGCAAATTTAAAAAGACCCTATTTTTATAAAATAGATAGTGATGCACAACGTCAACTGGAGCAATTAAAAGAAATTTATAAAAACGCTCCTAACTCAATCAAGCCAAAAATTGATCAAGATATTAGAATGCTTTCTTACGGTATTGCCGGAGAAAAAAATATTGTATTTGAATTAAACAATAGCCTCCTGCCCATTATTGTGTTGCACGATTTACATATTGAATTTGAGAACTTGTCAACGCAAATCGATTATTTGATTATCACCAACAAATTTTCACTAATTATTGAATGTAAAAATCTTATCGGAAATATTGAAGTTAATAACAATGGGAATTTTATTCGCACTTGGAAGTATAACGGCAAATACAATAAAGAGGGTATCTATAGCCCCATTACCCAAAACTCACGCCATCTGGATATGATCAAAAGAATAAAATTATCAAAGAAAAACAATTTTTTAACTAAATCTTTATTCGAAAAATATTTTGATGAGTTTCATAAATCATTGGTAGTACTAGCGAACCCCAAAACAGTTATTAATATGAAATATGCTAAAAAGGATGTAAAGGATAAAATTATTCGCTGTGATCAATTAACTGAATATATAAAAAACATGATTAATGGCAGTAAAAATGCGCCTTATTCGGAAAATGAAATGTACGAACTAGCGAATTTCTATTTGAGTTTACATACTCCCAATACCGTTGATTATACAAAGAAATACCAGATCGACGAAGCCGCACAGGAAAAACCTATACCAACAGTAACACCAACTGCAGCTGTGCCAACATCAGCTCCGGTGGCGAATCCGGTTGCATCGCCGGCTAAAGCCAATATAGAAGAAACACCGTTATATAAAGCATTAAAACAATATCGTTATTATACTAGCAAAGCTGATGGAATAAAGCCTTATCTTATTTATAACAATGCCCAGATGGAAGAACTCATTTCAATTATGCCTGAAACACTTGAAGAAATTAAACAAGTTTCCGGTTTTGGAGATGTTAAGTGTCAAAAATACGGAGCAGCTATTCTGGAGATCATTAAACAATATAAATGAGGGAAACGGTTGGAAGGTAAATAAATGATTGGAATTATGGATAGTGAACAGTATATATATAAAAAAGAAGTTGACTGGTCATTGCTACATGAAGGTATATGAGTTAATCTAGTCTATAAATTTAAATATTGGTTTTTTTAATATTTCTAATATGTCCTTTAGCTCCTTAATTATAAACTCTTCAGTTTTTCTCATAATCTAGCCCTCCTAAAAACGATTACTATGACAAGTAGTCTTTATCCCCTCTTACCCCACCACTAACTTATTTGTCTTTTTCAAATACTTCGCCGGGATTGGCCGAT
>DAIMDR010000285.1:0-2361 GCA_036725705.1 Syntrophomonadaceae bacterium | reverse complement strand
AGCAGTAGTAGCTGGAGTAGTGGATGCTGATTTACTGATAATATTATCTGATGTGGATGGCTTTTATGATCATGATCCCCGTGGGGACAAACAGGCCCGATTATTAAGAGCAGTAAATGAAATTACTGTTGATATGGAGGATAATTCGCGTAATCGGGGCAGCAGTTTCTCCAGTGGAGGCATGTATACGAAACTGAGAGCGGCTCGTATGGTTATGGCTGCAGGAATACCAATGGTTATTGCCAATAGCAATGAAAAAGATGTTATTCGCCGTATAGTGGCTGGTGAAGAAGTAGGCACTTTGTTTATACCTCGTGATGAAAAAATGCATGCCCGCAAAAAATGGATTGCCTTTGGCTCACTGGCCCAGGGTGAACTGACAGTTGATGAAGGTGCCTGCCTGGCCTTGTTAAACAAAGGCAAAAGTCTGCTGCCTTCAGGAGTGGTATCAGTTAGCGGCGATTTTGAGCGGGGAACCATAGTTAGTGTAAACAATCCTGACGGACAGGAAATTGCCCGCGGGGTGGTAAATTACAGTGCTGAGGAAATCAGCCGCATAGCCGGTAAACAATCCCGCGAAATTGAAAAGATTCTAGGGGAAAAAGATTACGACGAAGTCATTCATCGCAACAACCTCTGGATAGAAGGCTAAGCTGTTATCTTTATTGCTTTGACAGATGGTTGTCAAAATCAAGTTCGCCATTTTTAAAGGTCAGGTCTTTTAGATAAAATGACCATCGGGGATTTGTAAATTCAATCATTTCGTATTTTTCATCCGCAATTTGCGAAATCAGTTCATCTGCAAAATCAACAGGCAGGATAGTAGTTAATACACCTACATATTTTTCAATCATATTTTCGCTGTCCAAATATGGAAATATATAAGTTTGATAAATAATATAAGCAGTATTTTTCCCTTCAACCATATACCAAAGGCTGTAAGTATTCTCCGGATTTTCCGCCTCCTCTATATCCTGGTAAGAAACATTAAACTCTTTGACAATGGCTGTAATTATATCTTCCACATATTCGTCCCGGCTGATTTTACCAGACAAATTTTCTACCAGGAAACTGATTGATGTACCAGATTCATGGCGTAATAAAAATAGTTCATGCAATGAAAAAACACCCTGTTGATACTGTATACCTTGCTGATATTTCCAACCCTCCATTAAATGAATATTAACTGTAGTTTCGTCGGGTATTTCCAATTTGATGGTGGTTGAATCATTTTGAGGGATAATAATTTCACCAAAAATATTTATCGATTTACTATCAGCATCCCAGTAAACATCTAAATCGAGAGATTCGGCGACAAACCTTAACGGCACCATAGTTCTGCCATTAATAATATTAGGAGCGGCATCCAAATAGACAGGAACTTCATTTATGAAAGCTTCTTGATTGTCAATAAATAAAACTATAATAGTCCCATCGGATTTAATGATAGTTATTTTTGCTTCTGACTCCAACCAGTCAACTTCTGCATTAAAATTTTCGGCAATACACCTGATTGGTACATAAGTCCTGCCAGTTTGTTTATCTATAAATGATTTTGGTTCAGTATAGATCGGCTTGTCATTGATATAAAGCTCTATATTATCATTGGCTATAACCTTGCAATCAATTATTCCAACCCAAATGGAGGCGATTAGGAAAGCTATAATAAATTTTTTCAAACAATATGCCTCCCTCCTGTATCACTTACCTTCTCGATAGGTTTGGCGTTTGTCAATTTATTAAAGAGAAAGAATACCTGTACCATGTGGATTTATCTAATCCCTTCGCAGAGCTTCTATGGGATCCAGATTAGCAGCCTGATTGGCAGGAAGGATACCGAATATAATGCCAATTGCTGCAGAAAAAGTGAAGGCCAGTAAAATAGTAGTCCAGGATATTAACGGAGGCCATTTAGCCAGAGCGGCAATCAGGAAAGCACATCCAATACCCAGGAGCATTCCAATTACACCTCCCAGCAGACATAGAACAATAGCTTCAATCAAAAATTGAAGCAAGATATCCCGGCGTCGTGCACCCAGAGCCATACGCAACCCAATTTCCCTGGTTCTTTCCGTTACTGATACCAGCATAATATTCATTACTCCAATTCCCCCTACCAGCAGAGAAAAACCGGCAATAATGCCGATAACCAGAGTCATAACCCCAGTTACTTTATTTACCGCTTTAATTTGTTGTTCCATATCCACACCCTGGTATAAACCCTCATTACGGTGACGTTTTTCCAGTATTTTTATACTGTTTTGCATTGCTACGGTAATATCTTCGAGATTACTGGTACTTCCTTCTATATGAGGATTTTGCATAATAACAAAAACCATGTTCTTTGAAACCGCAATATGG
>DAIMDR010000284.1:0-2375 GCA_036725705.1 Syntrophomonadaceae bacterium | reverse complement strand
TCCTTTATTTTTCCGGAACCAATAATTTATTATTTTTATGCCATATAACTAATCGCGCATGGAATTATTAATATGGCAGAAAATCACCAGGCAAAAAACTGACTAAAATATATTTATTAAAAAGATTAAAGAACTCAATTAATATCCCAATATTATTGTGTTTAGCAATTTAATAAATAATAAAAGAAGCGAAACCATAATATCATTCTACAATAAAAAGGTATTTCCTGCTTATTATAGTATATATTTTGCATGAAAGTGAAATCCATGTCTTATAATAATCTATTTTATTATATTTATATTAATTAACCTGAAAACAGGGGTATAGTAGAATTAAAATCTAATGACAGGATGTGTAAAGATGTTAAATTTTAATCTTCAATTTCCTTCCCGTATTCATTTCGGTAAAGGTAAAATCGAAGAACTGGGTAAAGAAATATTGCAATATGGAACCAGAGTGTTAATGGTCTATGGAGGCGGCAGTATAAAACGTAATGGACTTTATGATCAGGTAGTACAAGTCTTTAATGATAATGAAATTGATTATAAGGAACTCTCCGGTGTTCAACCTAATCCGCGCATTAGCAGTGTTCGTGATGGAGTTGCCATTTGTAAAGATAATAATATCCAGCTGGTATTGGCAGTTGGAGGGGGCAGTAGTATTGACTGTGCCAAAACAATCGCTGCTGGTGCTAAATATGAAGGCGATACCTGGGACTTTTTTACGCGCAAAGCCAGGATTAATGAGGCTTTGCCGTTGGGTACAATCCTTACGCTGGCAGCCACCGGTTCAGAGATGAATGGTAATGCGGTAATCAGTAATGAAGCGACCATGCAAAAAAAAGGCACCGGCAGTAGTTATCTGATTCCCCGATTCTCCATACTGGACCCGGAATACACCTTTACAGTTCCGCCTGAACAGACAGCCGCCGGGATTGCAGATATAATGAGCCATGTATTTGAGCAGTATTTCAGCCCTACACCGGGAACTTTTATTCAGGACCGCATGGCAGAAGCCATGCTTAAAACCTGTATTCATTACGCACCAATAGCCATGACAGAACCAAATAACTATGAAGCCCGCGCCAATTTGATGTGGACCGGCTGTCTGGCGCTTAATGGATTATTGTCGTCCGGCAAACGCACTGATTGGGCAACTCATGATATAGAACATGAACTTAGTGCCCGATACGATATTACACATGGTCTGGGATTGGCTATTCTCACCCCTTACTGGATGAGTCATGTTCTGGATGAACAAACTGCAGTCCGCCTGGCTGAATATGCCCGTGAGGTATGGGGAGCAGCAGAAAAGGACGATATGGATGCCGCCCGCACAGGGATTAAACAAACGGCAGCATTTTTTAGATCATTGGGTCTGGCTGGCAATTTGAAAGAAATCGGCGTTGAAAATAACCACCTGGAAGAAATGGCTCAAAATGCAGTATCAAGCAGAGAACTGGGTGCATTTAAAATCCTTAAATATCAGGATGTCCTGGATATATTACAAGCCGCCTTTAATGGTGTTAATACTTAATTGTAATAAACCAGAGTATTATATTGAATTCAAAATAGCAGAATATCCGGAGCTGCCCCTGGAAATTTTGTAGAAATGACTGTTTTATTTCGATACAAATCCAGCTTGTCTTTGTATTTACATCTAACAATTACTCTAAAGTGAGACTTTATAATAATATCCTGCCTACGAAAAAGTAAATATTATAAGGAGTATAATCTGGTAATTCTCTATAACGGTATGATAGCGGGGAAAGAAATAGGCTTGCTCAGGCTCGGTGCTTAACCAGCAGATTCATGTCCTCATAGCCTCCGCAGATGTTGCAGTTATTTATCAGGCGGCCGGTGAAATTATACCCCAGCCGAAGGAAGGCCTTGTTGACGGCTGGCTGTGTAGCCCGGCAAAGGGTATACAGACAGCTAAAACCTTGCATGTAAAGATCAGCTTCCAAATCACACAACAAACGATTCAGTATGCCCTGCCCGCGGTATTGCGGATCGGTTGCACAATCAGTCATTTCCACATTGCGATTAATGCCATCCATATCGGCTG
Source organism: Syntrophomonadaceae bacterium (assembly GCA_036725705.1). GTDB lineage: Bacteria > Bacillota > Syntrophomonadia > Syntrophomonadales > Syntrophomonadaceae > JAAYBS01. The sequence goes on along the minus strand of DAIMDR010000284.1, from coordinate 307 downwards.
CTGCTATACCGATTACTTTGTTGCCGGTCAAGGCAAGTTTGTATAATAATTGCTGTGATCGCATATTAGCGAGTAGATAATCAGGCTCAAAAACTGGTGTGGGGTAGGTAGAGAATATATTACTGAAAAGCTTGGACATATCGGAGACATCGGACGGCCGGGCATCTCTGACCAGATAATCAAAAGTTGCTATAGCTCGCCTGGTAAATGGTTGATTTACTTCGTGGCTATCTTCTGCCAGGTATATGCCATCATATTTATGAGCAGATACACTGCGTCGGGGGGTGATATAATAAGAGTAGCAACC
>DAIMDR010000283.1:0-2381 GCA_036725705.1 Syntrophomonadaceae bacterium | reverse complement strand
TATAACCTGAGTTTTGCAGTAGAACAATATTAAAAAGCTCTGTAAGTACCGTATTTATACGGACTACAGAGCTTTTTCCCAGGGCAACTTAATGTTGTATAATCAGAACCTATTTATGGTATTGCAAAATTTTTTTAATTTCAGATGTGGTCATAATTTTATTCCCCAAGTCAAGACCGAAAACTTTCTCAAATGATTGAAGTATTTCATCTCGATAATCAAATAAATAATAGTTTTGGTCCAGGTGAGAACAAGAATACTGGATAAGAGACTCTCGTATTCGGTTGACGGGATATTTCTTATCCAGTTTGTATTCCAGTACGCGTAGAATGAGAAGCGCAACAAAACAGATGAGAAAATGTGCATTTATGTGGTTCTCGGTTCGGAGATAAATAGGCCGTGCCCTGAATTCGCTCTTGATGATTTTAAAAGACTCCTCAATTTCCCACAAGCCTCTATATATATCACGGATTTCCTGGTCAGACAGTTCCTTTTCGCTGGTAACAATGGAATAATAGCCATCATACTTTTCTTCTTCTGCAATCCTTTCAAGTTTTAACGAAAGCTTAACCCCGTCCGGTATTTCTCCGGTTTCCTTCACAAACTTAATATTATTAATATATCCGGCAGCACCAATACTGGTAGCCCTGGTATATTTTCCCGGATTCGCGATTAAATCTCTGGCCTTTTTAAGGACAAGCTCCCGTTCTCTTTTCTGCTTTTCTGCATACTTCTGTGAATAATATGCCATCTGTTTCTGATAAATGGTCATTTTCAAACTGCGTTTTCCCTGTCGGTTTTCCAGTTGTATGGTTTTAGCATATATTCTGGATTTGTGGGTGAAAATGACCTCTTCCCCGTCTTTATCTACTTCTTTACTATGAATGTATCCCTCTGTATTGAGTACCCATGCCTTAAACTCCTTGTCAGCAGATAATACGCTCTGCCCATAGACATAGCCGTCATGACCACAGGAATCATCATCATTGGTTCCAGCCAGAAAAGCGGTGTTATCGCTGGTATTAAGGCCTCTGTCCGCAACAGCAATGATGCGTTTCAGGCCATAATCCTTCTTCACCCTGCGGATAATAGGAAGAAGCGATGTCTTTTCGCTATCTCCGCCGGAAAAGGTATTGAAAGCCATAGGAATACCGTTTGAGTCCATCAAAAGGCCCATCTGGACAATAGGATCTGGACGGTGTTCCTTGGAAGGTCCTTTTTTTCGGAATCCTTTTTTAATCAGAACACCCTTATCATCATATTCGTCCTCATCATTGTAAGGAATTTCAAAGTAATAATTGGTGACATCATAGTATCCCAGTTCTCCATCACGACCAATAATTTCACAGACCTTTTCGTGCAAATATTTCTGGATAGATTCTGAGTACCGGGCAAAATAATCAAGCGAGCGATACAAGTCATCAAGGGAAAAATCGTATGATTCAAAGAAAAAATCGCGCCTGTCAAAAGCCTTCTTTTTGGAGGAAGGAAAAAGAAATCGGTTATAGATGAGGAGACTGAAAATACTATTCAGGTTGTACTCAATATTAAGATGCTTTTGCTTATTCTGTAAAAAAGTATGAATGCCAAGGAGTGAGTAAATGCGCTTAGGAATAGCATAGCCCAAGTTTTTTCTGGCAGATGCATTATCTGCCAGGCGCTGATTAAGGCTAACTTCCAACTTACGTTCGTCAGGTGTAACCAGGCTGCGCTCTTTGGCAACCGATTTAAAGTGGGCGATAGGATCTTCATATACTTTTTCCAACTCATCAAGGTAACCGATTTTTTCTATAGTTTTATGCTTAACCTTACCATTCTCCCGGTAACCTTGTACAAAGGAGAGGAATACCCTTCCGTTACTGACACTCTTTTTAAGAAACATAGTGAACACCCCCTAATATGGATATTATACCATGTTCTACAACATTATACAACAATTATATCCAAAAATATTGACATAAAAATAGCCCGATTTGTCGAGCTCAATAAGGTGTTTTTTATTTATTTTGCTGCAAAACTACGGAGTTACCATATCGCCGGAGTTATCATGCCAGCAGATTAAAAAATTATATTCTCCGATAGAGTTGCTGATACATGGTGACTTGATTATAATGACTTCTGAGAGCTGCATATTTGGCAATATAAATGCTGAGGGCTGTCCGGATAACTGCCATAATTATTGCCAGCGTGATAATTATTTTCTACGGGACTCAAAAGGTTACAGATTTCCTCTGGCAACTGATACGGAATGCAGATTTTATGTATTCAATTCGCGTACACTAAGTCTGTTGAATGATTTGCCCGTACTTATGCCGCTGGCTGATAGTTTCAGACTGGACTTTTACCGGCATAATACCCATCAGATAAAAGCTTCAGTAAGT
>DAIMDR010000282.1:0-2510 GCA_036725705.1 Syntrophomonadaceae bacterium | reverse complement strand
CCGGGAAAACCAATCGGTATTCCGCCAATTGATGTAAAGTAAGCGGTTGTCTGAGAAGCTCTGCTATACGATCATTTCGTTCATGTACCACCTGAATATACTGTTTGAGTTTTTCAGACAGATTATCGTCCTGAACCCGGCGGTGAGAGGGAACAATCAGACGCGGCCCTATTTCCTCTATGCGTTGCACTGATTTAATTAAATCACCTACACTGGCGCTATTACTGCTGTACCAAGGTCCGGCAGGTACCAGGTCAATATCGCCGCTGAACAGGATTCCTTCCTTCTCCAGGTAAAAACCGAAATGACCGGCAGTATGTCCGGGAAGATGAACGGCCGTAATTCTACGATTACCCAGATCCAGCTGATCCAGATCATTAAATACTCCGCTTGGATTAAGAACGCGAAACCCCGGCTTTACCGGTACATCATCCGGTAATAGTACCACCTGGCCGTATGCTTCCCGTGGAATACCGGGCATAAATTTATCCCACAGATCGTAACCATGGAAACGGATATATTCGTTCTCATCAAGATAAGTGTTTTGCTCAACTGCACTGACATACAATTCAGCCTGGGGAAAAAATGGCTGACCATGTATATGATCAAAATGGAAATGACTTAAAACTGCTTTCCTGACCTTATCCTGATTAAGAGCAGAAAACGCCAGCCCGCCGGCACCCAAATCAATTAATGTCGGGTAATCAGCTTCAATATACATACAATTACCGTATGGATAGCGAGGCGGTACCTCGGGAGCAACTACCCAAACCTTGGGAGCCAGCGGAATCAACACTTCTTTTTACACCTCATCCTTATAAATACCTGTTAATTTTATCATAAATAAGAGTGAGGGGTAAGGAGTAAGGGGTGAGGAGTGAAAAATTAGTAGTCAGGACTGAGCAGTCAGGACATGGGTAATAAAAATGGTCCAAGAGATAGGTAAGACTCCTTGCATGCTTTTTTATTAGACGCGGATCACGCAGACCGCGTGGATTTTCGCTGATTTAATTTATTGAAATTATGGCATCATGATATTTGTGGAGAATCAGATGGCAGTTCTGATCTGAGGTTATTAGTTTTTGAAGCTGCAACATTATTGGTGTTCATAGCCGAAGACTTGAACACATCGGCAGGTCTGTAAAGAGACTGGACCTGAAGCTTTTTGTAACATTAAATGTGAATAACCCGCAGGGTTAGAACACATAAGTTTTCCGAAAGGGACTTAATCTAACAATTATAATTATTAAATAATACAATTTATAAATAACCTTCTATTAACAATAATCTGAACCACCATAACTAAACCAACACAATTAATAATTCAATAATAATCAGCGAAATCTGTGCCCGAAGGGTCTGTGTAATCTGTGTCTATCTCAAAAAAAAAGTCCCCCTATGGGGACTTAAGCTAAAAAATTTGCCCGAATTTTAACTAGTCCATCGGGCCGCCTTCCCAATGCTGCCGTATTTTCCTGATTGCATAACTACCGAAGTAGATGCCATTAGCAAAAGCCAGAGGGATAGCCATAGCGGTCCAGGGATCCATCCGTTGCCTTAAATCTTGTTTTCCATCAGTTGTACGATATCTTGTCACAATAATTCCCTCCTTTAAAGATATTTTTAACAAGAAAGATGAGAATTATTGCAGGATATAATTCTCATCTCTTGTTCATTAAGGTAGGAATAACTTTGCCCAACAGCAGGTATACTAAACTACCGCCAATTAACAGGGCTAATATTAAACTGATAAGCTTTTCGATCAATTTACATCACCAGAATTAGTATTTCCCGATAACTCAAAAGATTATTCCGGTTTCTTTTTACGGGGCATACATATAATTTCTTCGACTTCAGTAGCAAAAAAATCTCTGGCATGTGCCGGCTTGATTATTATTGCTGCATCTGAGCCAATGGCACTTCCGCCAATAGCAATTACTGGTTTTCCATAGGGGATTAGTCCGGCATCCAGAGCCATAACCGATACTTCTACAGCTACCTTTATTCCCTGACCAAATATTCGTAGCGTTTGAGCCATAATTTCAGCGGGATATAATCCGCCGAACTGGGTACGGATAGCCCGGTCCACTCCAGCCAGCACATGAGTAGTAGTTAAGACTTTTACCCCCTGATTTAATAAATTTTTGCGCACGGATTCTGACATTTCATTTTCACCTGGTTTTGCAAAACCGCTATGATGTGTAACGCAGATAATATTGAATTCAGCAGTTGCACATTTATTTAGTAGTTTTTGGGCCGAATCACCGCTGCAGGAAGCAATTACAATATCCTTGATTCCATATTGGCCGGCTTTTTCCAGCGCAAGAGCAAGAGTATTATCGGTATTATGCTTTCCAGCTTTTTCCCACCACATAAAAAAACCTCCCTGTTTTATTTTTTTAGCTCCCCAAATAAGTATCATCAGCATAGTATAATGATAAACATGATTAAGATGGTAATAATTCTGTTAAAGATTATTATAGTATATTATTATCCAATAATTGAACCTG
>DAIMDR010000281.1:0-2528 GCA_036725705.1 Syntrophomonadaceae bacterium | reverse complement strand
TATTGGACAAAAGCATCGGATCATGTTAAGCAGCAGTGGTCTAATGCGGTAATTTATGGTACTGGTATCGGTATTATATTGCTTAATGATCCGCTTAATAGGTCAATATCCAATTATTTGAATAGTGAATATGTTCCTGGTCAAAATTCTGTTGTTGCGGATACAGAAGTAATTACTGATATTGTTTTAGGTAAGGCTTATCCTACTGATAATTGTGTGATTAATGACTATAATATACGTGGTTATTGTAGTGTACTTGGGCCTTCGACATTACGATTTGTTATTTATGTAAATGGTGAAATATGGGCAGATCATACATATACTAATACCCAATATTGGTATAAATTATCTCATGTGATTTCAACTAGATGTATTATTGAAAATTTATCTACTTATAATGGTAGTATAACTTTTGTTTATAAAATAGCTAGGACCGATGGTACCACTTATACTACTAGTAGCAGTTTAGGTTTATTAGGTTTGTTAAATGGTGCGTCTATATCTTACGCGGCTGTTTTGAATCATATATATATGGAATATGTTGGTGATACAGCCGGTTTTGGCAAAGCTACCGAAGGTCGACCGGATATTAAAGTTCCGTGCCCTCCTGTGCCAGCAGCCGAATGGCCTGATAATTGGATTGATGATCTACAAGAGGAAATGAATCGAACTGGTAATCCCACGCTCGATGATGAAACAAGTATCGAAGAATGGGAGGATGAATATGAGTGGTACCTTGATGAATTCGGAAATATTTACAAAGTGAAAAAAGGTCAGCAACCAAAAAAGCCAGAGGATGAACCGTTGCGTATCCCAGGGCCTCCGTTTCCTGCTCCTGATGTTCCTAAGAATTATCCCACAGAAGATGATCCCGATTTAACGATAGAACATCATCCACCGCAAACAACTGTTACAGAAAATCCTGATGGAAGTAGAACAGAAACTACAACCCAAACGACTACTACAACGAAAAAGTGGTGGGATCCATCAAGTCAAAGATGGCGAACCACTACAACAGATACCACTACTACTACTACAGTGGATTTTGCACCAGATGGTACCGAAACTGGTCGAACGACAACAACGACAACGCAGCCAAAGGGTGAAAGAGAAGAAACTGCACAGCCAGACGATACAGCAATCGATTGGGAACCTTTAAGGCGTGGTCTTTACGAACTTACCGAAAAATTCCCTTTCTGCCTCCCCTGGGACTTAATGCGTGGTATCCAATCGTTGGAATCGAGTCAATGGGATAGAAAAATCAGAATAGAAGTCGGTGATGGCATTTGGCCAGCAATGGTTATAGATTTGACCATGTTTGATGGAATAGCAAGTATAACTAGGGTTATTTTACTGATCGTTTTTGATCTGGGACTTATTTTCGGTACAAGGAAATTGATGGGTGGTGACGTTTAATGCAGGTTGCTATTATAGCGCTTATCAATAAGGTCATAGAGGCCGCAGGGTCAGCCATATCAGCCATTTTTATATTACTTCCAAATTCGCCTTTTCTATGGGTCGAGGAAGTAGATTCTGAGGTATTGGAAGCAATAAACTGGGTTCTCCCAGTATCCGCCATGATTTCGCATATTCAGCTATATGTCACGGCAGTTGCAATTTATTATGTGTTGCGAATTGCGTTGCGTTGGCTAAAAGCAGCAGGGGGTTAAATATGATTACGTTATACACAGGGACACCTGGGGCTGGAAAAAGCTATCATGCAATTCAGTTGATTTTGCGATGTTTAGGGTGGGGCCGCTTAGTTATAGCTAATTTTCCTATTAAATTTACCAAGCGGGAGATTAAAAAGGGTTATGATAAGCGGTTCTTTTACTGGCCAAATGAGGAGATCAATATTGAGAACTTGATCATTTTCGCTTTAGAAAAAGGAATGATTGAAAAAGCGAAGGAGTCCCAGTGCTTGGTAGTGATAGACGAGGCTGGAGGTCGATTTAACTGTCGTGATTTTGCAAAAAGTGATCGTAGAAACTGGATAGATTTCTTCTCACAGCACCGCAAAGTTGGTTATGATTTTTTGCTAGTGGCTCAAAATGATAGAATGATAGACCGGCAAATTAGGGGTTATATAGAGACAGAAAAGAAGCACAGAAAAGCGAATAACTTCGGGCCATTTGCATTTCTACCTTTTACGATGTTTGTGTCGGTGGAATATTGGTACACAGCGAAGCAGAGAGTTGGTGCTGAATTTTTTATTTTTCGCAAGAAAATAGCAGATCGATATGATTCCATGCGGATGTTCTCCGGTTTTACGATCTCACCAGAACTAATCGCCAAAATAGAGGCAAGGCGTAAGGGGATAGCAGAGGAAATACCGGAGGGCTGCCAGGAGTCAATAGATGTAATTTATATCGAAGATGAAGGTACCTAGTGATACCATGGGGGGGGCCCGTCAAGGGGGGGCCCCATGGTGTCACTAGGTATTCGTCTCGGAAAAGAATTTTTTATGTAAGGCCTGGCCGCGAAGCGGCCAAAAATTTTTTTGCTTATTCTTTTGTCGAAACTTGTCG
>DAIMDR010000280.1:0-2540 GCA_036725705.1 Syntrophomonadaceae bacterium | reverse complement strand
TGATCATACCGTAATTATAAAAAGCCCTCTAAACAAGGGTACTGTCTGGAAAAATGACGGGGAAACGCGGGAAATAGTGGCAATTGATGCCCGGGTGAACACACCGGCAGGTGATTTTTCAGATTGTCTGCAAATAAAAATAACCAATCCTGACTCCACCAGTACCGTCTTCGAGTATTATGCCGCCGGAGTCGGAATGGTAAAACGGGAATTCATTGATGGTGATTTTAGTATTACTTCTACTTTGCAGGAATATAATCTGGTTTCAGGACAATGAAGAGTTGGGATCAGATCCGGGGTATTATACGCTATTATCTGAACTTGCCGGAGGCAAGCAACTGATTTAACTATCCAATTATGATTCTTTCCTCAGGAAACCGTATATTAGGTTGTTGGGACTGGTAAGCCATTGCCAATCCAATGGTAACTGGTCCCAATCGTCCAAATATCATCGCCGCCACCAGCATTATCTGACTGATTCCATTCAATTCCGGAGTTATACCCAGGCTAAGCCCCACGGTGCCAGTTGCTGATACAGCTTCAAATAAAACCCGCACAAAATCATGATTTTGTAGAGCAATTAAAATTGTAACCATAAAAACTACCATTGCTGAAACCAAAGCCACTGTAATCGCCCGAAATACATCAGCTGATGACACTCTTCTCCCGGCAAACTCAACTTCCTTGCGCCCCTTAAATACACTTAAAACGGTTAATAGCAACAATAGAAAGGTGGTGACTTTAATACCTCCGGATGTAGAACCCGGCGCTCCGCCTATAAACATTAACCCCATCATCATTATTTGGGTAGGCAGCATGGTAGTTGACATGTCTATAGTAGCAAATCCACAGGTACGGGTTGCAGCCATAAAATAGGAGGCCAATAATTTTTCCGTCCAGGGCAACTGAATCAAGGCATGATTATATTCTACCAGCAGGAATACAATTGCTCCCAAAGCTACCACCAATCCGGTACCAATAAGCACCATTCGGGCATGCAGGCTAAGCTGATGCGTTGCCCGGTAATTAATAACTTCATATATTACCAGAAAACCTAAACTTCCAACAATAAAAAGCAGAGAAATGGTTATATTAACAACCCAATCACCGGTATATCCCTGCAAGCTATTCGCAAATAAATCAATTCCGGCATTATTAAAAGCGGAAACCGAATGAAAAATTCCGTACCAGAGAGATTTCCCCCAGCCCATTTCAGGTATCCAATGAATAAACAGGATTAAGGCCCCTGCCAACTCAATAAAAACGGAAAATCTTAATAAATAACGAAAGATACCGATTATATCCTCCATTGAGCTTTTACTCAACGCATACTGCAATACCAGTTTCTGTTTCAGATTAATATGGTGCCCCAAAAGAATGACAAAAAAAGTGGCAAAAGTCATCACTCCCAGCCCACCTACCTGAATAAGCAACAATATAACCACCTGTCCAAAAATCGACCAGTGCGTCATAGTATTTACAGTTACCAATCCAGTTACACATAATGCGGAAGTAGCAGTAAATAAGGCAGTCATAAAGTCAGAAGAGCCGTTTTTAACAGCTATAGGCAAGTATAACAGCAGTGAACCTGTCAGCAGCAGAATAATAAATGAAATTATCAGCACCTTTGGTGGTGAAACATTACTAGTGTTCATAAGTTAACTAATCCATTTCATGGAGTTTTTCCAACTGTCTGGTGGGACCCAGAGCAACTATAATATCACCGGCTTTTATTCGGTAGTCTGCCTGAGGAGATACAACAATTTCGGAACCGCTGCGTACCGCCAGAATAGTAATATCCATCCTTTGCCGCAGGGCTTTTTCTTCCAGGGATTTGCCCACAAAAGATAGCGGGGCAGTTCGTTCAGAAATTCCGTGGTCAGATGACAACTCAATATATTCAATAATACTGGTTGATACCAGGTTACGGGCCAGACGGATTGCCATATCCCGTTCCGGATACAGCACCATATTAATCCCCATCTTTTCCAGCACCTTGCCATGCATGGTATTATGGGCTTTGGCGATAATTTTTTTAACTCCTATTTCTTTCAATGTAATACTGGTTAAAATATTTGCTTCCACATCTCCGCCAATAGCCACAACTACGGCATCAAAATTAACTATATCCAGAGCTTTAAGCACTTTTTCATCCATGGCATCAGCCTGAACTGCCTGAGTAGCAACGCTGGCAATATCATCTACACGGTTTTCATCTGTATCAATTGCCAATACCTCGTGGCCCAGCCTGACCAGTTCAGAAATAAGGCTTTCGCCAAAACGACCTATTCCAATTACAGCAAACTGCTTTTTCCTCAACTTTTACACCTCCCAGGAAATTAATGGACACAGATTACACAGCTACATTAATTGTGTTCATACCCAAAGGGTTGAACACTCAGTAGTCCCCGTCAGGGGGATTTTTATGGATTTTCACTGATTTCTTTTTAATTAATAATTATGTCAGGTTTATTTATGGTGAGTTTCTAATTTATAAGAAATTTTTATAAATTTAACCTAAATAAATCTTATTGTTTTAA
>DAIMDR010000279.1:0-2541 GCA_036725705.1 Syntrophomonadaceae bacterium | reverse complement strand
CGCATGGCGTCCTCTTTCGGGGCGGTTCAGAAGGATTAATTAGAAAAAGAATAGTGGATGAAAACTTATTGGATGCTGTAATAGGCTTGCCAGAGAATATTTTTTATGGAACCGGCATCCCAGCGTGTATCCTGGTTTTCAAAAAGAACCGGAATAACACCGATTTGCTTTTCATTGATGCGAGTAAGAAAGATGAAGAAGGGAGCTACCGCTACATCAAAGCAACTAACCAAAATGAGCTTTCAGAAAAACATATCAAGGACATCGTAAATGGGTATTATGCTCGTAAAGACCAACCAAAATTTGCACACGTTGCAACTATAGAGGAGATCAAAGAGAACGAGTATAACCTCAACATTCCACGTTATGTTGATACTTTTGAAGAGGAGCAATTAATAGACATAGAAGAGGTCAATGAGAATATAGCCAGATTGAAGATAAAAATAGCAGAAGCGGAAAATCAGATGAATGAATACTTGAAAGAATTAGGGCTAGGGTGATTGAATCCCTGATTTTGGATAGACACGATTAAAGTCAGATGGTGAAGCCCATTTTGTTTACAGTAATAAACGACCTTCCCACCAATGTGGGTTCATTGTGTGTAAACCCTAATAAGGCAAGACTTCGTGAATAATAATCCATTAAGTGAGTAATAAAAGACAGCGATAGAAGGTGCATTTTTGGGAGAAATTGTGCAAGAGAGCATAAAGCAAAGGCTTAAAAGAATTGAACAAAATAAAATGCCAGAGGGATACAAGAACGACCATGGTTATATTATCCCTGAGGGTTGGCAGCTTTGCCTTTTTAAGGAAAAGTTCACCCGGCTAACCGATAAAAACCCTAAAAAGCTTGAGAATGTCCTCACTATTTCTGCGAAGCAAGGATTAATCGATCAGAAAGAGTTTTTTAATCATTCTTATGCAAGCGAAGATAAAAGCAATTATCAAACTCTAATAATGGGTGATTTTTCTTATAACAAGAGCTATTCTACAGACTATCCTTTTGGCGCAATCAAACGTCTAGACAAATATGAAAAAGGTATTGTCTCTCCTTTATATATTTGTTTCCGACCTAAAGATGCCACCTGTTCCGATTTTTATGTCAACTATTTTGAATCGGGTTTGTTTAACAAGGAAATTTATAATATTGCACAGGAGGGTGCGAGAAATCACGGTCTGCTGAATGTATCATTGCCAGACTTCTTTAATAGTTTCTTACTGAATCCGCCTTATTTGGAACAGATAAAGATAGCTGAAATACTTAATCTTAATGACCAAATCATATCACTGAAGAGACTACTAATTGAAAAAGAACAAGAGCGCAAAATCTGGTTAATGAAAAAATTGTTAAAGAGAAAAACCGACTATCGGAAGTTACGAATACGAGAGATAGCAGAAGTCTGTACAGGTGCAACTCCGTCAACGAAACGACCAGAATATTGGGATGGAAATATTAGATGGATGAATTCAGGCGAGTTGAACCTAAAACAGGTTTACGAAGTTGAAGGACGAATAACTGAAAGCGGATTAGCAAATTCTGGCACAAAGCTCTTGCCGCCAAAATGCGTATTGGTTGGCTTAGCTGGACAAGGAAAAACGCGTGGTACCGTTGCCATGAACTATGTCCCTCTTTGCACGAATCAATCAGTAGCCGCAATCCTGCCTAACGACACCTATGAATCAGAATATTTGTATTGGAACTTGGAAAATAGATATACGGAGCTTAGGAAGCTCTCTTCTGGTGATGGTGCCAGAGGAGGGTTGAATTTAGAATTAATAAAAAGTTTAATAGTTTATCTGCCAAAGAAAGATGAACAACTTGATATCGTAAAAAAACTTTCAACACTTAATCGAAAGATTTCATTGCTTGAACAAGAAATCGTATATTGGCATTTAAGGAAGAAAGCCTTGATGCAACTTTTGTTACCAGGCATCGTTCGCGTTTCAGTATAAGGAGTCGTTATCATGCTTAGTCACACTATATTTAATGAACGGCCTGAGTCGCAAGAACGAGCTCTCAAAGTGCTTGAAAAACTGGGGCATACCAGGGTTTCACGAAATGATGCAGAACAAAAACGAGGTTCTAAAAGGCAAGTTCTTTTTGAAGCGGAATTGGAAAACTTCTTAACCAAGCAGACATACCCGTATGGTAAAGAAGAGCGATTCTTTTCCGGGGGTTCTATTGCTGAAGCCATCCGGGCTATGCATGTTCAGATCATAGCAGGTCTCTACGCAACAAATAAAGAAGTTTATGAGTTGCTTTGCTCAGGAAAGAGCCTGGAAGAATCCTTACCTGACACGACAAAACAGTCTTTCGACATCAGTTACATCGATTTCGATCACCCAGAAAATAACACCTTTCAAGTTACTGATGAATTCGAAGTAGAGAGGCAGGACGGTAAATTTGTCCGGCCAGATATTGTCGTTTTAGTTAACGGGATCCCTATTGTTGTAATCGAGGCTAAGAAATCCAGCGTAGATGTGATGGCTGGCGTTACTCAAAATATCCGCAATTGGGGCAATGAATACATTCCTCAGCTGT
>DAIMDR010000278.1:0-2544 GCA_036725705.1 Syntrophomonadaceae bacterium | reverse complement strand
AATACCCTTTGTAATTCCCCTATACTCATTAGATCAGGAATAAGTTCATCTACTACAGCCGGGTTGGATTCCCTGATAAAATCAAGAATACTCTGGATATCCTGCCTGCCCAATAATTCAAAAGCATGATTCCTGATAACTGCAGTTAGATGCGTAGCCAATACCGAGGGTGGGTCAACTACTGTATAACCACTGATTTCCGCCTGTTCTTTCTGAGAAGTATCAATCCATCTGGCGGGAAGATTAAAAGCCGGTTCAACAGTATTAACTCCTACCAAATCAGCTTCATTCTCGATATTGGGACCAATGGCCAGATAGTTATCCAATAATAATTCGCTACTGGCAACATCTGCACCTTTTACCTTAATTATATACATATTGGGTTTGAGTTGCATGTTATCCCGAATACGAATTGGAGGTACTACAAATCCCAAATCAACTGCACATTGTCGTCTGATCATGACAATACGGTCCAATAAGTCCCCACCCTGTTCACTGTCTACCAACGGAATTAAACCATAGCCCAATTCCAGCTCCATCTTTTCAATCTGGAGTAATTCCATCACATTTTCCGGTTTTCTTATGTGTTCGGCTTCCTCTATATCTTCACTGATTTCTTCTTCCTTTTCTTCTCCAATTGCCCCGCGGGAAACAAAATACATAAAACCAAACAAAGCTGCCAGAGTATACATAGGTAGCCTTGGCATGCCGATGGTTCCCAGGATCAAAAGTATTATGGCTGCCAAACCCAGTGCCTTGGGATAAGCAAAAACCTGCAGCGATAATTCTTTCCCCAGGCTAAAAGTCGATGCACTGCGAGTTACCACAATGCCCGTAGCAGTTGAAATAAGTAAAGCAGGAATTTGCGTTACTAAACCATCACCTACCGTCAGAATAGTATATATTTGTACAGCTTCTGATGCTTCCAGGCCTCTTTGCATCATACCAATCAATAATCCGCCTACAATATTAATAATAACAATAATAATGCCGGCAATGGCATCACCTTTAACAAACTTGCTGGCACCATCCATTGCTCCATAAAAATCTGCTTCGCGTTGAATTTTTTCCCGGCGGTTACGAGCCGTTGACTCATCAATAAGACCCGCGTTAAGATCCGCATCAATAGCCATTTGTTTACCCGGCATAGCATCCAATGTAAATCTGGCTGCTACTTCCGAGACTCTTTCTGCGCCTTTGGTTATAACGATAAACTGGATAATAACCAGGATCAGAAATATAATAAATCCGACTACCGGATTGCCCCCAATTACGAATTGACCAAAAGTGGCAATTACTTCTCCGGCCTGTGCATTAAGCAGTATTAACCGGGTCGAGGATACATTCAGCGCTAATCTAAATAAGGTCATAACCAGGAGAAGGGAGGGAAATACAGAAAATTCCAGCGGATCAGTATTAAACATGGAAACCATCAAAATAATTAAGGCAAAAGATATATTAAAAGTTAACAAAATATCCAGCAGTACAGTGCTCATAGGAATAATCATCATTAACACAATGCTGATTACCATGAATGCAACTATAACATCACTGTACTCGGTTATTCTTTTTAACCAGGGCATACGTTCCTGCATTTATTTCCTCCCGGTTAGAGAACTTTTTTTTGCTGTTGATAAACAAAGGCTAATACTTCAGCAACTGCCTGATATAATTCCTCCGGAACCAGTTGACCTATTTCCAGTCCGTAGTACAATGTACGGGCCAGTAGTGGATTTTCCACGATAACCACTTGATGTTCCCTGGCTACTTCCCGAATTCTTAAGGCCATATAATCCTGTCCCTTGGCAATAATCAGCGGAGCATCCATAGTTCCATAATCATACTTTAACGCTACCGCAAAATGAGTGGGGTTGGTGATAACTACATCTGCAGTGGGGACTTCAGCCATCATTCTTCGCATAGCTGCCTCACGCTGAATTTGTCTTTGCCGGGACTTAATCATCGGGTCCCCTTCAAGCTGCTTATATTCCTGTTTCACATCATATTTGCTCATTTTCAGGGATTTTTCATGTTCATACCATTGATAGATATAATCGAGAACACCAATAATCAGGAATACGACCCCTACTTTTAATGCCAATTCCAGAATTATAGCCAGAATTACTTCCAGAGTTAATCCTAATTCCATATCCACAAATCGGGGGAATATATAAAAGTGCTTCCTTAAAACCGTGTATACTATGTATCCGGTAATAACTATTTTGCCTAATGATTTAACCAACTCAACCAGAGCACGTTTTGAAAATATTCGTTTAAATCCTTCCACCGGATTTAACCTTTCCATTTTGG
This sequence comes from Syntrophomonadaceae bacterium, assembly GCA_036725705.1. Lineage (GTDB taxonomy): Bacteria > Bacillota > Syntrophomonadia > Syntrophomonadales > Syntrophomonadaceae > JAAYBS01. The sequence continues at coordinate 234 of DAIMDR010000278.1, read as the reverse complement.
GGGTCAGGGGATCGGCGCTGAATATAACCCCCACCTGCAGATAGGTTATTAATAACGCTGCCACCAAACATGCCAACATTATGACACCGGCTAATACAGCCATTATATACAGGGACTCATATAACATGGTCATAACATATTCGTGGCTAAAATCTACTATGGTCCTGTCCAGCAAATATGTGAGACTTTTGCATATTAGTTAGCCCAAGAAATACCGGGCTTTTTAAGGGGCAA
>DAIMDR010000277.1:0-2550 GCA_036725705.1 Syntrophomonadaceae bacterium | reverse complement strand
ATAGTATAACTATTTGAGTTTTCAGCGTTTTTCATTGGTCTGACATAGATAAAATAAACAAATACTGATAGAGCAATAGCAATTATCAAAGATAAAATAATTATGATTAGTGTTTCCAGTGAGGTAAGACGATCAAGCATTATACCGGTTCCGCCAAAAGCAGTGATACCACCGACAATTACCATAGGGCTCAGAAAGTCAAGATGATCAAAAGATAGTGAATCCAAGCCACTGAAGATATCTCCCAATATATCCCCGAAAATAATTGTTACCAACGCAAAAATAATTCCACCATATAAACAACCCCAATATACTGTTTGCATAAGTCTCCCTCCCTTGCAGAACAGTCATATCAAGACCAGGCTTAAGATTTTAATTTTTTCTTTAATTCTGCCAATTCATGTTCAACATCTGCTCTTCCACCTAATGCAGCCAGTTCTTTATCCAGAGCAGGGCTGCCTACTATTTCCGTAGCCACTATAGCCTCAGCTTCCATTTGCATAACTTTTTCTTCCATACGATCAAAACCGCGACGGGAGTTATCCTTTCCAAAGCTTCCTGCCGCATTGCTGATGTCCTTTTGGGCCCGGGCGGCCTGCGCACGGGCAACCAGAGTATCGCGTTTAGCCTTTAAGCGTTCATATTCATCCTTCATTTCTCTTAGCTGGGATTTTAGTGTTTCGGCGGTAGCAAGACTTTTCTCATATTGAACTTTGTAATCATCAGCTTTGGATTTATGTAATATCTTATCTTCCAAAGCACGCCTGGCTAAATCCTCCCGATCTTGTTGCAGTGCTTCCATTGCCTGTGTTTCTCGTTTAGTAACCAGTTCTGAAGTTTCCTCATACTGAAGTTTGAACTTGTGAACTACTACCAATTGCCTGGCAACAGCGCTCTCGGCATCGACAATATCATCTTCCATGTCCATTAGATATTGATTAAGAAGCTTTGCCGGGTCCTCAGCCTTATCCAGTAATGCATTAAGATTAGCTCTAATGTTATCATTGATTCGTTTGAACAGACTCATAATATTTACCTCCATTTTTAATTCTATGTAAATATAACTGCGTTATCTTTCTTGATTGGATACCATTTTACCTGCTAAAATATTCAAATATGTAAAACAATATATATGTAACCGCAATGTACCAGTAGAACAGCAACGTATTTTCTCAAGAGATTACTCATTGGTATAATTTAAACGCTGCCCCTCGTTGAAGGAGATGAAAAGTGAAAAGTATAGATATTTGTAAATAGCTGTGATTCTATGCAACTATACTCATCTGCATGTAATTAATCAATAGCCTACAGGGTTTCCTTTCTTATACGCTATTTTCCACCATATTGCCCCTATGCCCATAAAGTGAATAAAATCGGCAAAGAGACTATAATAAGAGCAGAACACCGGACCTGTTTCGGAGTTTAGTATGTAGGAAGGTGAAATTATGAATACCCCGCAAAAAACCTCCATTAAGCGCTCCCCGCTGTAGCTTGCTTGTTCTCTGTTTAATTATCTTTTAAAACCGATTAATAAAAAGTGTTTTGTCTGATACTGTATCGGGTTATTGATATCAGTTGTTTTTCGATGTCCAATATGGGGTTTAATGTTGGGCGGTAACATTGTGTATATCAATCCATTTCAGTATTAAAGCAAAAGTAATCAGGAAGGTGAAATTATGAATAACCTGGCATTTGCAGTTGAGTGTGCCGGGATTAAGGATATACCATCCATGTTGAGTTTGGAGAAAAGGTATTTTGATAGCTGTTGGCATACTGAACCTGCATTTATCAGTAAATTAATTGCAAAGGAACCCATGATGTTTCGTGTTTGTAAAATAAATGGCAGAATCAAAGGCTATTATTGGGTTATTCCGTTGGATTATTCTGTTTGGAAGAAAGTGTTGACCGGGGAAATGAATGAAAGCGAAGCTATGAAGCATATAAAGTCATTTAATGAACCTAACCTATACCTGTATATCTGCTCGGTTATTGTTGATTTGGAGGACAAACAGCATAAGAAATATACCAGGGCATTAGTAAGAGATTTTAGCAGACATTTTGTTCCGTTAAAAGAAGTTAGTATTCCTGATATTAGTGCAATTGGTGCCTTTACCATATCAGAAGGCGGCAGGCGACTTTTGGAACGATCAAACTTTGATTACCGGGGAAGCTTCAAGGCTGATGGTAAATCAGTCAGAGCCTATGCTATTGACAGTAAAACTCTGGCCAAACAAACCATGGCTGCCCGGCAAAAAGTTAATCAGAAAGATATTGCTTAAAGGTTAAATAGGTCAATATAACTGCAAGAGTATAATAGGGCAGGGGAGAGAGTATAGAGTTAAATACTTTCTCCCCACTTATTTTATAAGCTCATAATGCATGGAATCATTATACCTGTTACCCCAACTAAATCCGGCAGGTTTAAAGGCTTTTTCCCACAAGATTAAATTCGGGTCACTCGGAGAATCCACATATCGGAAATGGTCTCTGGCGTTAATATCTATGGCTGTACCCCAGGAATGATTACTCAAGCCCTTATCAGGGGCCCAG
>DAIMDR010000276.1:0-2581 GCA_036725705.1 Syntrophomonadaceae bacterium | reverse complement strand
GAACCCGGTTCCAGCAACTCACTTACCAGGGCATGGCCAGCTTCATGAATACAAACTCTGGCAGTTTCAATTGCTGAGGGTTTACGCTCGGTTTTCTCCCCCAGTAACACTTTATCTATTGCTTCCGTAAAATGACAGGTGCCAATTATATCACAGCCTTCCCGCATGGCCAGAATTGCTGCCTCATTAACCAGACTTTCCAAATGGGCCCCTGACAAGCCAAAAGTAGCTCTGGCCACTTCATCTAAAACAGTATTATCTTTTATAGGTTTATTTTCAGTATGAATAGCCAGTATTCTGCGTCTGCCCTCCCGGTCCGGCAAACTAACCTGCACCATACGGTCAAAACGGCCCGGACGCACGAGAGCAGAATCTAATATATCAGCCCGATTAGTAGCTCCAATTATTAGAATTTGAATATCATCATCCCTCATTATTCCGTCCATTTCTACCAATAGCTGGTTTAGTGTCTGGTCATACTCCATATGACCACTGTTATTCCCCCTTTTAGCACCCAGTATTTCTAATTCATCAATAAATATAATGGCACTTTTACCTGGTAGCGCAGCCGCTTTTTTTCTGGCATCATTAAACAATTTACGAATTCTTTTGGCACCAACTCCGGCATACATTTCAATAAACTCACTGCCTGAGGCACTGAGAAACGCTGAATTGGTATACCCGGCAGCAGCTCGCGCCATAAGAGTCTTCCCGGTTCCGGGAGGTCCCACCAGTAAAACACCTTTTAAAGGTCTGATGCCTAAATGAGCCATTTTATCCGGTTTAACCAGGAATTGAAGCGCTTCTTTTAATTCATTTATAGCCGATTCCTGACCTCCGATATCCTCAAACCTTAATCGCTCACCGGTTTTATTTCCATTCCCGAAACCGTTGTACCTTAACTTTCCCTGAGTAAAAATATAATAACCTGCACTTATAAGCAGAGCCAACAAAATCAACGGGGTTATATTAACTCCTATTATGGCTATAAATATACATATTCCCAACCCTAAACCAGCCAGTATCTCTTTATACATTATCTCCCCTCCTTTCCTGTTCAATTTTCCGGCAGTTTGATTTTAAGACATGTTCATGCCTTATTCAGTCAACATTTTGTATAACCTGTCTCCTATTGTTTCAGAGTATTAACCTCCCTGTCCTGTTGATGAAATCGTTGGATAATTTCGTACAGATAATGATCCCCATCCCGAATGGAAATATATATATTGTGTTGATCAACTTGCAGATAATAGTCCATATGCTTTTTTATGACCTGTTTTCCTACTTCATTATTCATGCGAACAAATTCATCTTTAGCTAAAGTCTCATAAATCAAAGGTTGCAAATCAATAAATAAATCATTTAACCGCTGGTTGCGGTTGTCCAAAACCTTAATATTATAAATTTTATTTCCAAAATGCTGACTGCCGATCTGGTCTAATTCATGATAAGTTCCTTGAAGATTTCGGCTCCAGTTTAATTTAACCTGTACAGCATATTCCCCGTTTGACTTACTAACATCAGCTTCAGTTACCGATTCAATTTGAGTAATAGATTTCTGTACTGTCTGCTCAATATAATAATAATTATATAATCGCAATCCTCCTGACAGTAATCCTACTGTTATTAATAAAGCAATAATTATTACCGGAATGCGAATTGGGCCAATATTAGGCATGTAGAGCCCCCCTTTGCTCACAATTATAACATGCGCCCGCTAAGCAACCCCGAAGTAATATATGGTAATTGGGACCTGTTGCAGGACATTCTATCTGTAGCAAACAAATATTAAGTAAGTGAAGAAACCGCTGGAAAAGCTCCGCAGCATATTATGAAGAATATCATGGAGTTTAGTGGGTTAGACAGGGGGAGGCAACGATAAACAGTGGTAACTGCTGTATTATTGTAGATTATTCAACCATTCTAAATCGATAAAAATATTCTATACCGGAAACAACAGTTATAATGACCGCTATATACATTGCCCATTCACCAAGGGGAAGGGGTACTATATGCTGATAACTGCTTTGCAGAATTAACAATAATACTGCAACCACTTGCACTACTGTTTTGGTTTTACCCATTTTACTGGCAGGTATAATTATCCCCTCTTCGGCTTTAACCGCTCTTAATCCTGATACCGCAAGTTCTCTGCCCAAAATCACAATTGCAATCCAACCCGGCATGGCCCCTAATTCGACCAGACTTATTAAAGCTGCTGTAATAAGCAGTTTATCAGCCAAAGGATCAAGAATTATGCCCAGCTTGGTAACCTGGCGTAGTTTTCTGGCCAGATATCCATCCAGACTATCGGTAAGTGCTGCCGCTATAAATACCAGCGCAGCCAGATAATCACCATAGGGAATTTTTATTAATAAAATAAATACAAATACAGGGATTAAAAATATTCTTAATATGGTAAGACTATTGGCTATGTTCATTTATGAGTTCTCCAATCATATCACAGCGTCTGACGGCACTAAGCCGAACTTTATAAATCTCACCCGGTTTCAAATTTTGAGCTGCTTTTATCAATGTTATTCCATCTACTTCCGGAGCCTGAAAATAACCCCGGCCCAGA
>DAIMDR010000275.1:0-2596 GCA_036725705.1 Syntrophomonadaceae bacterium | reverse complement strand
AAGGTAATGTCAGATGTATATGCCCTGTTTTTTAACCTGCCCCAGACGATTGGCGGTTTAAATGTTCAGGTGGTAATCCAGGGCTTTTTAATCAGCAGTATGGTAGGGGCTGCTTCAGGATTATTTGCTTCCCGTTCCGTATTGCGCATCACTCCTGCAGAAGCAATGCGTCCTGAACCGCCGGTATCCGGGCGCCGCATAGTTTTGGAAAGCATGCCGTTTATATGGGAGCGACTGGGCAGCAGTTGGAGAATGAGCCTGCGCTCGATATTGCGAAACCGGGCCAGATTTGCAGTTACCGTTTTAGGAGTAATGAGCTCAGTGGTATTGCTGGTTTTTGCTTCATTTACCAATGATGCTATTGATTATTTATTGTCACAAAGCTTTAAGCAGGTTAATCATTATGATTATATAGTTCGTTTTACTGCGCCTATTAAATATTCAGAAATAATGGATTGGAACCGCTGGGATTCGGTACAAAAGCAGGAACCTATGCTTGAAATTCCGGTAAAAATCCATGCTCATGGGCGTACTGAGGATGAGTTGTTGACCGGGATAAATCCTGCCGGGAGTTTAAAGCAGGTATATGATATTAACAGCCGGCAGCTGCAAATACCGGAGGAAGGAATATTATTGAGTTCTCCGGTTGCCAATAAACTGGGATTGAAAACTGGTGATATTGTAAAGGTCGAAACGGCTATGGGATTAGGGGCTTCCCGAACGGAAGATTTAAAGATTGCCGCTATTTATGATCCCATGATGGGAGCCAGTTATATATCTTATGATACGGCCAATCAATTATTAGGCGAAAGTCAGGTAATAACTGCAGTAATGTTAAAAATGGATGCGCCGGAAGTACCTGCCGTGGAAGCCAGACTCCAGGAAATGCCTAAGGTAAGTTCTGTAATGAGTCCAGCCCGTGAACAGGAAAGTTTTCTGCAGTTGTTGGATACCATGCTGTATTTTATACTGGTAATGATAATGTTTGCCGGACTATTAGGCCTGGCGATCGTATATAATACTGCCACCATGACTTTTCAGGAACGGCGGCGGGAATTGGCTTCCCTTAGAGTGATGGGTTATTCACATGCCGAAGTAGCACGTTTGTTAAGTCAGGAAACCTGGATACAGGCAGTTATAGGTATAGCATTGGGGCTGCCGGCCGGTAAATTGATGGGGGCAGTCTATATGAGCAGTGTCAGTACGGATTTATTCAGTTTTCCGGCCATAATTTATCCGCGGACTTATTTTATAGCGGCGCTGGCAGCCATTATATTCGTTTGGATTGGGCAGCAATTGGCAGTTCGCCGGGTTAAAAACATTGATATGGTAGAAGCCCTGAAAAACCGGGATTAGAGAGGGGAGTATATCGATGAAGAATTGGAAAATATGGTTGGCAGCAGGGGTATCTTTGCTAATTATAATCGCCGTGCTATTTTTAAGGAGCAGTCAGCCGGTGGAAGCTGTTAAAGCCGGGCTGGGGACCGTTGTTCTAACTGTGGAAGAACCCGGATATGTGCAGGCAGTTAATGAGTATGATGTACAATCCGGACAACCTGCCCGTGTTAATGAAATAATGATAGAAACGGGAGACCGGGTTAAGGCGGGTCAAATTTTAATGCGGCTGTCCAATCCGGAACTGACCACACAAAATTCAACCGCAGCTATACAGCTGGAGCAGGCGGTATCACAATTGGAGCAGGCCAGGATTATGCAAAAGTCCTTGCAGGAAGATTTGAAACAAGCTCGAAATGACCTGAGCAGAACCAAAACATTATTGGATAATGGAGCAGCTACCCGTATAGAATATGAACAGATGCAGTTACAGGTCAGTAAAATTGAAAATAGCCTGATTCAACAGGAAGTTGTCATAAAATCAGCAGAACAGCAAGTTGCTGAGTTACGAGAGATTAGCAGCACTTTGCAGGCGAAAACTGCCGAATTGCAGGTGGTAAGCCCGATAAACGGAATAGTACTTGATCTCCCGGTTAAAAAAGGTCAGGTAGTTGCCGCCGGAACTCAATTAGTAATGATTGGCTCTGAAACCGGTCTGGAAGTAAAAACGGAATTATTAAGTGATGAAACCGGCAAAGTGAAAATTGGGCAACCTGCCCATATAACTGCCCCGGTGCTGGGGGAAAAAATTATTAATGGTACAGTAACCAAAATTAATCCCCGGGCCTATGAAAAAGTTTCCGCTCTGGGAGTAGTACAAAGTCGGGTACCCGTAATAATAACTATTGATGAAACCTCCGAGTTACATCCCGGTTATGAGGTCCGGTCCAGCATAGAAGTTCTGCACAAAGAAAATGTTTTAGTTGTTCCCCGGGAATCGGTGCGGTTAAACTCTGAAGGCAATTACCAGGTTATGAGCATAGTTGACGGTAAAATAAAGGTACAGGGAATTGAAATAGGTGATAAGAATGGACAGGTGGTTGAAATAAAGGCTGGATTGAAAGAAGGTCAGACCCTGGTCAGAGATGCCAGTCAGGATTTAAAGGAGGGTACGCGGGTTAAATCCATTATTAAATGACATGGAAACAATAAAACTAATTAAATTTGCATAATATCGGTAGTTTAGTTGCATTTTAATATT
>DAIMDR010000274.1:0-2609 GCA_036725705.1 Syntrophomonadaceae bacterium | reverse complement strand
TCAACTCCATGATGGCGATAAAAGCTTTTATCTTCAACAGCTATAATTGCAGAAGTGAATTCAGGAGGGATTTCCTCAATATTTAATTTTATACTGTTTTGAGCTGACAAACCTTTTATTTCTTTGCCGTTAATATCATATACTACCGATGGTTCAGGGATTTCAATACCGGGTATCCCTGATGAACATCCAGCCGTATTTAAAATGAGTAAAACCAGAATAATGAGTCTCAATATTTTCCGCATTAATCTCACCCCTATCCAGAATTTACCCATTTTCCCGGCAGTTTATCCCAAACTATATGATAATAATTGGTATCACTGCCGAACCCGCTAAGTGAATAGAAATGCTATGAGCGTTGACTGAGCAGGGTAACACTCTGTGGGTACCACTGATGATCGCCTGGATCACCAGTAAGGTTGAAACACCCTGCGAAGGCGAAACAGCGGAAGGGGGCAAGCCCCACAAACGAAGCGGGAGTAGTGAAAAAACCTCTTATCAGGTTACTGACAAGAGGTTTTCTGTTTAAAATCATATTTATCTTTGCTATGAATACTTTATGCAGATATTAGAAATCAACTCTCCTACATCCTGGGTATAATCCTGGGCCATTTCTATATGTTCGTAAACTTCTCTCCATTTAATTATTGTCAGCGGATCATGCTCATGGTTTTCAAATAAATTGGCAACCCCGTAACGATATAATAAATCCTGCTTATTCTCCAACTCAACTATTTGCTGACAGGCTTTTAGAATTTCTTTTTTATTATGTTCAATTCTATCCAGCAGATTAAAAGCCTTTTCCTGTAACAGCAGAGCTTCATACAAAACATCCAGCATTTCTTTGACCTGGGTGTCAGGTTTGCCGGTCTTATACAAAATCATCCGATCTATTATTCCGGTAATATAATCAAGAGTAGCAGCTAATTTTTGTACCAGCTGAAATGCATCTTCCCGATCAAATGGAAGAATAAAGGTACTGTTTAATCTTCTTACCAGTTCCTGAATAATGAGATCTCCCTCATTTTCCAAATTGGTAAGCTGTGCCAGCTTTTTATCCAGATTATTATAGTCGTCGGCAATACTCAGTAGTATATCTCCCCCACGAACTACTATGCGGGCACTATCAGTAAAAAGCTGAAATAACTGTTCATCTTTTCTTCCAAATAACCGCATTGCTGTCCCCCCCTGAAGTCCTGTTATAAATAACTATAATATATCATGTTGTGAAGTATTACAATACCAACAGATTGTATTCATGGTTAAAATAACGATTGTTTAGAGTGCTCTCAAGTAATCCGGCCTTAAATAACTGCGATCATTTTTGGCAATAATGTCATTAATCAAATCCAGCATTTTCTGTTTATCCTGCGGCAACCTGCCTTTAATGGGTAAATAGTTGGAGGCATGATTGCTCCTGAATTCACTGTCTACAACTTCCAGATTCTCAATCATTATTCGCATCTCATCCAATATCTCAAAAGGACCAGGTAATTCAAATTCTCCTCTTTCCATACGCCTGAACAGCTCCGTACGGGGAACAACCATCAGCGTCAATGCACCTATATAATCCGGATTCATATCATTAAGAATTTTGGCAGTGTTGCGGGCATGATCAACTGCTGCCGGAGTTCTGCCAGCCAATCCTAATAATACCGTTACAGATAATTGTATCCCCGCCTGGCGGATTCTTTTTCCGGCTTCCACCATTTCATCATAAGTGACTCCCTTGCGTATGTCTTTAAGCAAAGGTTCATCACCTGTTTCTACTCCCAGATAGGCAATGGTAAGCCCGGCAGATTTCATAGCAGTAAGCTCGGACATTTCTTTTTTGAGAATAACATCCGGACTGGCATATACACCTACATGCTTGAGACTGGGAAATGCGGCATATAAATCGTTTAAGATTTCCAGTATCTCAGAAGTCTCCATGGCAATGGCATCACCGTCAGCCAAAAATACTTTTTCCACATCTCCATAATATTGTTTAGCCATGCGAATATCAGTTTTAATTTCTTCCAGGGAACGGACATGATACTTTTTATCTTTATACATGGCACAGAATGTACAACGGTTGTGAGTACAGCCAACAGTACACTGTAAAATGTAACTGCGCGCTTCGCTGGGTGGTCTGAAAATATTTCCTTCATATCTCATTTTATTTCATCCTCCTTTATACACAGTGTATTACAAATTTGCCAAACTAGAAACTCCTTACAAAATTTCGAAGAATATCAAGCCATAATTTTATGCTGTTATTCACAGAATAATACTGGTGCAATAAAAACAGGGAGGTATTTTGAATGGCAAGAAAACCGGGCATTATGTCTGAGGCACTTAAATATGAAATAGCTCGTGAACTGGGAGTAGACCAGCTAGTCAGTTCCCAGGGCTGGGGCGCGGTAAGTTCCAGAGATTGTGGAAATATGGTGACCAAGGCTATTGAAATTGCAGAGCGTAATATTGCCCTCCAGAATAACCAACGTTAATTAAAGTTGCACCAGCAGGGGAGATTTATTCTCCCCTGACTTATTTACACTATAAAATTATCACTTGAGAATTTTGCATAATTCAAATAAATCCTTCAATACTGTCACTCTGAGCGATAG
>DAIMDR010000273.1:0-2609 GCA_036725705.1 Syntrophomonadaceae bacterium | reverse complement strand
ATCTATATATATCATTTTAATGCGGGAAGAATAATCATCACGGAGCAATTTCAAAGCTTCCAGGTTGTCCGCCTCTATGTAAATGTTTTTAGTAGTATCTTTATCCTGGCTGTCCCCGGGTATATATTTTAGAATTCGTCCGGAAATATCAGTATTGGCAACTTGCCTGGCCAGATTCTTTCCCGGCCAGATAAGCTCATACTTTTCCCGACTAACCTCTTCAAATTCTCCCAACTCTTGTCTAAGTGCTTCCAGATCAACTTGTCCATCCTTTATTGCTGCCGGAAAAATTTCGGCTAATTTTTTCACATTTTCATTTATCATATTATCCGGACTCACACTCCGTTCCTGACTACGGTTTATTGATTTCAGCATGGCAATATGATGTAACCGTCAAGCCCGTTAATGGTTACCCTCCTTAATTCATGAGTTTACCGTTAAGGGGGACTTCTTCCAGTTGATCCAGGGGAATATAAACCAGATTCTCCTGTTGTACCAATGCCAGTACTACTATATCCTCGCCAGTTTTTTCTTCCTGATAAAAGCCTACCACGCAAACGGTCAGGGCAGCCCCATCCCAATACAAGGTGAAAAAATCCCCTTTATTCAAATTCACCCCTCCACATTCTTCCGTCTACCATAGCCCATTTAACCCGGGATCGATTATCCAGCGGATGACCATTATATGCTACCAGATCAGCTTTTTTCCCTTTGGATAATGACCCAATTTCATCATCAACTTTCAGCGCGGTTGACGGGTTAATTGTTATAGCCTCCAAAGCGGCAGTTTCATCCAGCCCCTCCCTGACTGCCAATGCTGCTGTTACCCGCAGATGTTCTATCGGTGTCACCGGATGGTCAGTAATTATACTGAATTTAATGCCTTTTTCGGCCAGCAACATAGCATTTTTAAAAGACACATCCTTTAATTCAACCTTAGCCCGATTAATCAGCAAGGGGCCTATAAATATCGGTACCTGTCTTTTTATTAATTCATCAGCAACCGTAACTGCTTCGGTGGCATGCTGGATAATCATATCAATATCAAATTCATCTTTAATCCGTAAGGCAGTAAGTATGTCGTCAGCCCGGTGGGCATGTATCAGCAGCGGCATTTCCCGGCGTAATACCTTTATAAGTGATTGTTGCCGGAATTCAACGGCCGGCTCAACTGTTTTATCAATATTTTTCCCGGCGGTATACAAGGCCTCCCGCAACATGCTGGCATTGGCCATACGGGTGCGAGGCATCTTTTTCTGTTCTCCGTAAACCCGTTTAGGGTTTTCTCCCAGAGCTGCTTTTAACCCCCAGGGCTGACGATATACCATTTCACTCATGGAGGGTGCCATGGCTTTTAAAAATACGGCCTGACCGCCAATGATATTGGCACTGCCCGGCATACTCATCATCCGGGTTACCCCACCCCTTAAAGCATCCCGGAATGCCAAATCCAGAAAATTTATGCCGTCCAGAGCCCGTAATTCAGGAGTAATCGGATCAGAAGTTTCATTAACATCGTCACCTTCCACCTGATAAATTTCCTCTTCCAGTCCAATATGGGTATGAGCATCTATGAATCCAGGGAGTATATATAACCCGTGAGCATCAACCAGGTCACAACCTGCCGGTATGTTTATTCCTGATCCTATATCCTTTATACTGTCTCCCTCAATCAATACTACCGCATTATCAACTGTACCCGCTGATGACACAGTTATAACCTTACCGCCCTTAATTGCCAGCATTAATGACTCACATCCCTTATTTATGTTATGTTATTCGTTTGTATATGGTTCTAATGGTTCTCAGCCTGGCTGCCGGTTATTTTTTACAGCAGCCGCTACCAGGGAGCTAAAAAGTTTGCTGGAAAATTCATCAGTCATACTCTCCGGATGCCATTGTACACCTAATAGCCATGGTTTTCCGATTCCCTCGATAGCTTCAACGGTTCCATCTGCCGCCCAGGCAGAAATTCGCAGGCCCTTTCCCGGAACCCTGACCGCCTGATGATGAAAACTATTTACGCGCAAATGGGTTGCTGATACTACTTCTTGCAGCAGACTGGCTTTTTCTACAACTATATCATGAAACGGATAATCACGCGGGGCATTTTGGCGGTGACTGAGTCCAGTTTTCAAATCACCGATAAGACTTCCGCCACAGGCAACATTAATAACCTGGCAACCACGACAAATTCCCAGTGTTGGTATATCATTTTCTATAATTAATCCTGCCAGTTGCAGCTCAAACTTATCCCGTTGCGGGTCAATCTCACCTAATTCCGGTCCGGGCAATTCTCCCCAGTATACCGGATCAACATCTCCCCCTCCGGATAAAATAATTCCCCGGCAAAATCTTAAATATTCAGCGATTGTCGTCTCTTCATCAGATGGCGGCAATATAACCGGAATACCTCCCCCCTGCTGTACGGAAGCAATATAATATTCTCTTAAACAATAACTGCTGTCCTGATGGTTTTTGCTACAGGTAATACCGATAATGGGACGCAAATTATTTCCCCTCCCTCAGAGGGATACGGGAACGGTTCGAGACTGCTGAAAAAGTATCATAAATGTCATCCTGAGGAGCTGCAGGCGACGAAGGATCTC
>DAIMDR010000272.1:0-2647 GCA_036725705.1 Syntrophomonadaceae bacterium | reverse complement strand
CTAAGGGGTCAAAATCGGATCGGCGCGAGGGGTCAAATTTGGACCGGCGGATACACTCTTTATCCCATTATATCCACAGAACCAACAATTTCTGTCACAAGAATTGTTTATCTCGAGATACGCTCGTTGGAGTTGTGATAGGCTTCCTTCAAAAGAAAAAAGTGATGGTGAACCGAAATATAGTTTTCTTATATATATTTTATTATTATATATATTCCCAATATGAAGATCTTTTAAAGTTTTTAAAAAATCCTTGCCATCACAGATGGGCTCGTTATCTTCACATGATGTAATTATCTTTGTTTCTTCCAGATCCAAGGGATATATCTTTTCATCTATCAAATCGAAAATGGCCCCATAAACTTCGCCTTTTATAAAGTGACATTCCGGGTTGAGTCTAAAGTACATTATTACTCACCTCCAAATTCATTTTCTACAATTTTTGGATTCGTTTCAGCAAAAGTAAACACATTTGCAAGCCATCTTATATTATTTAATTCTTCGTTTATACAGCTTTTTGATGTATATACGATGTCTTTGCCTTCAAAGAGAGTTGCAAAGCATCTTTCGCACATTTTTATCATATTGCATGTTGAACACTTATCTAAACGTTGATTATAATTATATAATATTTTTCCAATTTTTTCAAAATTAAGGCCTTCAGCTACATTTCCTATCGAAAAATTGCGATTTACTCGTTCGCATATATGGAGATTTCCATCAACATCTACGAATAATTTTTGCCCAGGAATGCATGAACCGGAATACGGTATTAAAGGATCGTTTAGCAGAAGTGATTCGGGACCGGTAACTGTTGAAACGAAGCCCCTGCCAAAAATAATATCAAAAAGAGAAGCTCTTGTGTTTTTTTCTCGGTCATTAAAATTATTGACATAATAATTTTGAGCCCGCTGCATTTGCTTATTAAAAAGCAATATATCAGTTTCAGAAAATTGTTCGAAATACTTGCATCCCTCTAATTCAGTAACTGGAGATGCAAGAATCAACGCAGGAACTTCAGGTCTATTAAAAAATTCTTCTAATTTAAATAAATCACTTTTAAAATCATAAATTGCGATTGATCCCACGTTACTAGGGTAATTCGCCATTATAGGCTTAATATTCTTCATAATATCTTCGAAAGTTCCTTTTCCATTCCTATAGACTCTAAGTCTATCGTGCTCCTCCTTGGGCCCACAGATGCTAACAAGTATATGACAATTGTGCTTTATAAGCCATTCTGCCTTTTCTATATCTAATAAGCTGCCATTTGTAGTAAGATAATTACTTATTTTATAACATTTATATGTCTCGTCTATGTACTCTATGCATTCTTTAATTAGCTTGAAATTTAATAAAGGTTCACCTCCGTAAAACGTTATTTTAGGCTGTCTTAATGGATTGTATCTTTTTCCTGCTTTAATCAAAGAAAAATAATAATCTATTGCTTTTTTTGCAACATCAAAACTCATATACCTTTTTGAATGACTGCGATAATGTACATAGTTACCTGAAAAAATACAATAACTGCATCTAAAGTTACAATCTTCTGTGACATCCAAAATGAGCTGAGCAATACCATTCTTTAGTATTGATTTTATTAAAATAGGCTCGTTAAACTGCCGATTAGTAGCGTATTCGAGCTTTTCTTTAAGCGTCGTCCTAATTTTCTTATATTTTTTAGCTAATTCATAATAATATTCAACCTCTTTTTCGTCAAAATCTTTTTTCAATTTCTCGATTTCATCTATTTTCGATGTTTGGTTTTGATTGCATGTCTCCCTTATGATAGCACTTAATATTGGATTAGTAGGAATAAATATACCAATATCATCTATCCAAGCATACGTATTTCCCGCTGATGTCTTAAATTCCAACATAGTTTAGCACCTCTCTTTTTATAGTTTCATCTTTTATGTGTTCCTTTCAACTGAGCAATAAAATTGGTAAGCCAATTGTTCTTGATATTATACTGATTCCAGAACAACTGGCCTTACCTCTGGTTAGTACCAGCAACTATTTCCACCAATATTTGCTAGAATTGGACCGGTAGAAGCCTGCGGCCAGCTACCGGGGCCATATTCCGAGCAATGTTTAGTGCAATTACAGCATCCCGCTTTCACTGTGGTGCCTTTTACTGTGCTTGCATCAATTATCTTCATCTTAATCACCTCCGTCATTCTAATCGAGGCTTAGCCCCGTCAAACACTAAATAGACTTGTAAACATATATATTTGCCGCTTTTAATCACTATTTAGGAACATTTTTGTTCACATTTAGTGAACATTTTGTTCATATTTAGTGAACGATCTCCGAAAAACCGCTATCTAGAAGACTCTAATCATAAGTCGTCATCTGTAGTTCATTGCCTGTATCTCGAAGAGCTGCGCATACTCTCCCTTCAAGGCCATCAGCTCCTCATGATTTCCCTTCTCAGCGATGTGCCCGTCATTCAGAAGATATATGCAGTCTGCCATCCTGACAGTGGACAGTCTGTGACCTATGACGATGGCGGTCTTCCCTTTTGCCAACTCCCTGAACTTCGCGAAGACTTCCGCCTCAGCCTTGGGGTCCAGGGAGCTGGTGGGCTCGTCCATAATTATGATCTGGGAATCCCGGATGAACGCCCTCGCGAGGGCCACCTTCT
>DAIMDR010000271.1:0-2660 GCA_036725705.1 Syntrophomonadaceae bacterium | reverse complement strand
AAGCAACCGTAGAGATTACTGTTGAGGCAGGCAGACCAGATACTTTGTCAGCTGATAGCCTGCGGTTTTTTGCCGGGGCTGGAGTAAACCGGATCTGCATTAATCCTCAAACCATGCAGGATAACACCCTGAAACTAATTGGCAGAAAGCATGACCATCAGGATATAATTAATGCGGTTGAATGGGCCCGAGATGCCGGTATAAGGCAGATTAATATGGATATAATTATTGGACTTCCCGGTGAAGGCCCGGAACAATATCGTGATACGGCTGCCAGAATCATTAAATTAAAGCCTGAAAATCTTACCGTGCACACGCTGGCACTTAAACGGGGTTCAGCGATGGCAATAACGGAAGGCAAGGAGAATCTGGAAGACAAAATCGAAATTGTGGAAAATGGCATAAGGGAAATTTCCGAATACCTGATTGAGCATGGTTATTTGCCCTATTACCTTTACCGGCAAAAATATATGAAAGCCGCACTTGAAAATGTAGGTTACTCGTTACCGGGAAATTTTTGTTACTATAATATTAAAATGATGGAGGAACGCCAGACAATTATTGGTATGGGAGCAGGTGCCGCCTCCAAGTATGTAAATTACAGCAATTGGAGACTTACATCATTTTATAATCCCAAAAACCCTGATGCGTATCAGCAGTCACTGGCACGTATCATCGCCAACAAAGTTGACAACCTGGGGGTCGTACATTAGAATTATCCCAGAATTATTTGGCTTGGAGGCCTTTTTATGCTCACAAAAGCACCCAGAGGTACATATGATATTCTTCCCGAAGAATCAAGCCGATGGCAGAACCTGGAAAAAATTATCAGGGAAGTGGCGGAATTGTATGGATATCGGGAAATCCGTACTCCTATATTTGAACATACGGAATTGTTTGAACGCGGAGTAGGTGACAGTACCGATATTGTAAGCAAGGAAATGTATACTTTCAATGACAAAGCAGACCGGAGCCTGACCCTTAGACCGGAAGGGACTGCCTGTTGTGTACGGGCCCTTATTGAACATAATCTTTATAACGGGGCTTTGCCGGTCAAATGGTATTATTCCGGTCCCATGTTTCGTTATGACCGTCCGCAAAAAGGCAGATACCGGCAATTTCATCAATTTGGGGTCGAAGCGTTTGGAAGCCGGAACCCCTATCTGGACGCGGAAGTAATGATGCTGCTGGTGGAAATTCTTGCCCGAACCGGGTTAAAAGAATACGATTTGCATTTGAATTCAGTAGGTTGTCCAATCTGCCGGGAATCATACCGTCAGGAGCTAATAAAGTATATTGTTCCCCATCAGGAAAGGCTTTGCAATGATTGCAAAGTTCGTTATCAGAACAATCCTTTAAGGGTATTGGATTGCAAACAATCGGAATGTCAGAAGTCAATTGAAGGACACCCGACCTTATTTGATTACTTATGCCCTGATTGTCATGAGCATTATGCACAGGTAAAAAAATATCTGCAGGAAGCCCAAATCAGTTTTCAGCATGATGATAAATTGGTCAGGGGTTTGGATTATTACACCAATACAGCTTTTGAAGTTCATATCCCCGGGATTGGTTCGCAAAGTGCCATTGGGGGTGGAGGACGCTATGATGGTCTGGTTGAAGCCTGTGGAGGGCCAAGCCTGCCGGGTATTGGCTTTGCCATGGGTATGGAGCGTATCCTGTTAGCATTGGAACAGGGCAGTATCAATCATAGCCTTGTACAGAAAAAAATCGTATTTGTAGTGGCAATGAATGAGCAATATATATCCCCGGCGGTAAAATTAGTAAAACGAATCCGGGATGCAGGTATAAGCGTGGAAATGGATTATAACGCACGCAGTGCCCGGGCTCAGATGAAACACGCTGATAAGTTGAATGCATCATTGGTAGTGTTATTAGGGGAGGATGAAATCGAAGGCGGATTTGTTACCATACGCAATATGAGCAACAAAGAACAACTTCAGGTTGATTTAGACCGGGCAGTGGAGTTAATTAATACATTATTGGCAAGTTGTTAGGAGGAAAAATTGTATGAAAAGGACGCATATGGCCACGGACCTGACTTTGGAGCAGGTGGGCCAACAGGTAGTATTAAATGGCTGGGTAGATACCAGGCGGGACCATGGTGGCTTGATATTTATTGATCTTCGGGATCGTTCCGGTCTTATTCAGGTGGTATTCAGTCCGGAAGTAGACCAGGAGGCCTTTCATCTGGCAGAACAGGTACGAAGCGAGTATGTAATAGCAGTTTCCGGAATAGTAAGGAAAAGACCGGAAGCTACTGAGAATCCTAATTTGGCTACCGGTAAAATAGAAGTATATGTTGAACAGATGGAAGTATTCAGCCCGGCCAAGACTCCTCCTTTTTATATTGAAGATGGTGTAGAAGTTGATGAAATTTTGCGCCTCAAGTACCGTTATCTGGATTTACGCCGGCCGGAAATGAAAAACAACTTTGTATTGCGTCATAGAGTAGTTAAAGCTATGCGTGATTATCTTGATTCCAAAGGATTTCTGGAAATAGAAACTCCCATGCTGACTAAAAGTTCACCTGAAGGGGCCAGAGATTATCTGGTTCCCAGCCGGGTTCACCCCGGAGAGTTTTTTGCCCTGCCTCAATCACCGCAAATATTTAAACAAATTTTGATGGTGTCAGGCAT
>DAIMDR010000270.1:0-2663 GCA_036725705.1 Syntrophomonadaceae bacterium | reverse complement strand
TAATGATGAGCTATAAAAATACTGAGTTTAAGTCAGTAGCCAGCGGTGATTTAGGTATTGAAGCTGACACCGGTACCGAGACTGATGAACAAAACCGGGATTTATTTACTGAAATGAAGAACCTGTTGGGAGATAGTGTTAGTGATGTTAGGGCTTCACAAAGATTAAAAAGCCATCCGGTTTGTCTTAGCAACCAGGGCGAGTTAAGTATTGAAATGGAAAAAATTCTAAGTGCCATGCCGGATGCCCAGGGTATAAAAGCTGACAAAGTGCTGGAAATAAACACTAATCATGAGGTATTCAGTGCACTTAAGGAGGCTTATGAAAACAATCGTGATAAGCTGGTGATTTATACAAATTTGTTATATAATCAGGCCCTGCTTATTGAAGGATTACCCTTGCAGGACCCGCTGGAATTTTCCAATAATATCTGTAAGCTTATGAACTGATAAATATCACAGCAAAAAGCACCTGGGCATTAAGTTGTTCCAGGTGCTTTTATTGGCATATATTTTTTCGTTTACCATTCCGGCGGCAGTTTTCTTAATTGAGCCAGATCAAAAACCGGGCCATCCAGACAGATATACTCACTGCCAATATTACAGCGTCCGCATTTGCCAATACCGCACTTCATGCGCATTTCCAGGGTAGTAATGACCTGTTCATCACTGAATCCCATTTTTTGGAGAGCTTGCAGAACAAACTTGATCATTATCGGCGGTCCGCAGGTAACTGCTATCATCCCCTGGGGATCAGGATTAAGTTCCTCCAGATAAGCCGGCACATAACCAACATGTCCATCCCATTTTTCTTCAGCATTATCTATAGTCACATATACCTGCGTATCTTTTTCCTGTGGCCATTTTCCAAACAGTTCCTCTTTAAAACACAGATCATCATAGCTGCGGCTGCCATATATGATAGTAATTTTACCGTAATCCTCACGATGTTTGAAACAATATTTTATAAATGAACGTAATGGTGCCAGGCCTATTCCTCCGCCAATAAACAGCATATCCCGGCCCTGGCATTTTTCTACCGGGAATCCATTTCCATAGGGTCCCCTGACTCCCAGCCGCTGACCAACATCAATATTATGCAATTCGTCAGTCATAACCCCGACTCTTTTAATAGCAAATTGCAAATGGTCATCCTCCTGCCAGGAAACTGAGAACATTCCCTCACCAACCGGCAATAATGATACCATAGCCAGTTGCCCGGGCATAACGTCGAAAGGTACTCCGTTATCCTTTTGTACATAAAAAGTTTTAACATCCGGAGTCTCTTCTACTATTTTAATAACCTCAACTATTTGTGGTATAAGCGGATTTTCACAGCTGCAATTAGACACTGGGTTCCGCCTCCTTAATCAATTCAATCATCCTGATAATATCTACACCTGCGGGGCAGGCTACTATACAACGTCCGCAACCGGTACACAAAGGGGTGCCATAACGTTCATTGAAAAACTGTAATTTATGCAAAAAGCGATTACGAAATCTCTCGGTGGTAGCTTCACGAGGATTATGTCCACCCGCCATTTGCGTATATTCCCGATACATACAGGAATCCCAGCAGCGGAAACGATAACCTTCCTCACCCCAGTTTTTGACCTGTACATCAAAACAGTAACAGGTAGGACACATGTAAGTACATATCCCACAAGTCTGGCAGGGATCAGAATATCTTTCCCACATTGGATGGTCAAATAAATCCTTAAGTTTTTCCGCTACTCCATCGTAATTAACTTTGCGTACAAATCTATTTAGTTCATAAAGTTCTACTTCCTTTTCTTCCAGCAGATCTTCTATCTGTTTGGTAAGAATATCTCCTTTTTCGGTTTTTGGCTCCCAAACATAACCGTTTTCTACTTCCCTTAAAATAACATCCGCCATTTCCGGTTCCAGCGGATCTACACCCATTGATTTGCAAAAGCAATTAGTTCCGGGATTATAACAGGCATTGGCCACTATAGTAACCTGATCACGACGTGCTTTATAAAATTCATCGACAAAGGTGCGGGTAAGGAATACTTCATCCAGATATTCAATAGCTTTTACATCGCAGGAGCGAATGCCAAATATCACTTTCGGCTCAACCGGTATTTCTTCCGGCTTTACAATTACCTCCTGACCCTGTTGGTCAAAGTTATACATTTTTTCAGTTTGCGGTAAAACTATATTTTTCGGGGGAGAATATACATTTAATAAATCAAAAATTAGATCATCATAATTTTCATCGTATGACTTCCAGGAGAAAAACCCTGATTGCTGTCCCCTGAGCATAGGAACAAATACATCAGCCTTTTCTGCCAGACGGTCTACTATTTTTTCAATTTGACCCTTTTTAAAATACTTCACCTTATATCACCCTCTTCATATAAAATCATCCGGATCTTTTTCATCATAGACACTGAATGGCGGTTTTTGCCCTTCAACATATACCATACCCGCTTCATACGGTCCGTACAGACGGTCAACTTCTTTGATAAGTTTACGGTTAATCAGCATCAATGGGATGCCCGCCGGGCAAACCCTTTCGCATTCGCCACAATCAATACATCTGCCCGCCATATGCATGGATCTAACCATATGATACATCATATTATCGCTTATACTGGTCTCCCTGCCAACCCATTGAGGTCTGGTTTCTTCAAAAATACA
>DAIMDR010000269.1:350-2668 GCA_036725705.1 Syntrophomonadaceae bacterium | reverse complement strand
CCGGCAAGTTGGCCAAAATACACCAACATACGGGTATCAAAAGCGGGCGCAGCATTATTGTTGTATACCCAAATAGCAACTTCTTTGCTTGACAAAATGTCAAAACTCGCAGGCAAATTAGTTGTCGCTATACTACTTTTGGCTATTGAAGGTGTAACCACACTAGTCCAAGCGCCTGTTGTGCCTTTAAATTCCAGACCATCCGGCAACACTAAAATAGCTTTATGAGGTTTGCCTAATGCTACAGGTGCAGGTGTTAAAGTATCCCAATCAATAACTAAAGTTCCCAAAGTTGAGTCAACGGAAGAAACATTTGTCCCTGTAGAAATATATGGCACCTGCAAACAACTGTAAGTAGTTGTCGCTGCACTGGCTGTGCCTAGACCCGCGAACATGGTCATCAGCATGGCAAGCACTAATATCATGGATAGTTTTCTATTTCTTGCTTTTAGCAATGTTCTTTCCTCCTTTAAATAAATGGTTATAAATTCGTTGAGGTAATCGACCTTATGGTCAATCTAATGGTTTATCTATTCACCCCTTTCGAAATAACAAAGGTTTGATTTCAGGTGATCAGTGGAGTCATATGTAGTGCCATTTCAACTCCACAAAATATTAATGGCTGTACATTAAGACGTAATGCCACATTGTTTTGTTCCGTTTTTTTCGTTAAATAAGAATCAATTAACTTTTACCGAAGGGCATAACTACTCATGAAAATGAAGAGTATTAACGGGTAGAGTTCGTTATAAATTGCCACTCGCTACGCGCTCGGCAATGACAGTCCTACAGTACTCCGCACGCATTCAAACAGAAAAAGATCTCTTCCTTAATCTGATCCCTTATATCAGGAGTCTTTCCCTCACAACGAACAATGATCTCCGGGCCGGTATTAGAGGCCCTAATAAGCCCCCATCCGTCGGGGAATAGGATGCGTGCTCCATCAACGTCAATTAATTCATAACGCTTCCTAAAATGCTGCCGGGCTTTTTCCACCACCGCAAACTTTTCTTCATCACTGCTTTTTACCCTGATTTCCGGAGTAGCATAGTACTTTGGAATATCACTTAACAAATCATCAAGTCCAGCATTTGTATTCGACAAAATCCTTAGCAGCCGTGCGGCCGCATACAGCGCATCATCGAATCCGTAGTACTCATCGGCAAAAAACATATGGCCCGACATTTCCCCAGTAAATATAGCCCCCAATTCTTTCATTTTGGCCTTGATCAGCGAGTGTCCCGTCTTATAAATAATAGGTCGTCCTCCCAAGCGCTCGATCTCTTCAATCAAGGCCTGGGAGCATTTGACTTCCACTATACAATCAGCCTCTGGATTCCGGGGGAGGATTTCTCTCCAGAAAAGAATCATGAGCATGTCGCCCCATATTATATTCCCCTGAGCCGAAACCACTCCCAAGCGGTCGCCATCGCCATCAAAACCGATACCTAAATCAGCCTTTTCCGCCTGTACCACCTTGATTAAATCCTGACAGTTGTCTACTTTTACCGGATCGGGATGATGATTAGGAAAGCTTGGATCAGAATCACAATATAACTCCACCACATCACATCCCAGTTTCCTAAACAAATCGGGGGCGATGAAACCAGCCGTGCCATTGCCGCAGTCCACCACTATTTTGAGTTTCCGATCACCCAGTTTGACCCTGGTCTGGATAGCTTCCAGTTAAGCAGCACTTATGTCTATATACTGAACAGAACCGCTGCTTTCATTACTGCTATCATCTTCGGCTGCTTCCATGGCCATATCAGCAATTACCTGAATTTCGTCTCCGTAAATGGTAGCCTCCCCCAGCAGCAGCTTAAACCCATTATCTTCTTTAGGATTATGACTGGCGGTTATCATGATACCCGCATCTATATCCATATGCCGGGATGCAAAATAGAACATAGGAGTAATAACTTCCCCGATATCCACTACCGCCCAGCCCATGTTTTTCAGGACCTGTACCACCTGGTTGCGAATAGGTAATGAAGAAGAGCGGTTATCCCGGCCCACCAGTATCCTGCGGCAGCCTTTTTTGCCCGCATAGCGGGCAAATGCCGCGGTTATTCTCCCAGCTCCCTCTTCATCGAAATCTGCTCCCACTCTGCCCCGAATATCATATTGACGAAAAATCGACCTTTTCAACATATCTATTAAACCCTCCACCTCGACAAAGATTTACAGCAATTATCACCTGAAGATCAGGCCACGATAAATGAAAAACTTAAACCTGTCATCGCTGTGAAAAAATCCTCGCCGTGTCATCGCGAGGAGCGTAGCGACGTGGCGATCTCTTTTCAGCATTGCCTGTA
>DAIMDR010000269.1:0-340 GCA_036725705.1 Syntrophomonadaceae bacterium | reverse complement strand
TGTAATTCTCGTTTGAGATTGCTTCGCTGCGCTCGCAACAATAGTCATGAGCGTGAGCGAATACCAGTAGTCCCCGAAGGGGGCAATGACACGTTGGATACATTTTCACAGCAAATATCATATATGTTTCGCTTTATCTCCACTAATTCTGGCCTGGAAATCATCATAGCACCGGTTTATTGTGGTTCTGAACTCTTCCAAAAACCGTTGGCGGCTAAATTTCAAGGCCTGCTGCCTTATCAGCCCTGGATCAAAGGTACTTTCACATTCTATAAACGCTTCTAAGGCCAGGCGCAGTGAATCGACATCCTGATCCTCAAAAAATACACCCGTTTGCTCT
>DAIMDR010000268.1:0-2668 GCA_036725705.1 Syntrophomonadaceae bacterium | reverse complement strand
TGCCTGACGAAATGAATCCATCTCAAAGACCTGGGAACCAATATGGCAATGCAGCCCTACCAGGTTTATATTAGGACTATTCAGTGCCATCTTTATTCCTTCCATTGCCTGCCCATCGGGTAAAGTAAAACCAAACTTGGAGTCAATCTGTCCGGTCTGAATAAATTCATGGGTATGAGCCTCAACTCCCGGGGTTATGCGCAGCAGAATATCCTGGGTATAGTTCTTTGCCCGGCATAAATCAGATAACAAAGATAATTCGTAAAAATTATCGACTACTATGCGACCAACGGAATTATCAATTGCCAGGGTAATTTCATCCGTGTTTTTATTATTGCCATGAAAATAAATAAGCCGGGGAGGAAATCCGGCTTGCAGAGCAGTATATAATTCCCCGCCGGAAACCACATCCAATCCCAGACCTTCCTCGTGAACCATATGTATAATAGCCAGAGAAGTGAGAGCCTTGCTGGCGTAAAGAACCAGGGAGTCGCCCTGCCGGTTAAAAGCCTCGCGAAAGGCCCGACAGTTCTGTCGAAAGCCCTGCTCATCAATAACCCATAATGGAGTCCCATAATCACTGGCTAAATCGACTACATCCATTCCCCCGATTTCCAAATGCCCTGACTCATTAATTTGCATGGTTCCAGTTAAATACATGCCTTTTGTTTCCTCCAGTTCCGCTAAATTGTGCTCAGTTTAACATTGGTTCTGCATCAGCGTCAACGCTGCTTTCCGGTATATACATAATACAATCACCTGTTTTGGCATCTTCAGGTTAATAACAAAATCTGCGAAAATCCGGTAATCCGCGTCATCCGCGTGAATTAAAGTCTCTGTTTTCTAACTAATCATACTTTGATAATTAAAAACCGGACTTATTCAAGCCCGGCATTTTATGGTTTTTATATATTACAGCAGTAATAATCCTTACTGTTGTGTATTATCCGTTTTATTATCCGGTTCTTTAACCGAGTCTTTAGAGTCCTTGGAATGAGAAGCCTTTTCTGTGCTTTTGGCAACAGTATCCGTTTTCAATCGGTTTAATTCCTTTTGTAATTTTTTGTTCAATTGATGTAATTCTTTTTCCTGTCTGGCCAATTTATAATACCTGAAACTATCCAACAAGAATGTTATCAGAGCTCCGGCACAGGCGGCAATAAGCACTACTATTGCCAGGGAAACTTCCGGGGAGGCCCAATTTAAATAGCGAATACTTACTACAGCAGTGTTCTGGAATACAAAAACTGCAATACCGATAGTAAAAATTAGTGCTCCAATTAAATATAACGGCATGGATTAGCCCCCTTTCCAGCTGACATCGGTCGATTTATATTTTATAGGATAGATACCGCCTTTGTCTATAATCATCCCATAAGTTAAGGGGCCCATAATAATGAAGCCCCTTAATACTTTAAAGACCTGGTTTATTAAGCCTTGCTGCCTCTTATTTCATACAGCACCGGGCTGGTAATAAAAATTGACGAATAAGCACCTATAGTAAAACCGATTAACATAGCCAGAACGAATAACTTAATTGACTCTCCACCGAATATTATTAGTGCTATCAGGGCAAATACACTGGTTAAGACTGTATTAAGCGAGCGGTTAAGCATTTGCATAATACTCCGGTTAAGCAAAGAGGAAAAATCTTCTTTGGACTTGATACGAAGATTTTCACGAACCCGGTCAAATATTATAATAGTATCGTTTATGGTATAACCTATAATCGTTAATATGGCCGCAATAAAAGCACTGTTGATTTCCCATTGAAACAGTGAAAACAACCCCAGCACCACTAATACATTGTGTATAATCCCTACAATTGCAGCTATACCAAAAGTCCATTCAAATCTGAATGTAATGTACAACAGCATCATTACCGTAGCTATTAATAAAGCCAGGATGGCGTTGCGGGTAAGCTCCTTACCAATAACCGCGCCAACATTTTCAGAACTCAAAAATTTGACCTCTTTGAATTCCGTCTTAAAACCTTCCATTACTTCGTCAGTCTTTTCCTGACTTAAGGCTGCAGTACGAATATAAAATTCATCTCCGCTTTTTTGAATATCCGCCTTACCAATTTTCATATCACCCAGAACTTTACTTACCTGAGCAGAAGTTGTTCCTCCGGGCAATTTAATATGCAACATTGAGCCACCGGAAAAATCTATGCCCAGATTAAGCCCTTGCATCATCAAAGAAATAATACCGGGAATAATAATCAAGGCGGAAATAATATAATACCATTTTCTCTGTTGAATTATCTGCATTTCCTACCCTCCTTATATCCCGTATAACTTTTGATTCTTGGTTATGTTAGCGAAAACTACTAACATATAACGCGTGAAGGTCAGTACTACCAGCATGCTCATAACTATACCTATGGAAAGAGTAACTGCAAAACCTTTAATAGGACCGGTACCAAAATACATCAATACCCCGGCAGTAATCAAGGTAGTTATATTGGAATCCAGAATGGCAGTAAATGCACGGTTAAAACCGGATTCTATACTGGCAACCAGGGTTTTGCCCAGCCGCAGTTCTTCTTTTATGCGTTCATAAATTATGATGTTGGCATCAACCGCCATACCTATAGATAAAACAAATCCAGCGATACCGGGTAAGGTCCATACTGAACCCAGCAATACCATGGCGGCGACAACCA
>DAIMDR010000267.1:0-2713 GCA_036725705.1 Syntrophomonadaceae bacterium | reverse complement strand
AAAAAGAAGGCCAGGAAATGAGCCGGGTAAAACCTAAAACCTACATTGAGGAATACTGGCAGCAGATACAATCCGGTCAGGTGGTAGCCTGTAAGCGGCTGACCCAGCAATACCAAAAAATAATAGACGAATTAGAACACCCGCGCGATCCGTGGGTGTTTGACATTGAAAAAGCTACCCAGCCGATTGAGTTTATTGAGAGATTTTGCAAGCACAGTAAAGGCAAGTGGGTCGGCAAGCCGGTCAAGTTGGAGCTATTTCAGAAGGCTAAAATCCAAGCTGTTTATGGATTCGTGCATAAAGATACCGGGCTGCGTAGATGCCGCGAAGTACTCACCTGTGTTGGCAGGAAGAATGGTAAGAGTACCGAGAAGGCCGCTACCGGCAACTATATGTTGGTGGGCGATGGGGAAGGCGGTGCGGAGGTTTATTCAGTCGCTAAAGATAAGTGGCGACTTAAAACTGGGCAAAATCGGTGAAGGCTAAACTTAATATATAGAAACAAATAAATCAATATATTAAGCATGCTAATACCGAGGTAAATTAAGGAACTAAAGAACCTTAATCACCGTAACGCGTAGAAACTGAAACTATTTACTTGAATAAATCGGGGGCTCGTGGTACAATTACTATGAGGCGATTAAAATGAACGGTAAAATTTACGGGATTAAAAACAATAAAAGCGATAAGTTATATATAGGTCAAACGACATTAGAATTGAAAGACAGGTTTGCTAGACATACGGCAAACAATCAAACTAATAAAAACACCATAATATCCAAAGCGATAAAATCTATCGGGAAAGAAAACTTTGAAATCTTTTTGATACAAGACGGATACAAAACCACAAAAGAGCTAAATGAAGCGGAAGAATTTTTTATTAATAAATTCAATACTATAAATCCGAATGGTTATAACTTGTGTCCGGGTGGTCAAAAATGGCGAAGAAAACCTAACATATCAGAAGAAGAGTTGCAACAAGCAATTAGCGAGTATAACACCGGTTGTAGTTTACGCGAGTTAGCGGAAAAGTACAAAACTGATAGAAGGTATTTGTCTAAAAAAATAAAGGAATATGGTTTTGAGGTAAGACCAAGAAGTAATAAACTCCCCGATAGGAGTTCTAAAATCACTAAGGATATGATGATTGACTTATATATAAACAAGAGAATGAAAATGAAAGATATCGCTGAATTGTTAAACGTAAATGTAAAAACCGTTAACTTAGCCAAAAGAAGATATAATTTAAGTAGATAGACTATAACGTTTCCAAGAGTGCCCAGCAACCAATAAAGGTTGTTTTTTATTGGTTGAAAATGTACGCTAAACTGGGTTGGAATTGACCAACTAATGAAAATGAGGGAAACCTCCAGAGCATAGGATAAAAAGCCTATGGGTAATAACAAATTGACAAAAAAAGACCAGGCCCGGATCGTATTTTCAGAAGCCGTAAATATGATCAGTCAATCACCGGCGCTTAGCAAACATGTTAAAAAGCGAAAGTCTGACTTGTATTTCCCGGTCACATTTAGCAAGTTTGAGCCACTGGCCAGTGACAGTAATAGTCTGGATGGCCTCAATACTCATAACTGTATCATGGACGAGCTGCACGCAATTAAAAATCGTAACTTGTACGACGTAATGAAGCAGTCCATGGCCGCCAGAGAGCAGCCGCTTCTGGATATGATCACCACTGCCGGATTCGTCCGAGAGTGTATCTTTGACGATATTTACGATTATGCTTGTAAGGTTTTGGATGGCACTATTGATGACGACCGATTTCTGGCGTTCATATACGAACTTGATGAACGGTCTGAGTGGACCGACTTCCGAATGTGGGAGAAGGCCAACCCCGGACTTGGCACTATAAAATCTTACGAGGAACTGGCAGCAAACGTCGAGCGGGCCAAGCATGATCCGAACTTCTTACCTACCGTACTAACCAAGGACTTTAACATCCGTGAGACTACAGCCGATAAATGGCTGACCTTTGAGCAGGCGAATAATGAGGAGACATTCGACATCGAGGAACTGAGGGACTGCTACGGCATAGGTGGCGTTGATCTCTCAGCAACAACCGACCTAACGTATGCCTGTATTCTGGTTATGAAGCCGGGCAGTGATAAAAAATATATAATCGGCCAGGCGTTCATGCCCGGGGAAACCATTGAACAACGATCAAAAGAGGATAAAGTACCTTATGATATTTGGGCACAGCGGGGATTAATTACCTTATGCCCAGGCAACAAAGTTGACTACCGGTATGTGACTGAGTGGTTCCGGCAAATGAAAGACGAATACGGCATAATCGGTTACTGGACAGGTTATGACTCTTGGAACAGCCCGGCCTGGGTTGAGGACATGGAGAATAGATTGGGGTACAAAAACAAAAACAACCTGCTACCGGTCATTATGGGAGCCAGAACATTAAGTGCACCCATGAAGTTGCTGGGAGCCGACCTAAGCAGTAAAGATATTGTTTACGATAACAACCCGCTTATGAAATGGGCCTTGACCAACGTAGCAATCGAAGTAGATAAAAACGAAAACATAAGGCCCATCAAAGGTAAGCATCAGCGCCAGCGCATAGACCCAGCGGTGGCGTTGCTTATTGCATACACAGTGCTGCAGAACAATTTAGAGGACTATAAGGGATTAATAGGGTGGTGATGGATTGGAACGCAGAAGTTTATTCCAGATGATGTTTGGGCGC
>DAIMDR010000266.1:0-2721 GCA_036725705.1 Syntrophomonadaceae bacterium | reverse complement strand
AAAGCATTGCAGGATAATCAGGTAGAGGTGAAGAAAAGATGGGAGGATGAAGTTAATAGAGTAAATATTGACCAGGTAGTCAATGCTGTTTTAACTATCATCCGTGCATAAAAAATGGGTTGGATGTGAAGTAAGTGTCGGTATATGAAATAATCTTCAAACTGGCATTGGCAGGTATTCTGGGAGGGTTAATCGGTTTAGAAAGAGAGAGCCTCAACAGACCAGCCGGTCTGCGTACCTATACATTGGTTACAGTAGGCTCAGCCCTGGCCATGATAGTATCTCTGGATATGTATTTTCAGTATTATCAGACGGTAAATGCTGATCCGGGAAGAATTGCTGCTCAGGTAATCAGTGGAATAGGTTTCCTGGGTGCAGGTACCATTATGCGTGAGGGGGCTACAGTCAGAGGACTGACTACTGCTGCCGGCTTATGGGTGGTTGCCTGTATTGGTTTGGCAGTTGGTGCTGGACTATATATTCCAGCGATTGTTACCACCATTCTAATTCTGTTTATCCTTATATATTTTATTGAGTTTGAAGAACGCTTTACCGGCATGAGGGTCTATAAAGGGCTGATTATGGTGGTAGAAGACCGGCCTGGACAGGTAGGAGTTATTGGAAGCATTCTTGGTAATATGGGAGTATTAATTAAAAACATTCAACTAACCCGTCTGGAGGATGAAGACCTGGAAGTTGAACTTTTACTGCATTTACCCTCCCATATTTCAATAGCTGAAATAATTGATGAATTGTCTGAAGTACAAGGTTTAAAGAACATTCAAAGACTGAATTAACTGGCTGATGGAGGAATAATTGACTATGAATCAGAATTTTTATCATTTTATTCAGAAACATCTGCCGGACAATATGGCCTGTCACTGGGAAGACTCATATATTGAGAATTTGCAGGTGAATCGGACTATACGACGCTGGTGTATACGAGTTTCAGTATCCCAGCCCATACCTGCCCGGGTAATTGACTCTACTGCCAGTCGATTGTTAAGCAGCATACCATCTCTGAACCATCTGGAAATATTGACCCGGTTAAAAAATCCGGATAAATCAATCAAAAAAATATTGGACAGCAGGAAGGATGAATTATCATCCTCTTTGTTTAATAATGATAAAATTATTGACCAGATACCAATTAAAATACTAAGTCACGGTGTGGATTTTTGCCCCCATCAGAAAGAGCAGTATCAGCAAATTATAAATGATGAAGTGTGTAACAAATTAGCCGCATGGTTTTGGCAGGAATATCGGCTGAGAATATTGGTAAGAGTATTACCGGCTTACGACATTAACGAGCAACGCGATATCCCAGTTTTTATTGAACGTCAGGAAATGGACTTATTGAACATTCCTGATGATACTGCCAAAAAGAAACTATCCTTCCGAAAAGGCAAACCAGAAATTGACGAAGATGAAGGATTATTAACCTGTCAGATAATACCGGTTTCCGAACTGCAGGAAGGTTTAAAAACGGCCATAGTCGAGGGGGAAATATGGGACAAAAGCGTTTCAATTTTAAAAGATGGCCGCCAGGTATTCAGCTATTTGGTTACTGATTATATTGATACCATTGTAGTTAAGCAATTTGCCGAAGGCGACGAACATGGATTGGAAACTTATGAATGGATAAGGATTAAAGGCAGTGTCCGTTTTGATTCATATGTGCGTGAGCCGGTTTTGTTTATGGAATCTTATCTTAAAGTTCCCAAACCGCTTCGTCAGGATAACAGCGAAGAAAAGCGTATAGAGCTGCATGCGCATACTAAAATGAGTTCCATGGATGGATTAACTGAAGTTGAAGCCCTTATTAAAAGAGCAGCTGAATGGGGGCATGAGGCAATAGCTATTACTGATCATGGCTGTGTTCAGGCTTTTCCTATTGCTCATAAATTCGCAAAAAAATTTAAAATTAAAGTCATTTATGGCGTAGAAGCTTATCTGGTGGAAACTGACCGTAAGGAAAGACCTTATCACATAATTTTATTAGCCCAAAATCAAATTGGTCTAAGGAATTTATATCAACTTATCAGCAACTCTTATTTGCATAACTTTTATCGGCATCCCAAAATTACACGCCAGGAATTACAGCAATATCGCGAAGGAATAATCATAGGTTCTGCCTGCGAGGCGGGTGAACTATATTCTAAAGTGATTAATGGTGAATCAAATGAAGTTTTGGAGCAAATTGCAGACTTTTATGATTACCTGGAACTTCAACCAGTCGGCAATAATGAGTTTTTGATTCGGGAAGGCCAGGCAGACAATATTGAAGCTATTCAGCAACTGAATAAAACCGTATATGAACTGGGGAAAAAGCTTGACAAGCCGGTAGTGGCTACCGGAGATGTGCATTTTTTGGACCCGGAACATAAAATATTTCGTCAGATTATCCAGGCAGGACAAGGTTATGATGATGTTGATGTCCAGGCACCCCTATTTTTTAGAACTACTGAGGAAATGTTAAATGAGTTTTCATATCTGGGAGCCGTTGAAGCAGAGGAAGTAGTAATAAAAAATCCGGCTGTTATTAATGCCCGGATAGAAAGTTTACAACCGGTACCCGAAGGTTTTTATCCTCCCCGGATTGATGGTGCCGCCGAAGAGATAACTGCTTTAAGTTGGGAAACGGCTAAAGAACTCTATGGGAACAATCTTCCGGATATAGTACATAAAAGGCTTGAACGGGAATTGTATTCCATTACTCAT
>DAIMDR010000265.1:0-2742 GCA_036725705.1 Syntrophomonadaceae bacterium | reverse complement strand
GCTCCCGCTGCAGATAAAGCTGCGCCCACTAGTATAGCTGCAAAAATACGAGGCAAGCGTACTTGAAATATGACGGTTTCCACAGTATCATTCCAAGTGGCCTCTAAGGGCACTACTTGTGCTATTAGTACTCTGAGTAATTCACCCGGAGCTACCGGATATCGCCCAAGGGCAAAAGAAAATATAAAATTTATTAGCAGCACAAATAATAGAATAATAATCTTCCAGCTGGCATCTCTTCGGTTTTCTGCTAACTCTATTCCTGTTGGGGTAGCCGTTTTCACCTATAATCTCCTTCCACTGCTTCTGGTCAAGATGATAAAAAATAACCAGCATCAAAAGTCGATGCTGGTTGCGTATTCGGACATATAAACATGTTTTGAATGCAAGCAAATAAATCCCTACTGGCATTAATACCAAAATGTATTATGGATCATACATTGGTAAACCATATCTTCTTTTCAAACACGGGAGGCATAGCCGTTTCCAGCTATACCCTTAAGGAAGAATAAACTTCCTTGCGTCTAATTATCCATATCTATAAAAAAATGTAGGATAAAAAGATCGAAGATATTTTTTTAATTCTCGATGATAAAATATTTAGCCTATTTTCTGTTAGTGCTTTATCATTCCTTTTCGTTTTTATTTAGTTATGTTGTCTTTTGTTATATTCTATATCAAATTTAATATTCCTGCAGTCACAATTATTTTTCCAACATAACCCTAAACCATCCTTTCAAATATGCAAATATTGCAGTAATATGACGATAAAGTTAAAATCTAGTATGATTCCGCTTTATCAAAAGCTGCACAAGTTTCAAAGGAATATATCGAAAATCCCACTGCAATGACTATTACATTAAGGGAGGCTTGCATCTTGAAATCTAAATATATAGCTTATGAAAAGGAACCAGTTCAGATTGCAGAAGGCATATATTGGGTAGGGTATGCGGACGAACATAGAGGCCTGCACTGTAATCCGTATCTGATTATCGAAGGCGATGAAGCCGTCCTGATTGACGGCGGCAGCCGTGACGATTTTAGCAATGTAATGCTAAAAATTCTCCGGACAGGGTTGACACCTTCCCAAATAAAAGTACTGATTTACCAGCACTATGACCCGGATCTCTGTGGGAGCCTACCTCAATTTGAGTCAATCATTAATAATGATGCTCTCCGAATTATTTCACATGAAGATAATAATGTTTTCATCAATTACTACTCCCCTAAGACTGAAAAACTTGATTTTCGCGATTTGGACAACCATTATGATTTTGAATCAGGCAGACGTTTGGCCTTTTATCTAACCCCTTACAGCCATCAGTCGGGCAGCTTTATTACCTATGATAGGCAGACAAAAACACTGTTTACCAGCGACCTGTTTGGAAGCTACGATGACCAGTGGATCCTATTTCTGGAATTGGAGGATGCCTGCCGGGAGTGCCAAGATATTAGTTTGTGCACCTGTAGAGAAAGAAAATGCCCTATTGAGGGGATCGTAAAGTTCCATGAGAAAATTATGCCTTCTAATCGTGCGCTTTCCTATGCCCTTGACATAATCGAAACACTGGATATTGAACGAATCGCACCACAACATGGCGGAGTTGTCTCTTCCAAAAGAGATATTAAGGCGCTCATCCAACATTTGCGCGCTATTAAAAACGTGGGTATAGACAAATGGTTGGCGGAGGAAGTCAAATGAGTGATCGAAATCTAAATCTGCAAAATGTCCTATCGAACTCCCAGGCAGATGATGACATCAAACTCTATGTACTCGAAAGCTTCGCCAGGGAACTTGACTACAATACCCAAAACGAACTCTTAACACAATTGCTCCTGGATCATTCAGTTATAGCAAAACGTCTTGAACTGCTCAACCAGGAGCTATTGGATAGCCGCGAAATGCTCATCGAAGCCCAATCAATTGCCAAGCTTGGTCGCTGGGATCACGATCTGATGGCGGACAATTTGGTTTGGTCACAATCCATGTATGAAATACTTGAGATTGACAGTTCAATCCCGGCATCAACGGAACTATTTTTATCTTGTGTTCATCCGGATGATCGGGAGCAAGTGGCTCAGCTGTATAGAGAGATGTTAGTTACCCCACAACCATGGACAATGCGTTATCGTTTGCTGATGAAAAGCGGAGAAATCAAATGGGTATATTTGCGCTCTTATTACAAGTTAAACGCTGAAGGTACTGCTATCTATTCTTACGGAACGATTCAAGATATCACCGAAATGAAAAAGGTTGAAGATGAACTGGAAAAATACAGTCGTCATCTGAAGCAATTGGTGGAGGAAAAGGTTCAGGAAATCTCAGCTTCGCAGATGGCGACCATCTATGCACTGATCAAGCTGTCAGAATCCAGAGACGACGAGACCGGAGCGCACATCGAACGAACTGCCAGCTTCTGCCGATTACTGGCTGAAAAAGCTCGCTTGATCCCAGAATACGCAGAGGAAGTCAACGACACATTCTTAGAAACGATCTTCAAAGCCAGTCCACTGCACGATGTTGGTAAGGTAGGTATACCTGATAACATTCTCCTAAAACCAGACAAGCTAACCGACCATGAGTTTGAGATCATGAAGACCCACGTACAGATAGGTTATGATGCGCTAGTCAATGTCGCCCAACAATACGACAAAAACGAATTTCTCAAGATGGGCATGGAAATCGCCTTATACCATCACGAAAAGTGGAATGGCAGCGGTTATATGAAAGGGCTTACCGGA
>DAIMDR010000264.1:0-2755 GCA_036725705.1 Syntrophomonadaceae bacterium | reverse complement strand
GGACTAAAAATTTATACTACTATGGATGCCCCATTGCAAAGTTATGCCGAAGAACTTTACTCTAATCCCGCCAATTTCCCGGCTGAAAATAAAGGTGGGCAAACTCTGCAATCTGCGATGGTTGTTGTCGACCATTCCAATGGGCAGGTTAAGGCAGTAATCGGTGGACGAAGTTATGACCAAAGGCGTGGTTTCAACCGGGCTACTATGGCCTGGCGTCAACCTGGTTCATCAATTAAGCCTATTACCGTCTATAGCACTGCACTCGAAAATGGTATTATGCCCTATTATGTCCTGGACGATTCACCGGTCTCCTTCAAATCAGGCGGGAAAGTCTGGAGTCCCCAGAACTATGATGGTAAATACCGGGGACTTATAACCATGCGAACCGCGGTACAATATTCAATTAATACTTATGCGGTACAAATGCTTGATAAAGTAGGAATTCGCAGCGGGTTTGATACTGCCAAAGCATTCGGTCTGGAACCGCTGGATACCCCGGGAGCTAATGACCTGGCGCTGGCGCCATTATCGCTGGGGGGGTTAACCAAAGGTGCTACTCCTCTGCAAATGGCAGGGGCTTATGCAACTCTTGGCAATCGGGGCATATATATTAAACCCCACTTCATTACCCGTATTGAAGATGCACAGGGTGTAGAAATATACAATTATAAACCGGTGCAAAACCGGGCAGTCAGTGACCAAACAGCCTGGCTCATGGGTAATATGCTGCAAACGGTTGTAACCTCGGGTACCGGAACCAATGCTCAGGTTCCCGGCGTGTTTACTGCCGGTAAAACTGGTACCTCAGAAGAATACAAAGACTCCTGGTTTTGCGGCTTTACTTCCGGTTATGCTGTAGCCGTATGGATGGGTTATGATCAAAAACAAACCATGACTCAGATTTACGGAGGCGGTTTTCCGGCCAAACTATTTCGGGCAATTCTTATCAAAGCCCATAGCAGGCATAATCCGCCTATGAAAGGTATGCCCGGTAATATTGTTCAAGTATCAGTATGTTCTAAATCAGGATTATTGCCATCAGAGAACTGTCCGCCTGAACAGATAATAACTGAATATAGCAGAGCAGACTCTGTTCCTGATGAAATCTGTAATATGCATGAGTATTTGTATATCTGTCCGGAATCAGGTAAATTAGCCGGCAAATACTGTCCCAATCCGCAAATGATTCCGGTAGTTAAAGCTGCCGAAAACAGTGCAACCCCGGATAAAGTACCGACTGAAAAATGTGATATTCATACGGATGTAACTGTGCAGGGACTATTGAATAACGAAGTCTATGTTTGTCTTGATCCTCGCCATGAAGGAGAGTTGGTGAGAGCTAATATTCCAGGTCCAATGGAAACGGGAGGATGTCCTTATGAATATTTGGAAAAAGTGGTTATACACCCTTCCCAACGATTACCATACTGCAGTATAAATGAACATCAGGTAAAGCGTAAAAAGGTTACCGATATCATTAATGATATTGTAAACTAATACCGGTTTATTATTTTTAAACTCTTTTCATGTAGCGGAAACTTTTATTATGGTTATTTAAAAGATACTTGGTCGCCTGCAGCTCCTCGGGATGACATTATGCTACTTATTCAGTGGTCTCTTACCTTCCCGTGGCTTAAACGGACAATTTATCTCAGGTACACAACGGTAACTCCAAATCCGCCTTCTCCTGCCTGTCCATTGCGGTAGGATTTAACACCGGGATGATCCTGTAAATATCCCTGAATAGCCTTACGCAATGCTCCGGTTCCCTTACCGTGAATTATGTTTACCGATTCAATGCCTACCAAACTGGCATCATCTATATACTTGTCAATTTCATAAATGGCCTCTTCCGCCAGTTTTCCCCGAACATCAATTTCTTTGGATATGCTTTGTGCTTTTTCATAATAACTCTGATTACGCCGTTCCTTTTTAGTTTCATCAGGTGAATCACTGCTTAGTAATTGATCCGCCGTAACGGACAACTTCATAATTCCAACCTGAATTAGAAATTCGCCCTGATTATTGGGACCGGAAATAATATATCCTTTTTGTTTAATATCATTAATTATGACATAGTCACCCGGTTTAAACTCTCGTTTACCCTTTGTATGGGCAGGTTTTTGCCATTCGGTTACTTGTATTTCCTTCAGACGCTGATGTTTTTCCTCGATTTCATGCCATTTAGGCAATTGCTCACGGTTTTTAATAAAGTCTTTTAACTCCTGTAAAGCTTCATTAGCTTCGTTTTTTACATTTCTAACATAATTATCGGCTTCATATTTGGCTTTGGAGATAATCTCCGTGCGTTCTATTTCCAAATTCTCCTTTTGTTTTTGTAATTCTATTCTGGTGTCTGAGATTTCAGCCTTTAAATCGGCTATCTCCCGTTCTGTTTTATCCAGATAATAACTTCGTTCTTTAAACTCACGAATCATATTGCCAATTTCAACTTCTCTTTCCGGGACCAGGCTACGGGCCTTATTTACCAATTGAGGACTTAATCCCAGTCGTGACGCTATTTCAAAAGCATTACTCTGACCTGGCGTACCAATAGATAATTTATAAGTAGGTTGCAAACTAACCGGGTCAAACTCAACCGAGGCATTTTCAACCCGATCATTTTGATACGCAAAATATTTGAGTTCGCTTTGATGTGTAGTTACTACAACTCGCGCACCTTTATCTTTTAACGCCTCCAAAATCACCCGGGCTAGAGAAGCTCCTTCAGTCGGGTCAGTACCGGCTCCCA
>DAIMDR010000263.1:0-2794 GCA_036725705.1 Syntrophomonadaceae bacterium | reverse complement strand
GAACTGGATTTTATTTCTTTGGCAGTAATCTTCGAGAATAACAAAATTAGGTACAATAAGTGCAGTTATATAAGGTCTCTTTTCACCAATGGTTACAAATTGCTCAATAAAGAGTTCCTCACCAAACATCATTTCTATCTGCTGTGGTGAGATATTTTTACCGCCAGCCGTTATGATGAGGTCCTTGATACGATCAGTAATCTTTATATAGATAAGGTCTTCGCCATTTTTATTCTCGACAGTCATAACCCCTACATCCTGGGTTTTAAACCAACCATCGTCGGTAAAACATTCGGCGGTAGCTGCAGGTCTATTATGATAACCTGTCATACACATGCCGCCTTTAAGCTGTATTTCACCTTCATCGGAAATCCGTACATTCACCAATGGAATCGCCGGACCACATTCTCCTGGTTTACCATGATCACCAAAACCTACGCATACCGGAAAAAACTCGGTAAGCCCGAAACCCTGAATAATATTAATCCCAAAAGCCTGGAAATATTCGTTGATTTCAGCAGCAAAGGCTGCACCACCAATATGATAGACAATACAATTCTCTGAACCCAGGGTTTGCCTTACCTTTTTTAAAATCAGTGCATCGGCCAGGGCGTGCTGGGCAAGTAAAAAGGTCCCCGAACGCTTTCCGGACATTTTATTGCGATAAACCTCGAGAGCAACCTGTTCTGCCCATCCAAACATTTTTACCTTGGTGGGAGATGCAGTTTTAAGACCTTCGTGAATAGTACCATAAACCTTTTCCCAGATTCTCGGTACACTGGTCAAGTAGTGCGGATTTATTTCTGCCATTACATCTTTGAACTGTTTCGGATCAGGACAATATGCAATACGTACGCCAGTGCTCATACAACCGTAGGACCACATTCTTTCAAATACATGGCTAAGGGGTAGTATGGCCAAAGATACTTTATCGGGGCCAGCTTCGGGGTATCTCTGGCTGGCTGGATAAATTCCGTTCATAAAGGTACGATGAGTATGAATGGCCCCTTTAGGTGCACCGGTCGTACCAGAAGTGTAAATCAGGGTTAAAATATCGTCGGGGTCTACACTGTTGAGCCGTTCGTTTAACTTTGCATCCAGATTGTTGGAGCGACCTTTAGCGAGAAGTTCATCAAAATACATACTGTCATCATCTGAAATTATAATACTGCGATCAAAAGCTACAATTTTTTTAAGAGATGCATTATTAGTGATTACCTTCTTGGACCGGTTATATTGTTCCTGATTACCTACGAATATTATTTTGATTTCTGCATCGTTAATTATATGTTCAGCTTCTTCAACTGAGTTGGTTGCATAGATGGGGACGGATACACAGCGTATGGCAAGAACACCCAGGTCAGTAATAGCCCACTCAGGACGGTTATCTGAAAAAATTCCAGCCATTTCACCTGGTTGCAGTATATCCATTTCAAGCAGTGCTTTGGCAAGTGACCTTATCTGCTCACCGAAGTCTTTCCATTTCATTGAGAGCCATTGATCTCCGACCTTATATGTCAGCGCATCATATTCAGCATAAGTCTCGGCTCTGTTTAGCATCATGTATGCCAGTGATTTGTTTTCTTTGAGATAAACCTCAAATTCTTTTTCCCAGTCCCTTTTGGTGTTTGATATTGCTTTTGACATAATTACCTCCATAATTATCGGATAGAGATAGAAGAAATATTAAAATTACTATTACCTCCGACCATTTTTAAAAAACAATGCAACATTTTAATACGGGCATCTGGCAAATCTTTTTGTTCCACTTTAGGTTATAAATCAGGAACTATAAAATCTGTCGAAAAAAATATGCTATTACTACCCTCCTTTAATATTTGGAAATTTCGCTCTCGAAAGAATCCCATAATATTACTATACCGACTAGTCAGTATAGTTTCAACTGTTTTTTATAAGTTCAGTTATCATGAATAGGCATATTGAAATACTTAAGAAGTAAAACAATTATTTGAAAAATTATTTATAATGTAAGCAGATACAGAAATATTTAATGGCCATGTTAATTGATAACAAGCAAAAGAGGCGTCTTTATAAAATCAGTGGGGGGATTACTTAATGACTAGATTGTCCAAAGGATTGGCATTACTTTTATTCCTGGTACTTTTAATAGCTGGAAGCAATTACTTGCAGGCAGCGGCAGCAAATTCCGTAACCATTCTTTTTACCCATGATTTACACGATAATTTTTTACCTTATCAATTAAATGAAAAGGGTAAGGTAGAGAGGCGTGGTGGCTTGGCCCAATTACAAACACTTATTAGTCAGCAAAGGGAACAGGACTCTGATTTGTTGCTGGTTGACGGTGGTGATTTTTCTATGGGAACCTTGTTTCAGACTATATTTGCCCAGGAGTCTCCCGAACTCAGGTTAATGGGACAAATGGGATATGATGCAGTTACTCTGGGTAATCACGAGTTTGATTACCGCCCCCAGGGCCTGACTGATAGTCTGACTGCCGCCCGGGCCAGTAAAGAAGATTTGCCCTTTATTGTAGCAGGTAATATTTCCTTCCCGACAGATATGGAGGGCAGGATTACAGATAAGGATTTGAAACGCTTGCAGCAATCGCTCTGTGAGTATGGGGTTGAGCCTTATAAGGTGCTGGTATGCAACGGATATCGTATAGGCATTTTTGGAATCATAGGGCAGGATGCTGCTTCCAATGCTCCAATGGCAGGAGTAACTTTTACTGATCCGGTTGAGCAGGCCCGCCTTATAGTTGATAAACTTTATCGGCAGGAGAAGGTAGACATGATTATTTGTTTATCTCATT
>DAIMDR010000262.1:0-2831 GCA_036725705.1 Syntrophomonadaceae bacterium | reverse complement strand
GGACAGGCGGTTTCCAAATCTCCGGAACTGCGGCTCCGCCGCACCGGAATATTCACCGATAACAAATTTCACTATACATTTCTGAAAAGTAGCTCATATAGTTTATTCACGCCCTTTTATCGGGTTCTTATCTGCATAAACAATGCCATAACACTGATTGAATCCGAATAACGTAGTCTTACCCTCGGCCAGTACGGGCACAGAATAGACCCTTTGGTGAAATTTCTTCCTAATATAGTACTGGCTCCTACATAGGTGGAGTCCGGAGTGTTATCGCTTTTAACGGGAGTCGGTACGGCGGCAAACATGAAACTTAGACTCTTGTAACTTTTTTCATCCGATGTGAAATCAACCGAACAGGAGGCAATTGCTTGGTTGCCCACTTCCCCAGTAGGGTCTACCAGATTTTTAAGGCCAGTAACTTGCAGGACCGTCCCCTCTATTTAACCGTAAACCTACACTTTGGATAGTTACTGCATCCCGTAAAGGCTCCAAATTTACCGTGGCGGTCCACCAGTTCTCCGCCACACCACGGGCATTCGTAGTTTTGCACCTTTAGTTTCTTTTCTTCAAAGCCCTTTTGAATAGCCTCTGTATGTGCCTGGCGTATATCATTATCCTGCAAAGTGGCACGTTTTATCTTTTTATAAATCTCCTTAACATCCTCCAGCGGGATCAGTTCTTGGTCGTGTTTATGGATTATGCTGATAATCTCCGGAGTATAGATCACCGTAGAATCAAATTGTCCCTTCAAAGTGGCTCGAGTGCTGAACGTTACTATGGATATCATCGGAAAATCTGCATAATCCGAAAGAATAGCCTTTAGCGCCCTCATGTGCCCTTTGTTTTGAATTATTGGATTAAGAAAGTTTTCCTTCCTCTTATAAATCACCTGGGTCCAGTATTGGCTGCTCTCGTCACCAAAAATCCAACCGCTATAATTTTTCGTCTCGATAACAAAGATCCCATACTGTGATACAACAACATGGTCAATCTGCGCGGTATTGCCTTTTTCATTCGGAATATAAATGTCGTTCAGGACAAGGTACTTCTCTCTATCAAGTTGGTCGATTTCCAATCTAACTGATCTTTCCCCCAACTTGCCCTTCACCGACGGATGCTTTAGGGTTGCTGTTATTAAGACGAGTATTAGGAAAAATATGCCCAGTATGATGTAGTAAACCATGATTCTTCTCCTGTTACGAGACGTTCTACCCCACGTTTCCTTAAAGAGAATTCAAGTTCAATTTATTACCGTCGGCCATCCTCTAGAGTCTGGTGAAAATCACCTATTGATAACAAAATAATATCTATTTACGATAAATGGGAACCGGGACACATAAGTCTAAATATTTATGTAGTGTTGATATTAACGACAGTATTTCACTTGCTTCTTTCTCATCAATATCCCAGCGCACCTTCAGTTCGTGAGCGGTTACGTTTCTTACCATGTGAATCACACCATTAATCATCTCACGCAAACCATTTTGCTGATTTCTTTCTGATTCCGTTCGCAAAGAATTGAGCGCTATTAAAGGGTTCTTAACAGATAACGCCTTATCGATTAAGCTCGTACCGTCCTCAGTCGAATTCGTCATTTCACGCATTCTGTCCATAAGGCTCTTGGCAGCCTCGTGAACTGCGTGGAAGTAATTTTCCTGTAACAATTCTTCGCGGCAACATTTCAGCACATATTCGTGTACATTGTACCCGTATAGACGTTTCCGTAAATCCCTTGTTCTTCTTTGCACTTCGGATACAGTTTCAGCCTTGACAATTGGCACATACTGACCCTTGGCATTAACTTCTATTCCCCGCAACATTAATACTTCATTAACTTTAAGCCGACGTTTTTCATGCTTTTCAAAATCATCTAAACCTCGAGCTGGCTTTAGAGCTTCGTGAATAAACGCATAAACGCAGTCTGTGTTACGCTCTCTTGTCACCCGTTCAGCGAAGGCATTAAAGAGCCTTTTATGCTTTGTTAGTGTTGGATCCGTGTCGGTAAAACCGTATTGAGGTATTAGAAGCGACAATTGCGTTCCTGTGAAGCCAAAAGCCGTATCTGCCAATGCCTTTGCAATATGTAACAAATCTGCCTGGTCAAGTTGAGGAAGTGCCATTATTTCCCCTCCATTTGAGTCTGTATATATCAATAGGCATTATACCCTTAATGTGCTTATTAACTCTTCGTACCCGTTGATCATAAGTTTCCTGGCTTCAAAAATATATTTATATTCGATGTATGTGGTATTTCTCTTTGAATTGCGAACAATTGCATGCGACAGGTCACATTCCAATCTCTTTTTGTGTATTTCTTCGCACAAATGGAATAGCTGCGGATACTTCTTATGGAAACGACACTTTTTATTGAATGCCCCACCAATTTTACCTAAGGTGTACCCCCCAATCGACCCATCTAACCGGAATAGGCTATCCAATAATAAATCGTGGAAAACGTCCAAAATATTAACAAAAGCAGACATGTCACTTTTTGAATACCCGCATGCCCGTATAATTTTGTTCTCTGCTGCAGCATGATCGCTAAAAAACTTCTTCCATTTATAGTTGGGAAAACTATGATCACATATTTTGTTTAACCGGTCACCAATGTAGCTCTTGCTTCTAGCCCTGCGGTAGATTACCCCGGAGTGCTTGAGTGTGCTTTGAGCTAATAAATTAATATCACCATATGGTGGCGTTATTTTTATTCCTTTGTTAATGACCTCCTGCGCAGCGGCTAAGGCTACGTCATTCGATGGATTTCTTAACAAAGTTCTTAGTAATTCGTTATAGGATGGTGCACCGATAGTATTAATATCAGTATATTT
>DAIMDR010000261.1:0-2834 GCA_036725705.1 Syntrophomonadaceae bacterium | reverse complement strand
AGTTAATTCAGGTAATAAGATTGCCATAGGCGGGTGCCTAATAAAGCGCCCGCCTCAGATCACCTAAGTATTATTGTAAACTTATATAATCCCAATCTTTCCTTTCTTCTGCATCTACTGTGAAAATTTTGTGTTTGAAAAGAGTCGATAATCCGCGTTTTTCCATGTTATACGTAACATAAAAACTATTCAATCTAACCAAAATACCCTCCCCTTTGCAATCTTTTTCATTTCCATCACACTTGTTCACAGCTATTGCTCCTTGTATTAAACTAGAATTCGTCTTTATCTATATTCACTAATAGACCTCTGAGAGTTGTTCTCCCCATCAAGCCTCAATCCGGATGGCTGTATGGCGGTAATTCGTATTCGTATCTATAATCCAACCCCTTAACTTGCTGATTCGTGGATCGCAGGCACAGTTGAACACACTGGTATCATACATTCTTTTGGCTCCGAAAGATTCGTGGATGTGGCCGCAGAGCCATATGGAGGGCTGTTTATCTCTTAGAAATTCGCGTATGGCAGGACTGCCTACCCGTCGCCCACTATATATCTTGTCCAGACATCCATAGGGAACATCATGGGCAACTACAATAGTATCCGACTGCACCTGGATTTTACTTAGCTCAAGCCTTTGCTTCTCAACATTTACCTCGCGGTTAGTTGAAAAAGGAGTGATCGATACAAAATCGAAGGGTACAAAGACCCCCTGTGGAGAGGTTAAATAGCATTTATCAGTCTCATCTCCATCTACAAAATCATCATTGCCGAGAATATAGAAAACCTGAATGTTTAAGCTGTTGACGTACTCTTTGAACTCCTGGTAATTACGTTGTTGGTATTGAACATACTCATCGAACCTTGATACATACGGGTTTTCCAAAACATCACCGCAGATGATCAATATATCCGGTTGATGCTGCTGCAAAACCTTTTCAATCTTTTGCATGATAATCTTACTGCCATGAATATCTGATGTAGCAAATAATTTCACATTCTGACCTCCCATTATCCCTTCTCGCTTCGCCTTTGCTTAAAATCAGCTGCTGCGAAAAGCCTTATTCTCCATCCCCATGTGACTACTGTTTATTGCTCTCCCGAAAATATTTGTTGTTTTCTACCAGCTGGTGGAAGGTTACCGGGCAATAATGGTTGATGTCTACCCCTGCATTCAACATGTTTTCGAGTTTTAAGTAATAATCAAATGCATCCCCCGTAGCCCTGTTATGAATATGACCAAACACCAGCACACTGTTTTGGTAAGAACGGGGCCACTTTCTCCAGTACAAATCCTCTTTGCCATTATCCCAAACCAGCCCAAAATCGCCCATTATTGCTACATAATCTTGCTTAGTCATGCTACGTTGTTCCGGGAATCTAGAAGTATTTAGTTTTCTGATATCTAACGCACCATGAGTATCACCGGTGATATTTAACATATTGATAGACACTCCCCTTTTTCTCCGCTTGTTTTAAGTAACAAATATGTTGATTGTTTGGATTGATGTCTTGGTTTGATAAGTTTTATGCTAATATTAACTAATTGCTCCTGTCATTGCCTCCCTCCCGCTCGGGAGTAAACAGGAATAC
Organism: Syntrophomonadaceae bacterium; assembly: GCA_036725705.1. Lineage (GTDB taxonomy): Bacteria > Bacillota > Syntrophomonadia > Syntrophomonadales > Syntrophomonadaceae > JAAYBS01. The sequence continues at coordinate 1,241 of DAIMDR010000261.1, read as the reverse complement.
CCGAAGGAGGCGATGACGCTACGAAGATTATTTTAATTAACTGTGGATGCTTATGGCTCATTGGAATTTCCAAATGAAAAAACAATACTATTATATAGCTATAGGTTTAATATCTTTGGTTGCGATAGTGGCTTTTCTGGTTTTAAATAACCAAACACCAGTCTACAGCACCGGCGAAACAGTTGAATACGGGAACGGAGTAATGGTTACATCCAAACAGATTCGGCAGAGCAACGGTTGCCATGTATTCCTGCAGCCTAACAGCCCCCTATTGCCAAGTAATCTAGAATATCACGGATACCATATCCAGATTAATTATCCGCTAGTTTCGTGTTTTAATAAGCAGGCAGAATCGATAATAAACGAGCAAATAGCGAAGTTTCTTGGAGTTGAATGGGACGACCTGCGCCGTTTCAACGATGGGGGTTGCCAGGTTACAGTTGGATTTGATTGTGAGTCGGTAGCCAATATCCTGGCTATTACCTTTACCGGAGAATCATACATATGTGGAGCCGCTCACGGTTCCCAGTGGCAAAAGACCTGTCACTTCGATTTAGCTACCGGCAACACCCTTGATGTAACCGACCTGTTCCCACCTGAAATTGATTATGAGAATGCTCTAGGAGCAATCATGGTCCAGCAGTTTAAGAATCAGAACATCTATGACGACCAATGGGAAAACTATCATGACGCCGAAAGCGATCTAGTAAAATGGATCGGTGACTGGAAAATTCGTAAAGATGGACTGCAGATATATTATATGCCCTATATGGGACCAGCACCCGGCGGTAATACTATCAGTGTTATTATTCCTTATAGTGAAATCGAACCGCTAATCGATAAGGAAAGTCCGCTCTGGGAAGCTCTGGATAGTCAGATTTAGGTTGGAGGCCGGGCCTCTCGTGCGCTGCCATAATTCTGACCTTACCAAGTCGTTAGTGTAATTTTGACCTTGGCCGGAGCAAATAGGAGGTTGGCCCGTCTCCTATCCGTGGCAAACAAAACCATTCACAATCCATGTACACCCCATGGTTATTATGGTGGAAATGCCCGAAGTACCAGAGTTTCGGCTGAAAACGCTTTAGTACCTGGGACAGCATTGCCCGGCAGGGGTCACTGGCAAATATGCTGGCATATTCGTGAGGCACGATCTGAAATTCCAGCGGACAGGTGTGCGAGACAATTACATCGATTTTTTCATCCCCATCCGGCAAATTAGCTATATCATCTTCAGTTATGAC
>DAIMDR010000260.1:0-2838 GCA_036725705.1 Syntrophomonadaceae bacterium | reverse complement strand
ACCGGGGTGGACATGCGGGCATTTTGTGCCGGCCCTGCGCATGGAATCCTCACGGCAGCAGCTCTGGTACAATCGGGTATTTTTAAAAATGTGGTAGTAATGGCCGGGGGAAGTTCCGCCAAGCTGGGAATGAACAGCCGGGATCATGTAAACAAGGACATGCCCGTATTGGAAGACATGGTTGGCGGTTATGCAGTTCTGATAAGTGAAAATGACGGAAAAAATCCGGTAATAAGAACTGATATAGTCGGCAAGCACAAAATCTCTTCCGGTTCGTCGCCCCAGGCAGTAATTCAGGCCATAGTGGTTGACCCCCTGGAAAAAAACCAGCTTAAACTAACTGATGTAGATGTTTATGCTCCCGAATTGCAGAATGCTGAAATAACTACCCCTGCAGGAGCCGGTGATGTTCCGCTGGCCAATTATAAAATGATAGGGGCCATGGCAGTGAAACGCGGAGAAATTAGCCGGGAAGAACTTCCCCAATTTGTTACCCAACATGGGGTAACCGGCTTTGCTCCTACCCAGGGCCATATACCCTCAGGCGTACCCCTGCTTGGTTATATCCGTGATAATATTCTGGCCGAAAAAATGCAGCGGGCGATGATAATCGGTAAAGGCAGCCTGTTTTTGGGAAGAATGACTGACCTGTTTGATGGTATCAGTTTTATTATTGAGTCCAATAGCGGAGTTCTACAGGATTCACTTAAAGGGAATAATGAGGAAGAGTTTAAACAGGAAATCAGGAATATGCTGGCTGATGCCCTACAGGAACTAGCCAGATCAATGGGCGGGGGGCGACCTTCAGATGAATAATGAAATCAATAAAAAAATTCTCCGCGAGGTTCTAAACGAAACGGCTGAAATATTAAGAACCGGTAAAACCGCCAGGAAAATAAGAATTGGCCTTACTACTGTTGGCAGTGAGGTTGATCCGCTGGATTTGCTCCGGGGTGCTGAAATAGCTATGCAACAGGTGCCCGGGTTGGAAGTAAGTATTATTGGTCCGGCACCAAAATGCAATTTACCGGTATATGAAGCTGCTGATGAAGACGAAGTACATGCTGTACTGGAAAGGCTCCTTGATGAAAAGGAATTGGACGGGGTAGTTACCATGCATTATCCTTTCCCCATCGGAGTTGCTACCATTGGCAAAGTTGTAACCCCAGCCCGGGGCAAAAATATGTATATAGCAAGTACTACTGGAACCAGTGATACTGACCGAATACAGGCCATGGTAAAAAATGCGGTATTTGGTATAGCTGCCGCCCGTGCAGACGGAATCTCCAATCCTACCGTGGGAATTTTAAATGTAGACGGAAGTCGTCAGGTGGAAAGATACCTGAATGCCATGAAGTCACGAGGTTATGATTTTTGCTGGGGAGAGTCCCGACGGGCAGACGGCGGACAGATTTTACGGGGAAATGATTTGATTCAGGGCAGTGTAGATGTTGTGGTTTGTGATACTTTGACCGGAAATATACTGATGAAACTTTTCAGTTCCTTTAACAGCGGCGGGGACTATGAAACTATGGGCTATGGCTACGGTCCCGGTGTTGGGGAAAACTTTGACCGTCTAATTTGTATTATTTCACGTGCTTCCGGTTCACCGGTTATAGCCGGGGCCATAAATTACTGTGCATCCATGGTTAGCGGAGGCATTAAACCAATAGCTGCTCATAGATACTAAAAGCCAAACAAGCCGGCTGGCAAATTCCGGCGCCTTCAGCCGTAGCAATACAGGCGAGTGAAGAAATAACCCCTCCGCCTGCCAAAATTACCGCCGAACAAATTCCCGGCATAGATATCCTGGAATTGGAAGACGCCGTTAAAGTTCTATGGAAAAATAAAATATTTGCCTCCAGCGGTATGGGCTGTACCGGACCGGTGATATTGGTTGCCGGCGAAGATAAAGCCAGCGCTTTGGAAATATTAAGGGCCAATCAATATATATAATTGCATTCAACCAAGGCCGGGAAAAATTCTTTTCCCGGCCTCAGACTGTCGTAAAGTCTAAAATCACCATTTTCCTAACGTAGCTATTCACCTTTTTACCGCTCTGGTTTATGGCTTTTAATATACTCATCAATTATGGCATCATACCCAACCATAATATCCTGAATAACCTTATTTTTTCCGGAATTAATAATGGTGTCATCCACCTGTTTTACCGATAATACCTTGGGCGAAGTTGACGAAATGAAAACAGCGTCCATATTAAACATCTCTTCCAGAGAAATTTCCTTCTCTACTACCTGATAACCCTGGTTTTGACAGGCAGTAATAACCATTTGTCGGGTTATACCTTTTAAAACCTTATCTGACGGGGCCGTATAAATAATATTTCCTTTAACCATAAACAAATTAGACCGGCCGCCTTCACTGACCTTGCCTTCCCGGTCCACCAGCAAAGCTTCATAAGAATTGGTATCTTCTATGGCCTGATCTACTATTCGGCGATAATCCGCCCGATCTACCTTTGCATTGGGATTGGGCCTTTCCACATGAACCAGAACCGTTTTAACCCCGTTCTGATAATCTTCTGCAGACGGGTAGCTATGAGGTATAAAATAAGCATAAAAATCGGGCTGCCCTTCTTCAGGGTAATTAATTACGAACTTAATATTACCTGCTTCTATCTGATTACTGCTAATCAATTTCTGTAACTGCCGGCCGATCTCTTTGTCATCAAGGGGTAAACTTAAATTTGTCAACCGGGCGGAATTTTTTAATCTTTCCAGGTGCTGCTCCAGGAACAAAGGTACCCCCTGAATAACCCTTAGTACTTCATAAAGAGAAATGCCCTGTTCAATAAAATCAGGCGGCAACTCTTCCTTT
>DAIMDR010000259.1:0-2874 GCA_036725705.1 Syntrophomonadaceae bacterium | reverse complement strand
CCAGCGGAGGCAGCGATTATATACTGGGCGGGCCTGGGGATGACGTTCTTATCGGCGGCCTGGGAGCAGATACCATAGATGGGCAGGCGGGAAATGACCTCATATTTGGTGACAATGCTTTGGAAAACTACGATTACAATATAATGATGATGGGATTTATGTCTAAGCCTTCCCTGCCGGTGCTCAAACCTGAGCCGGTGATAGTGATAAGGTATACCAATTATGCTCAAGGGTTGGCCAGTGGCAATGACCTGGCCGAAAGTTTAATAAACTGGTTAATAAGCAGGTCGCTGATAATTCCATCTATTTCGCCGGAAGAGTCTGCTGTTCAGGCCGACTTTGAAAACCTGGTAGTGATCAGGTCGACTCGTTCCATTGTGGAAATCAACGTCGAATACCTTAACATAGATTTACAGCCGGATAGCTCAGCACCATGGTGGGCCAAATTACCGCTGATGTTAACCGCAGACAGTTATGGAGACCGGGATTACCTGGTGGGTGGATCTGGAAATGATGCCATTTTTGGTCAGGGCGGAGACGACATTATTCAGGGTGATGGTTCCCTGCACGGAAAACGGCCCTGGGTGCGGGTTTATCGAGGGGAAATTGTGAATGTTTATCCATCGGCAAGTGCGGTTACGGACGGACACGATTATATAGAAGGCGGCAGCGGCAACGATCTTATATTCGGCAATGGTGGTAATGACGATATTATTGGCGGCAGTTCAGATTTATTTGGATTTAACCCGGACGCCCTTCCCTGGGATGGCCAGGATAGAATATTCGGAGGTTCCGGGACAGACCTGACTGAAGGCTCTACAGCCGGCCAGGATGATGATGCTATTATAGGAGACAATGGCAATATTTATCGGGTTCTGCTGGGTCAACGAGGATCAGTGTTATTTCTGAATCCTTCCGGTGCCACTATCAGTCGCCGAGCTATGGAACCATTGAATTACGCTCCGTTTAAATTGGATTATCACAGAATCACTCGCGTATATACCCCTGTCCCTGGTGATGTCATTCACGGAGAAGGAGGGAATGATTTCATCCATGGGATGAGCCAAGATGATTTCCTTTACGGGGGAGCCGGAAATGATCATATTATCGGTGGTAGCGGATATGATACGATATGGGGCGGGAGCGGGGACAATCGCATGATAGAAGACGAATATGTTTAACTCGGTTCGGTATATTAAGAGTTTTGCATAATAAACTTTTGGCTGAATTATCATGGTAATTTATAAAATGTCATCCTGAGCGGTAGCGAAGGATCTATGGCATTTATAAGACTCTTCGCTATCGCTCAGAGTGACAAAATTGAAGGATCTATTGAATTATGCAAAATCCTCATATTAAAAAAGCCTGCTGCAGCAGGCTTTTTTGGGTATTATCGATTTTTAATGGGCCTTAGTATGCTACCAATCAGTCAAGTCAAATACAAACTTCTTCTTATTCTTCAAAATATCCTTACAGCTGGCTGCCCACTCATCGTCCGGAAATTTATGGAGGATCTTGTCAAGTTCGGAGGTAAAGGCCTGTTCTCCGCTCTTGAAATAATAGGCTGTAGCCAGACGATAATAGGCCAAGCGATAATCCGGATCCAACTCTATAGCCTGGTTGCAGTCAGCTATGGCAGCATTATAGTTCCCCATGTAGTTGTGCAACCCAGCCCGTCGACAGTAAAGCATCATCGGCTCTGAGGATACCTCTACCGACTTATCAACATCAGCCAGAACGTCCCCAAGTCTCTCCTTGGTTTCAGCATCAGTTAGAGCAGCATTCTGTTTATCATTCATAAAAATTCCCCAGCGGGCTTCGGCTCGGGACAAGTAGGCCAGATCATTGCTGGGATCCATTTGTATAGACTTATCAAAGCTGGGGACAGCTTCCGGCATTTTTCCCAGTTGAAATAAGGAAATTCCTTTCACTAAATGAGCTCCCGAATCGTTGGGACTTATGCTCAAAAAATTATCGCAGAGTTCCAATGCTGTGGAAAAACTGCCCTTTTGCAATTGTTCTACTGCCTTAGTTAAATAATCTCCGATGTCAATAATTATAGAACGGGTTTCTTCATCCCAGTAGAGTTTTTTCTGAAAGGCCAGAACGGCGTATCGTACCGGCACATAAATGCGTCCTACGATTAATTCTGGCGCAGCATCTGTACCGCTGGATATGCCATTTATGAAGATTTTGTTTACCCCTAATTGCAGAGAAATTTCGGTGCCGGCTTCGTTGATAAAAGTGGCGGTTTGGGTTGAAGCATCGTAAGTGATGTTTTCATCTTTGATGCCGCAGACATTACCAACATATCTAATGGGTATATAGGTTCTGCCATCTTTTATATAAGGGGCAGCATCCATTTGGTATTCGACCTTGTCCACCCAATAGCTGGGGCTATCTACGGTGAACTTGACCGTGGAAGCATCAGCCGCCTGTGTATAACCAAAAAGCAGACATAAACAAACAAGTCCTCTTACTATGTTTCGCAGCGTGTGCATACCAAAACCTCCTTGTAGCGCATGTTCATCAATTCGACGTTTTCAGTCAGATTACCTTTTTACTTAGTTAGATTAAAAAGAGGAAATACAAACAACAACAGGATTTACAGCGTTTGATCAGGAGTCTTTTTACGAGCCTACACTTTTATCAAACAGCTAAATAAAGTCCTTCTTGAGGTTATTTCCTGAACCAAGTAAATCAAGTTTTTATTATACTAAGGGGCTCGTCTCCTGGCTGCATAAACAAAAGCCGTTTTTCAAATCAATGAAAGACGGCCTTTCGCAATAGTTCTAGTTTAATAATCTTTCGATTCTCTATCATCTTGGCGGAGGTGATCATGATTAGATATTTTACGGCCGACTATTCTTAGAT
>DAIMDR010000258.1:0-2886 GCA_036725705.1 Syntrophomonadaceae bacterium | reverse complement strand
TATTTTAATTGCCAAGGGGTTTTGCGCGAAAGGGTCAAAATCAGACGCGAAAGGGTCATAAGGAGAATTAGTTTTATGAATTAAACATTGACAAAATGATTATCATGTAAGAATTCCCCCCTTTACAACCTTTCTTATTAATTCTTTTTTGTGTTAAAATGATTGCATATGGTGGTTGGTCAAAGAATGTCCGGGAGTGCTGAAAAAGTGCGCTCAGCGTATCATGCTGAGATCTCACGGGCTGAAGGGCTAACATTACCGATTTCCAAAAGAGCTCCTCAGGATGATATTTATGGTACTTTATCAGTAATCTTGAACGTTCCGGTATAACACCGGTGTATTAACAATATGGCAAGAGGAGAAAACAAGTATGGAAAAACAGCCGAATTCAAGGACTTGCTTTGTATGCGGCCGGCAAAATGAGATAGGTCTGAAAGTAAGCTGGTTTAACGATTATGAAAAGCAGGAAGTAGTTGCTGCGGTAAATATCCCGGAGCAGTTTAACAGTTATCCCGGGTTTGTGCATGGAGGAATTGTATCGGCTATCCTGGATGAAACTGCCGGACGGGCAGTTATGCTGAATAGTGATATGAACAGCCTGGATTGTCTTATGGTTACTACCCGCCTGGAGGTAAAATATCGTCGCCCGACCCCTACCCAACAACCCCTGACCGTAGTAGGCCGGGTATTGCGCCAGGATAGCGGCCGGGCAAAAGTAGCTGCTGAGCTGCGCCTGCCGGACGGGACAGTTACTGCCTCCTGTCAGGCCACCGTAGTCCGCCCTCCGGAAGAGTATTTCAAGATGTGGAACTGGGAGGAAGAACAAAAGTACTGGAAAGTATACGACGATTAATCGGGGAAACATAATATGTAGAATTCATAAACTAAATCACCTTGGTCTTGAGGGATTTTTATGACTGAAAATAATTGCATAGTTCTCAGGGGAATAAATAAGTTTTACGGACCCAGACAGGTTTTAAAAGACATCAATTTGCAGTTGCAAAGGGGAGAGATTTTTGGCTTGCTGGGTCCTTCCGGTTGCGGCAAAACTACCATTGTAAAAATTGTGGCGGGGATTCTGGAGGCTACTTCCGGAGAAACTTATGTGCTGGATAAGCTTATGCCGGATTTAAACATGATGAACAAAATTGGTTATATGGCCCAGGCAGATGCGCTTTATATTACTCTGACGGCCGAGGAGAATCTGCGTTTTTTCGGTTCAATATATGGGATGAGTAAAGCCCAAATAAAAAGAAGAATAGATGAAGTGATGGCTCTGGTTAATCTTTCTGATGAAATAAAAAAACCGGTACAGGAGTATTCCGGGGGTATGAAACGCAGACTTTCCCTGGCAATTGCACTGTTGCACAGCCCGCCGATATTAGTGCTTGATGAACCTACGGTTGGTATTGATCCGCTGTTAAGACGAGATATCTGGCGGGAATTATATATATTGGCTGAGCAGGGGGTATCCATTCTGGTTACTACTCATGTAATGGATGAAGCTGAAAAATGCCATCAACTGGCTATGTTAAGGGAGGGCATTTTGATTGCCCAGGGTACGCCTGCTGAGCTGCAGAATAGAATAAATGCCAAAAGCATCGAAGAAGCTTTCATATATTATGGAGGTACTCAGCATGAGATCTAAGGCATTGGCTATACGTATTCTAAGTCAGTTACGCCATGATCGGCGCACCCTGGCATTGATGCTCATGGCCCCAATTCTGATGCTTACATTGATCTATATTATTTTTGCCGGCATCTCCAGCAGTGTAACCGTGGGGGTGATTAATGCCCCGGCTGGCTTTATAGATAATCTGGAAGCTAACAATGTTACGGTAATAAGATATACCCAGCCTGAAGCTTTGCGGGCTTTGGAAGCCGGGAAAGTTGTTGCTACCATCAATATAATCGGAGGTAAATCCTATATTGAAGTGGATGGCAGTAATCCCGGTAATGCCAGGACAGCTCTGAATGCTATGCAGGCGGCCAAAATGAACAGTGTTAATATACGTCCGGATATGATTTCCGAAATTAAATATGTTTATGGTTATGAAGAATCCGATTTGTTTGATAATTACGGTGCAGTTCTAATTGGATTTATGATTTTCTTCTTCGTTTTTTTGGTAGCGGGGATTTCATTTTTACAGGAGAGAACTTCAGGGACGCTGGAAAAATTACTGTCTACCCCGATAAAACGCTGGGAAATTGTAGTTGGATATATTCTGGGCTTTGGCCTGGTGACCGTAATGCAATCATTTTTAATTTCCTGGTATTGCGTTTATGTTCTGGATGTAGTAATGATAGGATCGTTCGTCCTGGTATTGTTAATTACCCTGCTCGCCGCCATGGTAGCATTGACAATGGGTATTCTGGCTTCTACTGCTGCCAACAGTGAATTTCAGATGATGCAAATGATTCCGGTAGTTATTATTCCGCAGTTGTTTTTTTCCGGCTTGTTTAATCTGCCGGACTGGCTGGCAGTTATTGAAAAGACAGTCCCGCTGTATTATATTGCTGATGCTCTTACCCAGGTTATGATAAAGGGAAACGGTATATCATCAATTATAGTTAATCTATCGGTATTGCTGGGATTCTCGGTATTGTTCATTACTGCCAATACCCGTCTGTTAAGGAAATACCGGCGTATTTAAATTACGAGGGGGATTTACAAAAATGAAAGCTATATTCCGGCCATTAGCTTTAATGCTGCTGATAGTATTCATCGGTGGCTGTAATTCATCACCGTCCCGCCTGGTTCTGGATGGGGTGGTTGAAACCCAAATCTATTCCCATTATAGCGAGGTAGCCGGGAAAATCACGTTGATGCCGGTGGAATTGGGACAGGAAATAAAGGCCGGAGAGCTTATTGCCGAAATTGATAAT
>DAIMDR010000257.1:0-2895 GCA_036725705.1 Syntrophomonadaceae bacterium | reverse complement strand
CATAACCCCCTCACCCAGGTATGCAGGTGATACTGGATTAATTAGAACCTGACTCTCCTGACTTTTTCTGACTCGACCTGACGATGAGAATCAGGGTAGCTTTTTTAATTTATTGCCCAGGCTGAATCCCATAATGATCCAGAACAAGGGCATTACCATAATGACATCAATATTGAAAAATCCCTGTACCAGATAAGTGGTTATCATCAGAAATAAAGCCTCTTCATCATCGTTTTCCGGTATTTTAATTACTCTGGCTAAAAAAATAATGAAGGCTATCAGTGCAAAAATGCCCATGGTAATCAAAATCTCGATAAAGATATTATGAGCTTTGTCGGCAGTTATACCCTTGGCCGGCTCGATGTCTGCATACTTCAGGTTTTCCGGCCCGATGCCGAATGCCCAATTTTGCGGGAACAGCTTCAGGCTTTCCTTCCAAATATATATTCGCCCCGCTCCTGCATCTCCATCCAGTTTAACTCCGGCATCTACCTCTCCGGAAATACTTATTATCCTGCTCACTATCAACCCCCCTCTGGTAGGAGCCAATAACAGGAACACTACAGCCAGGGTTAATAACATAACTGAAAAGGCTTTCCAGGTATATTTGTTTTTTAAAATTTGAACCAATATATACAATCCGGCAAAGGCAAAGGCAATCCACGCCCCTCTGGTTGTCGTTACCAACAGGGCTGCAAATAGAATTGCGGTAGCCACAAGCCAGAATCTTTTGCCCTGCTGTAACCACCAGAGCATACCTATCGGTAGTAAAAACACTGTATATGATGCCAAAAAGTTTTGATTGGCCATCGTTGAATAGGAAATCATCGTATCACGATAAAACTCATGTGGAACCAGATTAATATTGAACCACTGCAGAATTGCCAAGGCAGAAACAATCATGCTGGTAAACAAAGCATATTTAAGAATTGAATTTTGCTGTTGCCCGCTTTCAGCAGCTACCAGAAATAATACTGTACAGAACAGATAGGTACTTAAACCGGTACAACGGGGACATCCAAACCATGAGTTTACAGGGTCCATACCCAGGATAGAAGAAATTATTACTAACAGCAGGAAGACTAATAAACTGAAGCAATTTTTAATAACCGTGAAATCTGACCTTTTAAAATATGAATACGCTGCAGCTATTGATACCAGCGCTAAAATAACTGCCCGGGGCAAATAGAAGTAATCTCCGCCAATCGGCACTACCATTAAACAATAAACAGTAACCATAAACAGCAGATAATAATTCACAAATGCCCCTCCCGCTTTAGTGAATTTATCGAGCCCTCTTTTGTCTCTAATCGATAGCGAAGCACTACACCCGACAAGGTGTATTAATAGTCCCTTAGGTGGAGTCTATGCACTGCCGGGATGCTTCACTTCGTTCAGCATGACAAGCAAGGAAAGCCCTGTTAATAATTTAAAATATTAAATACCGTTAAATCCAGTCAGAAATAATCAGTAAAAAGTCAGGTTCTAATTGGTTAAAATCTCCTAAAATGAAAACTCAATTCCCCTATTATTTATTGCTATTGCCGGATTTGTCCGTTGCCATAGATAATAAATTTGGTAGTAGTTAATTCCGGCAGGCCCATGGGACCACGGGCATGCAGCTTTTGGGTGCTGATGCCTATTTCAGCACCAAAGCCGAATACATTGCCATCAGTAAACCGCGTGGAAGCATTGGCATATACGGCAGCAGCATCCACCGCTGACATAAACCGCCGCACATTAGTGTAGTTTTCGCTGATTATGGCCTCGCTGTGTCCGGTACCGTATGTATTAATATGATCAATGGCTTCATCAAGACTATTAACCACCTTTACCGCCAGAATAAGGTCCAGATATTCTTCATCCCAGTCTGCCGCCACAGCGGGTATAACATCAGGTGCTATTTTCCGGGTTCTTTCACATCCGTGTATGGAAACTCCAGCATCCTGTAATTCTTTTATCATATCCGGCAGAAATTGTTCGGCTACGGATTCATGTACCAGCAGTTTTTCGGCTGCATTGCATACTGAAGGTCGCTGTACTTTAGCATTCATTACAATAAGAGCAGCCTTTTTCAAATCAGCATACTGATCAACATAAACATGGCAGTTGCCCATTCCGGTCATAATAACCGGTACGCTGGCATTTTCCATAACCACTGCTTTTAGTCCCTTGCCACCGCGAGGAATCAGTACATCCAGATACTCATGCATTTTCATCATGTACAATACAGCATCCCGGTCTTCACTATCGATCAGCTGTATAGCCCCTTCCTCCAATCCGGCTTTTACTGCTGCAGCAGAAATAGTTGCCGCTATTACCCGATTGGAGTTTAGAGCTTCTTCGCCGCCGCGTAAAATAACTGCATTGCCAGCCTTTAAACACAAAGCAGCAGCATCAGCGGTTACATTGGGGCGTGATTCATAAATAATGCCAATAACTCCGATGGGAGTCCGTATGCGTCCCACTTCCAGCCCATTTGGCCTTTTGCTGATACCGGTTACTTCTCCTATCGGATCAGGTAAAGCGGCTATTTCTCTAATTCCGTCAGCCATATCTTTAATGCGAACCGGAGTCAGACTGAGGCGTTCCAGTAATGCCTTGGTCAGTCCATTTTTTTCTCCCTGCTGCAAATCCAGCTGATTAGCATGCAAAATTTCTTCTGTATTATGTTCCAGGGCATCTGCCATAGCCAATAAGGCCTTGTTTTTAACTGTAGTTGGAGTAATGGCCAATGCCCGGGCAGCCTTCCCGGCCTTTTGCCCCTGATTGGTTAGAATTTGCTGCCAGTTATTCACTGTATCACTCTCCCATTTATTACATACTCACTATTACACACATGGTAATTATATCTGCAAATAAATATTCTGGCAATTATATGTTAATAATTGACAT
>DAIMDR010000256.1:0-2908 GCA_036725705.1 Syntrophomonadaceae bacterium | reverse complement strand
ATGGAGTTTATGCATATGTTGCGATAGTTCTATAACTTCGTCTCTTAGTTCGGTATCAAGTTTCACCGTTTCCCGCCTGCGAGTTTCTCCGTAATACAGGTCTGCCTCTTCGATGTGGCAGTTTAACATCTCTTCCAGGCACATGGCCTGAGCGCATAATTGGATGCGGTCATAATCATCTTGTTTGGATTTTCCTCTTTTGTATTCAACCGGGCGCGGCAGATATAATCCAGTCCGGTTAGGAAGTGAAATTCCTACCCCGCCCTGCTGTTCTATAAACTCTACTACATCAGCAACACCATATAATCCTAAACGCAGTGATTGCAGTGTCATCCCCCGGACAACTATTGCCCCAGGTTTATAGGTCTTATAGTTCGGATCGTGTACCCGTTCATGCAATACTCGTCCCTCAGCAGTTCTGAGGTTCTCGTCCCACTGCTGTTCAATATGAATCAACGCCCATTGCCTTTCACAAAAGGCTATATGTTGCAAGCCGGAAATAGCTAAGAGCTGGTCTTCCTGATAAATCTTAGAGTAATTCAAGAACTTCAACACCTTCAGGTATCTCATTTTTGGCGATTGAAATCTCATAGTCACTGAAATCCCGAGACGGTTTATTTTCATTTAGTTTCTTTACGGAAATGGTATCAAATAGTTTCTGAACTGGTGCATTTCCCATCTTGGATGCATGCTTAAATACGATAAGCTTTCTGGTTCCCATCAATCCCCGGGCAGCGGAACGATCGTGTTCAAACATATTTAATAGCGCATCCCAAAAAAGTTCCAAATCTTTTTCTGAAAAGCCGGTCTGATTTGCCAGCGGTGCTGAAATAAAGCCATGAGCACGATATAGCCCATAGGGAACAGTAAATTTGCGCCCCATAGTGCGATTATCACCACCTTGTTTTTCGGCCTCAGCTTCAGTTGCAACTGCCATCCGGGTGATGCTGTGTTCCAATGAGACAATCGGGTCTACTGAGCGTGCAAAGGTTAACTGAACCGGCCCCCGAACCTGTCCAGCATTAGGTCCAATTGAAAGTACGGCTCCAAATGTTCTTATATCATAAAAATTATGACACATAAATTCCTTTGCTCTATCAATTTCTTTGCCCTGACCCTTCCCCGGCTTGTTCCTTTTCTTACCATCCGACTCATCGGTTGGTGACTCATTCAAATCAATGTTCAGACTGATATAAGCCTGCTCTATGAGGTTATTTAATATCGCCTTTTCTTTTATAAAAATGGCATAGGGAGCGTTTTCTTCATTTTTCAAAGCGACATAGTTTCTAACTTTTCTTTTCAGGCAGACATCGGTTACCAATCCATGACCAGTTTCAGCATCTATACGTGGTAAATTCCCAGCATCCGGATCTCCATTGGGATTGCCGTCTTTTATATCAAAAAAAAGTACGAAATCATAACGATTTAAAACATTCTCACTCATTTTTCCACTCTTCCTTTCTAAATTTAGTTGTTTTCGGAATTATTATCTGATCCAGTTTTCTGCGAGGTAAAAAACGATTGCCGTTGATGATAGTAACCAATGGCAAACCGCCCTTGTTCATGTAAATCCAGGTGCGCTGGAAAATCTGTAAGATGGCTAATAATTTCACCCAGGAGGCGTTCAAAGTTTACCACTCTTCCTTTATTCTCCAACTTGGCCAGGTGGTGATTTTTTAGACGCAGGAGATTGGTAAACGCGGTTACCGGTGTGGCACAAGCAGCACCGTAAAAACGTTCTCTAATGGTAGCATTTATGCCCGGGTTGGCTTCTTCCTGAATCTTTTCCAGGGTAGCAAATAATCTTCCCAGTTGGTAGCCGACTGATGGTTGATTAGTATCCAATTCCATGTTAACCTCCTTATGATTTTGATTAGGATAAAATTGATAATAGCGATTTAGATAGGCTTTTAGCAGAGCTGCCCGTACAGGTTTTACTCTATATTCGGTATCACTGTGAATTCTTCTAAGACAGGCTTGAAGTAATGTAGCCGGATAAGGTGTTCCCTGCAAAATAGAGCGCATAAAATCACCGGCCATATTAGGGGGTATATTCTCACTCTTATCCTGGGTGGCAACATTGACTAAAATACGCCAAATAGAATAGTATTCCGGTTCATTTGGTGGTTTAATGATTTTGAAGTCATTAAAATATTGGGCAATTCGTAGTGCGAATTCGGAAATGGTCCCTACCTGCCAGAAACGGATAGAAATTCGGGCTGCATTGGGTGAAAGTCCCAGAATATAGAACCGATTATTCCCATCATCTTCTATGTAGGTCCCAGTGTCTACAGTATTAAATAGGGCTTTTACTTTTTGGGTTCCTGCATCGGGATTGTCTTTTTCCGGTTCCTTGAAAAAGAATGAGAAGTCAGATTCAAATGATGAGCGTTTTTCTGACCAAAAAACAGTAGATGCATCACCGACAAATATCTTTTGAGTTTTTAATTTGAGCAAAGTATTCAGCGCAGTAACATAAGCAAATTCGGTTGATTTAATGATTGGTGCATTATAACCTTGTTCTTTTCCGTATGAATCGTATCCACTATTTCTTTGAATACCTACCAGGCATTTGGTGTCTTTATCTATTGGAGTTCTTCCGTGAGTTCTAGCTATTACGCCACTTTCGCCAGTCACCAAGCATATTCCCGATTTTTCAGTAGTATTATCATAGTCAACTTCATCATCAATACCACTGAGGCTATTTTTAACAAACTCCTGGACTTTTGGTCTGCAGGGTACTGGGACGTCAGATTCCAAACGAAACGACATATTACACTGTACAGCTTTTAGGCATTCTGTAATGTACGGCGACGCAACCGCTTTAGCAACCTCATTGTTTTCATAAAACTTAGCAACCGCTTTAACGCCAGTATCTTCAAGTAAATCTGGTGGAAGTTCTTTCAAT
>DAIMDR010000255.1:0-2949 GCA_036725705.1 Syntrophomonadaceae bacterium | reverse complement strand
TGACGGAGAAGTGCTTCAAGAATTTAATTACATCGATGATAAGCTGCAGCCAGCCATTTAATTCTACTCTGAATCACGCAAAGGGGAACCCGCAAAGCAACTTGCAGGTTCCCCTTTTTTCCTGACTTTAAAAGTTGAAATTTAAAATACACTGTGTTTGGCAAGTAAAAAATACATCAAACGGCAAAAAATAAATCCAGCATATGACAGGGGGACGGGGTTGTTGTCATACCCCGGTCACAATGTCCAATAAGCGGACGCGCGTCCGCTATTATCTACATAAATAAAATTAAGAATGGTATAATGTGGTGAATATAAAGTTTTAAGGGGGATTTAACAATAATGAAAAACATTAAAAACATTTTACTTATAACTTTACTGGCCTTGGCAGTAATCCTGCCCAACTTCATTAACCCGGCACAAGCTGCCCCTGATGTCAAAGTAACCGTAAACGGGCAGTATGTAACCTTTGACCAGAAGCCCTTTATCGACAAAAACAACCGGACTATGGTTCCGGTGCGCGCCCCGATGGAAGCTATCGGATGTACCGTAGATTGGGACGCTGACAAACGGCAGGCTATCATCACTAAAGGAGAAACCAAAGCCGTATTCACTATCAACTCTAAAACCTATACTGTAAACGGTCAGAACAAAACCATGGACACTCAGGCAGTAATCGTAAACAGCAGAACTGCCTTCCCGATCAGGTTCGCTGCTGAAGCGATGGGTGTAACCGTAGGATGGGATGGTAAAACTTACACGGTGATAATTACTACCGCGCCAACCGCTACGGGAATAGTAGAAGCGACTCCCGAACAGGTGGTGGCCTTAAAAGCTGGATACGATGAATCATGGTGGGAAATAAGTCGTCGCATTGACTCCGAATATACTAAGTCCTTTGATGAAATGACCGCACAGGACAAGGAAATCGCTTGGGGACTGCTGGAAACCGGTATTATTAAACCCGGCCAGACTTTTGTAACTTCCAAAGAAGCAACTTACCGGGATGGAACTGGTCGTTACAATGTGAGAGGTTACCTGACAGTTACCGTAAACGGACAGACTAAAACCTATATTGGTCACGTATCTGGAATGTATGAAAACGGTGAATACAATCGGGTCTTTTTCAGCTCCGACGAAAGTAGTGGCCCGGAAGTCACTGCTTTACCCGCCTACGAGCAAACTATCTAACGGAGGTACACTATGAAAAGAATACTTACACTAATGTTGTTAGTGTGCTTTATGGCTGCCGGTTTACCGGCAGCCTTTGCCGCTGAATACATTGGTAATAACTACAATCCCAAATACGAAGGAGCCAGAGCCGGAGCCCCGGTTGGTAAAGTACCGGCGGATGTCCCGGAAAACGGAGTCCTGTATCTCATGGATACCTCACAACCCGGCCTACAAGGTTTTATGGATGCCATCCGAATGGGGAGGAAAGGGGAATGACCCCTCTACGGGCTGGAAAGGCGACAACCCTCCTTTTAAAGCGGCTGAAACCAAAGACGGAGAAGAAACCAACCTGATTACTTTAATTAAAACTTCATTCCGTTCCTTATTAATTAAGTCATACTGAGAAAGAATATCTCTTAGTTCATCCTCAAAAGCCATTCAGTTTTGATATATTTATATGGTAGATTTGGAGCTACCGTTGGCGGTTTGGTCACTTCGCTGTAAGGGGGTGATGCCTATGGTTGTCAGCACTTTTGAATTATACAGTATTACAACGACAATTAAAGTATTATAACTTGACATAACTTAAAATTACCGTTAAAATCGAACGGTAAAGTAGAATGCCTTTACACAGGAGATTATTTTTATGCTGGAAAAAATGGAGCAGATTATTTTATTGAAGGATTTTTATGGCCCTTTATTAACTCCCAAACAGCAGGAGGTATTAAATCTGCATTATGAACAGGACTGGTCTTTAACAGAAATTGCTGAGTATTGGCAAATTTCCCGTCAGGCAGTTTTTGATTTAATAAAGAGGTCGCAGCATGCGTTACAGGATTATGAAGACCGTCTGCATCTGGTAAAAAAATTTAACTTCACCCGTCAAAAGATTGACCAGGCTTATTTATTACTCAATAGTTCAACCGGTGATGAAGTTATTATTAAACAGGTACAGGGAATTTTAAAAACAGTCAGTGAGTCGATATAGGCAAAGGAGAGATAGCATGGCGTTTGAAGGTCTGTCTGATCGTCTGCAGGATATATTTAAGAAGCTACGCGGCAAAGGCAAGATAACAGAAGATGATGTTAATGCGGCTATGCGTGAAATTCGGCTGGCCTTGCTGGAAGCCGATGTTAATTTTAAAGTGGTCAAAGATTTGGTAGCCCGCATCAAGGAAAGGGCAGTGGGACAGGAAGTTTTGGCCAGTCTTACCCCGGGGCAGCAGATAGTTAAGATTGTTCATGATGAAATGACTGCATTAATGGGTGCTACAGAGAGCAAACTGGTTCTGTCATCCCACACTCCCATGGTTATTATGACCGTTGGTTTACAGGGAGCCGGTAAAACTACAACTGTAGCCAAATTGGCCAAATTACTGGTTAAACAGGGCAGAAGGCCGTTGCTGGCAGCAGCAGATATATATCGTCCTGCCGCCATTAAACAATTACAGGTTTTAGGTGAACAAATAAATATTCCGGTATTTTCCATGGGCCAGAGCAATCCGGTGGATATAGCCAAAAAATCACTGGATTATGCCCGGGCCAATAATCGTGATATTGTTATTCTCGATACAGCCGGACGGCTGCATGTCAATGAAGAATTAATGAATGAATTAAAGCAGATACAGGAGCAGGTAAAACCGGATGAAATTCTGCTGATAGTTGACGCCATGACCGGTCAGGATGCGGTAAATGTGGCTGACAGTTTTAATGAACAACTGGGATTGACCGGAGTAATTCTGACCAAATTGGATGGCGACACTCGTGGTGGAGCAG
>DAIMDR010000254.1:0-2984 GCA_036725705.1 Syntrophomonadaceae bacterium | reverse complement strand
TCCTACTATTTGCGCAATCTCCACGCCTATCTCCCCTTACTGCAATTGAGCATACAAGAACCTGACTATTTCTATGGTGAGTCAGGTCAGATTTTTTTGAACCTTACTCTTCCCGAAGTGAAGCATTTCTGCTGTCCATTAGATCCTTCGCTATCGCTCAGGATGACAATAAAGCCTCACTCCTGACCCCTCAATCCTTAACCCCTCACGGACTATATATTTCATCTAATCTAATTCCGAATTACGTATTCCGAATTTCTAATTAATTTAATACTGTCAGGCAAAGTCAGGAACAATCAGGAACAGTCAGGTTCTAAAACCTGAAACGGTTAACTCCAAACCGACCAAACACCATTCCGCAAATTAACTTACCCCTCATCGCATCATGCTGAGTAGAAGGCCCCCTCGCCGTGTCATGCTAAGCAGAAAGGCCCCCTCACCGTGTCATGCTGAACGAAGTGAAGCATCTCTGCTGTCCACCAGATCCTTCGCTATCGCTCAGGATGACAATATAGAGACCCCTCACGCCTCACCCCTCACCCCTCACGCCTACAAATTAAAAACCGATCTGACGACCGTAAATAATTGGTTCATCAGCTGCACCACAATAATTAAAACAACCACAACTCCTGCCAGAGTAAGCATTTCCGCCTGCTCTTCCTTTTTGGCCTGTTTAAGTACAATAGATAAAACTGAAATCAGGATACCGATACCGGCGATGCGAAAAATAATATCTACATCCATAATTTCCCTCCATTTAGTTTTTGATTGTGCTTAAATCAGCAGTAATACTACCACTGCTCCCAGAACAAACCCGGTATAACTCCACAACTTTTGCCCGGATTCACAGGCTTTCAGGGCTTCTTCCTCCAAAATTTTCAGCTCTTCCTGAACCATTAATAAAACCCGCTCCTGCTCGGATGCATCTGACATGCCTATCTGATAACCAAGTGTAGCCAGCAACTCCAAATCCGCCCGACTTAATTCTGAATGAGAGGATAACTTGTGCATACCTTTCCGCCAGGCTTCCCTGGCAGTATTGCCCTGTCTTTCCCCCAAACTGCAGGCTACTTCCTGAAAAAGAACTGATACCGGATAAACTGAAAATTGTTCAGTTCTTTTTAAAGCCTGAGGTAAAGGCGTATGTATATAGGTAATCTCTTTTTGAAGAAAGTTCAGTGCCAGGCGCAGGTTTTTTAATTGTTCAACTCTCTGGCGAATTCGTCTGGCCTGGTTTAGTCCCCAGCTTCCAAACCCGGTCATAACCATTACAATTCCCAGCGTCTTTAACCACAACATCAGGCCTGCCACCTGACGATTTCTTCAATATTGCCCGGATGTATACGCCGGGAAAGTGTGATTCCGCTTTGAAATGCTTTCAATTTCATTAAATCCTGCATAAGCGGACGATTTTCCAACTCCTTTACATTACGGGCATGAACACTGGCTATTACTGCTACACCGGCATTGAGACATTCTCTGATAGCAGTAACATCTTCCGCCCGTCCAATTTCATCAGTTATAACCACCTGGGGAGACAACGAGCGAATAGCCATCATCATTCCTTCTGCTTTGGGACAGGCATCCAATACATCAGTCCGGGTGCCTACATCCAGCTGAGGGATACCCAGATAACAACCGGCCAGCTCTGAACGCTCATCAATAACGGCTACATTTCGAGCCGGCAGATTGGGGCGGCCGGTTGACAGTATACGGGCCAAATCCCGCAGCAAAGTAGTTTTACCACAACGCGGCGGTGAAATTAACAGGGAGCTGACCGGTACCCCCCGCGGAGCAATATATGGGATAAGCGGCAGGGCACAATCGGGGACTTGGCGTGCAATGCGAAAACACAGCGAAGAAAAATTTTTAATGGTTTTTATTTGCCCGCCATTGATTACTGCCTGACCGGCCAGTCCTACCCGATGGCCCCCGGGAATAGTAATAAATCCTCTTTTTATCTCTTCTTCAAACGCATACAGACTATTATCGCTAATTGAGGCCAGACTACGCTGAATATCCTCACGGGTAACTACATACCCTGAGTTCAAATCCTCCGCCGGACGACCGCTTGAGGTTATAGTAATATCCCGGTCACCTGACTTTAACAATAACGGCTGTTGACAACGCAGACGGATTTCCTCCAGTCTGTTGAAATAATGCTCGTCCAGACCCAACAGCAACTGCTTGATTGGCGGAGCAAAATAAGATGCAATTTCGCTGATAATCTTCCCTTCAACCCGGTACATAGAGTCACCACCTTGCTCTATATAGATATTGGCAGGCACTCTAAAATATTCCATTAACCTGTCGGTAGTTAAAGTAATCAGATGAGGGTGATAATGGGTGTAAAAAATAAAGGAAACCTTATGGCAACTATATATGCAGACAAAATAAAAACTGTCTTTTACACCCCCAATGGTATAAAAGACAGTTCTGTGTTGTTAGTTATCAGATATAATTACTGATCCCGTTTCGAATCAGAACCAAACCATATATGGTCATCGATGTCGCTTTCAATATAGGAGGGGTCATAATCAAATGCACCTTCGTGGATATATACTACCTCCTGACAAGTGGGACAGATTATTTCAATGCTATCCTCGTCTTCCAGAATATCCGCATCAAAATATAACTCCTCTCCACATTTGGCACATTCCAATTCAATGATGTCTTCGCTTATACCCTGATCAGCGATATATTCTTCCATATAACACAGCTGGTCATCCATTTCTTCCAATTGATTCTGACATTCCAGCAGATCAATTTCCACCTGGCTGATCTCATCGTGTAATGCTTCCAATACATCTATAATTGCCAGTAGAACTTTTCCCTGAGGCGAACCCTCAGTGATATTTAAACCTTCACACAAACCGGACAAGTAACTAATCTGTTCAGAAATTCCCTGCAATGCAAATCCTCCTTTTCAGACCAAATATTAAACATTAATAGTATTAGCCCAAAAAGGAGGAAATAGACATAAT
>DAIMDR010000253.1:0-2995 GCA_036725705.1 Syntrophomonadaceae bacterium | reverse complement strand
GACCTCACAATCGATTGGAGTATAGATGCAACTGATTTTCAGCGTACTTTCGATGTCAGTTACCGCGTAAATAATCTGGTAATGGCTCATAATGATGTAGCCGAGTTTTATCGAAAGTTCGTTGGCGAAAAGAACCAGCAAACCATTGGGGAAGTCACTGTCCGGCTACTTTTGCCGGCCGGGGCGGAAAACTACCAGCCCGGCAGCGATATACGCATCTGGGGTCATGGCCCCCTGCACGGTGAAGTAAATTTTGCCGGTCCCCGTGAAGTAGTGTGGCAAATAACCGATATGCCCGCCAATGAGTTCCTCGAGGGGCGTATAACCATGCCGGTACAGCTTTTCCCCGCCGTCCCTGCTGAACTGAAAACCGGTCAGAGTGCCTTACCGGCCATTCTTGCTGAGGAAGGGCAATGGGCGGATAAAGCTAACCGGGAGCGTGCCATGGCCCGCCTGCAGATAGTGTTTGCCATTTTGGTTTTACTGGGTACATTAATTACTTTGTATGTACTGTGGCGTAAAAATGGCAAAGAATTTAAACCCGAGTTTCAGGGAGATTATTACCGGGAGCTGCCGGCCGATTATTCACCGGCTGAGATGTCAGTTCTGTGGAATTGGGGAGAAGTAAAGACCCATGATATTACTGCTACCCTTATGGACATGGCCCGACGCAGATATATAACTATTGAACAGCAGCTGTATGAACAAAAACGCCTGCTGGGAACCAAGGATGTTACCACCTATTTATTAACTCTGCAAAAAGAATTGTACCAAAAAGATAGAAACAATTTGCGACCTCATGAACGTAAACTAATCGATTATTTGTTTACCACTATTTCCGAAGATAACTCCACCTTGTATTTATACGACATTGAACAATTTTCCAAAAAACGCAGCCGGGAATTTTATTATAACTTATGGGTGCCCTGGAAAGATGGTCTATTCGCCAAAGGAGAGTCCAACAAATGGTTCGAGAAAGCTAATTCCAAAACCCGTTGGATTGTGGCCGGAGTTGGGGTACTGTTTTTTATCATCAGTGTTCTTTTGATTAACCGGGAAATCACTATCCCCGGAGTCAGTTTCCTGATCAGCGCCTTTTTAATTTCCATCGTTCCGCAAACTTTTCAGCGTCGTTCGCAACCTGCCAACGAAGATTTAACCAAATGGCAGGCTTTTCGAAAGTTTTTGCTGCATTTTTCTGATATGCAGCGCCACGAAATCCCCAGTCTGATTATCTGGGAGCATTACCTGGTCTATGCAGTAAGTCTGGGAGTAGCCAAAGAAGTTATGAAACAGCTGGAAGTTGTTTTCCCCAACCTTGAAGATAATAATCACCGTTTTGGACAACACTGGTATCATGGTGCAGTCGGAATGGGCATGGTCGGTTTCAGCAATCACTTTGACAACATTGGTGAGAGCCTGCAACGCTCCATTGAGGTAGCTGAAAAAACTGTACGGGCGGCTGAAAGCAAATCATCGTCCGGGTCCGGCGGCGGCGGTGGATTCTCCGGCGGCGGTGGCGGAGGTTCCGGCGGCGGAAGCTACGGAGGTCGTTAATCAAAGATAACTTGGGAAAAGCACACGCAGGTGTGCTTTTCTGCTCTTATTTTATTGCCTGTGTTAATATTATATGGTTGGAATGAAGATTATTATTTATAATGAACATATATGACTCCACCTGCGGCGATTGCCTTACTCATTACAGTCTCGATGTTCATTAACGGAGACTGGCATATAGCAAATTTAAGTAGAGCCATTATAAAGGAGATGATAGCAATTAATTATAAAATGACGAAAAGCTTGATACTGCTGTTTACTTACGCAGCCGTTCTGCTGCTGATTGTGCTTAATTTTAAACCGATTATGAACGGTCTGGGTTTATTTATTTCCTTTTTCACTCCCTTTTTTATTGGCATCGTCATAGCTTTTATTCTAAATGAGCCCACTATGTTTTTTGATAAATTTTTAGCCGATAAAATGCTTAAAAAGAAGCGTAACGCTGTGACCAGATCACTGGCTATTCTTATCTCCCATATATTAGTCATTTTATTGTTGTTTTTGTTGGTCATGTTCATTATTCCGCCATTAATTGAGAATATCCGTTTGTTTGCCAGCAATGCCGCTACATATCTGAGTAATACTCAAACCTGGCTTAATCAGCTTATGAGTCATTTCCGGCTGGAAAGTATTGATTTATCCGGCTTAACTGATAAAGCTTTTGGAGCACTGGACAGTATCTCTGCCAATATGGTGGGTCTGTTATCCCAGATTATTATCATTACTACCAATGTAATCGGCTTTATTGTCACCCTGTTTATTGCCATTATTTTTTCCATATTCCTTTTGGCGGGTAAAGAAACCATCCTGCATAATTGTGACCGGGTATTCAGAGCCTACCTGCCGGATAAAGTTTATCAAACGGCTGCATATGTAAACCGGATTACGATTGATACCTTTAATAAATATATCTATGGTCAATTAACGGAAGCGTTTGTGCTGGGAGTGCTGTGCTTTACCGGTATGATGATTTTTGGTTTTCATTACCCATTAATGATCAGCACCCTGGTAGGAGTTACAGCTCTGGTACCTTTAATCGGGGCGCTTATCGGCGGTTTTATTTCCGCTTTGCTGTTGTTGATGATTTCCCCCATGGAAGCAGTCTGGTTTTTAGTCTTCCTGGTTATATTGCAGCAATTTGAAGGTAATGTGATTTATCCGCGGGTGGTGGGCAGTAGCTTGGGAATGCCGGGAATCTGGGTGCTGCTGTCGGCCATTATCGGTGGCGGTATAGCCGGACCGCTTGGCATTTTACTGGGTGTGCCTGTTGGCACCATTCTCTACATCCTGCTAAGAAATGCTGTCCGGCAAAAGGAATCCGAGGCATAAAGGTGACAGGGGGACGGGGTTGTTGTCAACTTTGGCAGCTTTTTAAAGCTGCCAAAGTTGACAACAACCCCGTCAGGCTGTGCGAGAATAATTGCTCCCACACCAAATA
>DAIMDR010000252.1:0-3046 GCA_036725705.1 Syntrophomonadaceae bacterium | reverse complement strand
AATTAACTGTATATTGCCCGGCAGCTGGATCCAATGCGGTCTCATCTACAGTGATACCTGTAATAGCAGCCCGCCAGGCTTCATCATCGGTAAAGGTAATATCAATTGCCTGTCCCACTGTATTATTAGTGATATCCGCAGTCAGCTCCGGTGCAGTCAGCGGGACTGTAACAATACAGGCGGCGGTATAGCTGCCATCGACTGTGCTTACAGTGATGGTAGCAGTTCCTGCAGCTACTGCGGTTATCAAACCACTGCTGTTGACTGTAGCTACCGTTTCCTGGTCACTGGCCCAGGTCACGCTCTGGTTGCTGGCATCCGCCGGGTCAACTGTCGCGGTCAACTGGCGGGTTCCGCCCACGGTAATGGTTTCCGTGACTTTGTCCAGACTTACGCCGGTGACTGCTACAGTTGTGGTATCTTCAGCCTGAACTGCCGGGATGCTGCCTGTCAGCATCGTGAATAGCATGAAAACCGTAAGCACAAACGATAACCAGCAGTTTTTTTCCCTGATGTTATGGAACACGTTATTTCCTCCTCCTTATTTAATTATCATGAAACTTCAGTATCCTAATCCCTTCTTTAATAGCGCTATCTCAATAATCTAAAGATGAATGTTGTTAATTTCTTTTGTCAATTTTTGCCGTATCTAATATCCGTTTTCCCCAAACTATTATGTCCAGGATTGGATTTGCGGCCCTCCCTTCCTGCTATATATTAATTATCTTGTCTTGAATGCACCCTAATAGCCAAATCTCGAATGCTGCATTAGAAGATAGGCAGAGGAACTACCGGCTGCCATAAGTCGATTTTTATTCCACAAGAAATTATTGCCCATCATCATTTATGTTTATGGATATATATTCCTATTGTCTTTAGACACGTTTCATTATAACATAACATAAAATTGTATAACATAACTTTAATGAACTATTTTAATCTGTTTGTATATTTATGTTGTGTTATGTTGCTTTTTGTTTAACTGTTATTGTCTTGTAGCTTTTTCAAGCTGTAATGGGACAATCATTCCAGCAATTTGTTCTTTTTTGCAAAAGAGCGGACTTTCACCGCTTGGATGTCAGCCATATCAGGCATACCATAAAAAAGCCCCCGATATTTATCAGGAGCTTTGTTGCAGTTGTTGTTATTAAAGGGGACGCTCTTTAAGGATACAGGTGCATAGAATTAATATAGAGAAATTACACTAAGTAAATTAAAATGTTCTTAACATATGGCTGGTACTGCTTTGCCAACGGGGATATTCAAGCTCAGTAGGATATACCATCAACGTATATTTATTATCCAGCAGGACTACTTTTACTTTTTCACCCATACGCACAGTTTCGTTTTCATCTAATATCTCAAAGTCCATATTTTTAACCTGTTCGACATATGTTTTTGCAATTATCTCTTGAACTGTAGCAATATAGCCTTCTCCGTTACCCAGCTTTAATTTACCTCTGAATTGCCCATCGTTTCCAGTAATTCTCAGCCCGGCTCCTGCAAGAGCGCCTATAACCCCTTTACCGTCACCGCATAGGGGAAAGATATAAATACCATCCTTATTTTCCATCAACATAGCTTCATTTTTTGTAACTATTGATTCCTTGGCTTGGTAGGCAAATGATATTAATTTATCCGGTTCTTCAAGCTTTTCCGGGATAATAATCACCAATCCTGTATTTGAATCAGGCACACTGTTGTCTTTTATAATATTACAGGCGTATTCAATAAATTCAGGTAAAGCTTCCTCGACAATATCGGCAGAAAAGCTCCTGGCGGTATTATGTCTTCTATATCCAGTCTCGGGATGGGGATATAACCTGTGGCGGCTCGGCCGCGAACTTACACCCCAATGTCTTTCATTTATAACTTCAGCTAATAAACTGGCGTTTTCTCCTCCCCCGCCGCCATCTATTCGCCGGGAATCATCAATGGCAACAATTATTTGCATATAAATTCCTCCCCAATATTTAAAAACTGTATCATTTACAAACACAAAAATTCATTATAATTTTAAGTTTACTTTTGTTATTATATAATGGCTATAGGCATTTTCTATAATAAGTAAACCAGGTTCTAAAAACAAAATAGTTTTATGTTGTACATTATGCGCAATATTGTATTCCCTATATCTATACAGGAATGTGTTTATCCCCTTAATACAAGTTGAGCGGTCTGACAATCACTTTGAAGACAATCAGTCCGCTCAACATATAAGATAACTACCTTTTTAAATTATCTTTGAGTAATTTAAATTATTTCCCCAATCGTGCTCTCTCCATTTCCTGCAGGGTCTTCCTGTCAGGCTTACCAACGCTGGTTCTGGGAATCGCATCAACAAATTCCACATAGCGGGGAATCTTGTACGGAGCAAGTTCTTTCTTGCAGTGCTCAATGACTTCTTCTTTTTCCATGGTTTCTCCAGCCTTGATTACAATAAATGACTTGACCGACTCTCCCTGCTTTTCATCAGGAATTCCTATTGTACAGGCTTCTACTACTTTAGGATGATGATACAATACTTCATCAACATCACGGGGATAGACATTAAAGCCACTTACGATGATCATGTCTTTCTTCCTATCCATGATAAAAACGAAGCCTTCTTCATCAATTTTAACTATATCACCTGTATAGAGCCATCCATCACGGATAGTTTCCGCAGTTTCTTCCGGCTTATTCCAGTATTCGGATATAAATTGTGGCCCTCTGCCAATCATTTCACCCAACTCTCCACGAGGCATGACTTTTGTTCCGGTTTCAACATCAACCACTACCAGATCAGTATCAGGCCAAATCACACCACAGCTGCCAAATTTGCGTTTTCTAAAAATAGGATTTACGGTATAAATATTAATAGTCTCAGACATCCCTGCTCCCTCAATAATTTTACCTCCGGAGAGTTCTTCGAATCTTTGCAGGGTTCCCACTGCCAGAGGAGCTGAACCACAGAATATGCCTTTCAGGGAACTGATGTCGGTAGTAGCAATGTCAGGATGGTTATTGAGCCCAATGATCATTGCAGGAACTGCTGCCCAGATAT
>DAIMDR010000251.1:0-3058 GCA_036725705.1 Syntrophomonadaceae bacterium | reverse complement strand
ATAAGCCGATTTACCGGCAGACCCATTTTGCCGGCATAATAAGCCGCCAGTATATTGCCGAAGTTGCCTGTCGGTACTACAATATTGACCTTTTCCCCCGGTTTAATTTCCTCATTACTTAATAAGTCAATATAAGCAGAAATATAATAAATAATTTGCGGTACCAGTCTTCCCCAGTTGATGGAATTAGCTGAAGAAAGTTTTAATCCCTCAGCTTGCAAATGGGCGGCAAAATCACTATCGGCAAAAATTCGTTTTACACCTGCCTGGGCATCATCAAAATTCCCGGCTACGGCTGCAACATAAACATTATTACCTTCCTGGGTTATCATCTGCCGTTTTTGTACAACGCTTACTCCCTCCTGGGGATAAAAAACAATTACTCTGGTACGACCTACATCTTTAAAGCCTTCCAGCGCAGCCTTGCCGGTATCTCCTGAAGTAGCCACCAGTATAACTATATCCTCAGTTACACCGGTAATTTTCATACTGGCAGTCAACAAATGCGGTAATATTTGCAATGCCATATCTTTAAAAGCCAGGGTTGGTCCATGCCATAATTCTTGTATAAATAAGCCCGGTTCCAATTTTACCAGCGGGGCAATCTCCTCATGATCAAATCGGCTATTGTTATAAGCGTTATTGACACATAGTTCAATTTCCTCCAAAGAAAAATCGTCCAGATATTGCTGCAGAATAAAAACAGCTCTTCTTCCGTAATTCCAGGATTTCATATTCTCCAGGTCCCCGGGCTTTAGCTGAGGAACAGTCTCAGGAACAAACAGACCTCCATCTGATGCTATACCTATGGTTATCGCCTGAGCAGCACTTACCGGGGAGGAGATTCCTCTACTGCTGAAATATTTCACGGCTTGCGCCTCCTTCAAATATTAAAGGTTCATTATATCATTCTATAACGAATATTTGTCAGGTGAAAGGCGATTTGTTATTTGGTTTCAATGAAAACCTGTTTTATGGCTTTAAATTGGCTTAACCAGGATAAATAAATTGAGCAATGTTGACGAAAGCAGGTTTAGTATACTATATATGTATAGAGACATTGGTTTAACGGGAGGAATAAAATGCAATTTATTGCTATATTATTATTAATTATTCTGGCTAAAATGGGTTACGATATTTATCGCGAACAACAGCAGAAGATAAAACCCAAAAGCAAAAAATCCGGGCAGGTAATCGATATCAGCGACACATGGATAAATATGGACAAGCTGCCTTACCGCAAAAAAGACTACCTGTTAAATAATCGGGAGTTAGCGGTTTATGATACATTGGATCATCTATTGAATGGTACGGTCTATCGACTTTTTAGCAAAGTGCAGTTGTCAGATTTTTTACAGACTTCTGCCGATGCAGTAAACCGGCAGGAATATAATCAAAGAATAATTGAACGCAATGCAGATTTTCTGGTTTGTCAGTCTCCGGAATTAAATCCGATTTTAGTCATAATGATTGAGAATCAGAATGATGCCAAACGCAAACAACTGGTGGACCGCTTTACGCGTCAGGCCGCAGAAACTGCCGGTTTAGCTTTTATTACCCTTAACCCTGCCAGCCTGCCCGAAACTGAAGACTTGAAAAACCGCTTAATTGCTACCGGTCTTTCACTGTAAGGTTGTTGAAAGACCCGTCTGAGATTACTGAAATAGTTATCTCATTGGGTCACTCTGAGCGATGCGAAGAGTCTAATTAGCTTAAACACCAATATTATGTCTTCAGAAAGAGATCCTTCGTCGCCTGCAGCTCCTCAGGATTACAGATACTCCCGGTAATCTCGAAATGTCCCCTTGATAAAAAGGAGGTATTATGGAGTCAATTCGCTTAATCACCTATAATATTCATCATGGCACCAATGCTGATGAGAAACCTTCTCTGAATGAAATAGCTGCACTCTTGTCAAACCTTAACCCCGGTATTATCGCTTTGCAGGAGGTAGACAAGAATCTGGCCCGCAGTGGGAGACAACATCAGGCCAGTGTTCTCGCTCAGCAGCTTAATATGAACTTTGTTTTTGCCGGAGCACTTCAATATCCCAATGGTGAATATGGAAATGCGCTGTTATCCCGTTTACCGATAATAAGCTGTAAAAAACATCTCCTGCCCGACCCGGTGGAAAATCGTTGTCTGATGGAAGTAATAGTTCAATCCCCAAGCGGCCCTCTGGGAATTTTTAATGTACATATGAGCCTTGATGCTGTAACACGGGAACAGCACCTGACGAATTTTATCCTGCCCCGTTTGGAAGCCTGCCCTTACCCGGTAATACTTATGGGTGATTTCAACTCCACCAGTGACCGGAAGGATATTAAACTGCTAACATCCCGTCTGACAGACACTTATATTTTTAATGAAGGGATTATAACTAATTCGTTCCCTTCATCTCAACCGGTAAAACGCATAGACTACATCCTTGCTGACAACCATTTTCAGGTACAAAAATATTTTATTGTCGACTCCCGGGCCTCCGACCACCTGCCGGTAGCAGCAGAAATATTGATATAATAAGCAAAAGGCCATTTTCATTTATTTCATAAGTTATGAAACAAACCAAATGGCCTTCTGTTTTAGAAATGTTTCTGTCTGTTAATCGTACATGGCTTCAATCAGGTCCTTGTATTTTTCCTGTACGACTTTCCTTTTTACCTTCATGGTAGGAGTAATTTCACCGGTTTCCTGTGAAAACTCATTTTCAAGCAGTGTGAATCTCTTGATTTGCTCAACTTGTCCCAAATCCTTCTGCCGCTCATTAATGATATTTTGATAAAATGCAATAACTTTGGGATTCTTAATAAGGTCAGCTCTACCGGTAAATGCGATCCCCTCTTTGGCGGCCCAGGTCTCAAGATTCTCAAAACTGGGAACAATAAGAGCAGAGATATATTTTTTACCCTCTCCAACTACGGCAATATATTCAATATAGTGATCCTCTCCCATAATAATCTCAATCATTTGCGGAGAAATATTCTTGCCTCCCGAGGTAATAATAAGTTCTTTCAAGCGGTCAGTAATCCAGAGGTATCCATCCTCATCAATTCTACCG
>DAIMDR010000250.1:0-3077 GCA_036725705.1 Syntrophomonadaceae bacterium | reverse complement strand
CCGTGCTCTACGATTTCCCGTTGTCCGCCACCATCTATCACTATAGGCACACAATAGTTTTGCATAGCTTCGACGGTTGTCATCCCAAAGTGCTCTACAAGATGTGGATTTGTTTCACCCAATCCACACGCATGCCAAAAGATGGCCGCTTTGCAATATAAATCTTTTAATTCTTTATTTGTTAAATTTGTCATCAATTCAATATCTGCATCGTGAAAAGTATTCACTACTTGTCGAACTCTATCAAAATACGGGTTTCCCTCAGAAGATCCGCCTGCTAGTATGAGTTTCCAATCATCTTTTATTTTCTTATCTCTTTGACAGAGATTACCAAACGCTTGCACCATCTCTGCTTGTTTCTTACTACCTCCATATTCAAATCGAGCCACAGATAATATTAATTTATCTTTATTATTTAATTGACTTGAATTATTGAACATATCAACTGGAGGATACAAACGCAGCGTAGTTTCAAGTCCCCATTTTTCCTTCAACCAAAAGGTACCGTAATTACTATTAGTAATCAAATAGTCATATTTATCAACGCTGAAAAATCTCTCTTTGTCTCTATCTGGAAAATGGCAGATAAATATGGATAGACTGGATAGAGGTTCAACTTTTCCCAACATATTTGCGTTTATAAATATATCATAATTAATACTTTCCTTACTAATTATATTGAATGGATTCGTTTCTTCGTTTATAACCATGCCCTCGTCAATAAAAAACCTTCTGCGACTTTCGAAGAATGGTATTTTGATTACCTTTAAATTGCATTGTGATATATCAATATCGAACCATTCTTTATAACAATCTAAGCTTATATCCTTATTTGCTATGTAAGTTATGTCATATCTATCCTTAAGAATTTCAGCTATCTTTGCTGCATATTTCTGTCCCCCACCAGCAAAATGAAATGCATGATCATAAATGCCAACTTTTATTTTTCTTAAATCCAGGGCTACCTCTAATTGATTGAAAAAGTTATATGCCTTTTGATTCCCGAATACTTCTATTAAAACGTCCTTCAGAGAATCTAGAACTTCCTTTGAGGTTTCAGTATCATTATATTCGACTAATTTTTTTACTGCTTGTAATAAGGAGCGATATAGAGATACAAATTCGTTCCTGAGATAAAAGTGAGATGTTTTTACACTTTGAGATAATCTTTGCGGAAAATGCTTACCAATAAGAAGAAATCTGTTTCTTGAGCAAAAATAATCGCACAAATCTGAAGAAGCTGTTCCATGATATTTATGATAACATATGCTTTTTGGTGTAAAAAAGATCTTCCATCCTTTATCGCGACATCTTATGCTATAATCCATATCCTCCATATACATGATAAAATCTTCATCAAAGGGTCCTACAGACTGGAGACACTCTCGCCTAAGTAAAACTGAACCCCCAGTTATGTATTCTCGTTCTTCCTCTTCATAAGCTTCAAAGGCATCTGGCTTTCCGAATCCAATATCCCTAAAATAGAAGTCCTCTACTTCTTCGACTCCAACACTGTTTATCGTCTTACCGTCAGAGAAAAGGATCTTGCTTTGAACCGCTCCTATGAGACGATCTTTTTTTATAACATCCACAAGTCCCTTGAGCCAATTTTTTTCCACCGTCATATCGTTATTTAATATCGCAATGTAATCTCCTTTGGATTCACTTATTCCCCAATTCAGCGCCTTCGCATAACTATTTACATTATTTTGTATTATACGTATATACGGATACTTATCTTTAACAAAATCAACTGAACCGTCATCAGAGAGGTTATCTACCATGATTATTTCTACGAATTCAAAGCTATTTGTATCCAATTCTGCAATCGAATTAAAGCAAGGGTCGAGATATTTAATTCCATTATAATTGACGACAATTATTGATACACCAGCACACAATTTTAAATCCTCCTATATATGTCGTTGATTATATTATCTAGTTTCATCTTAATTTCGTCTTTATCTGCAGACAGATGAATATTGCTGATAACATAATTTTTTTTTGGATATTTTTTTGTATTCGACGATATATGCACAGGCATCATGTCGACATCTACAAAAGATGCAAATTTATTTCTGTATAGATTTTTACTATAACATTTGAGACATTGTAGAAATCTTGCCCCCCCCTCATTCACAAAGATTCTACCACCACTCAAACTCAGATCATATATATATCGCCTACGGGTGCTATGAGGCAATAACCGCTCTACAAATCCATTGTGATACATCATAACAATATGCCAGACTATACTTCTCCTCATTTCAAAGATCTCACTTTCTAAACTATGAACTTGGCTCTCATACTGCATAAGCTGGCCCTTCAGGTCTGCTAATCGTCCATCCCGCTCCACTAACGCATGATCTAGGGATTCAGCCTGATCCCTCATTACCTCCAGGTCTCCTAGAAGCTCCGCTATCCTACCATCTCGCACCTCAACCGCCTGATCGAGGGACCTCGCTCTCTCCCCCGCTTCCGCCAGCTCCCCAGAAAGCTCGGCGATCCTCTCCTCCCTTTCTGATACCGCCTTATCGAGGGACTTCGACCGCTCCCCCGCCTCCGCCACCTCTCCGAGAAGACCGGCGATCCTTCCCTCCCGCTCCGATATATCCTGACTTAGGACCCGTACCCGCTCCGTCGCCTCCTGGCTCTTCGCCATCGCCTCGGCTACCTCCCGCCGGAGGGGCTCCTCGTGCTCCCTCAGGAGGGGCTCCACCGACCGGTCGAAGATCCCCTTCAGGTCTGGGGCGGAGACGGGTGGGCTCTTGGGGTCGGCGCTCGGCCTCGCCAGAAGGACGAACTGGTAGACGTCGGAGTTGGGGAGGCCATCGATGAAGCGTCTGATCTCCTCGGGGACCTCCTCGGGGCTTCGCCGCAGCTCCGTCCCCCCGACGGGGTGGCGGGTCGTCCGGACCTCTTCGATCGAGTAGCCGGAGCCGGCGAGGAGGTCGAAGACGTTCTTGAGGCCGAAGAACCGCAGGTGCGTCTCGTCGAGGAGGCCCATGGAGGTGTACCGGAAGTCTCCATTGAGGAGGTTGATGAGGACGTCGCCGTGGCAGACGTTCGGGATCGAG
>DAIMDR010000249.1:0-3079 GCA_036725705.1 Syntrophomonadaceae bacterium | reverse complement strand
TTTTCAATAATAAATTCCCAGGGAAAGTCATTATAAGTACCAAAGTTATGGATGTATTCGATAAACTGATTGCCTTTAAGGTCAGTTTTAGGTAACAGGGTATCATTGTACCCATCGAATTCAGGAACAGCGGCCCCGATTCTATCACATAAGGGCTTATCGTAAGTAGCAGCTACATTTATCCATCGATCCCCAATGAAGAACTGACTGTAGGCATGAGGGAAAAATACATCACCGCCCAGCAATTTTACTACATCCGGAGGAGTCAGGTGATTGCGGATGGCAACCAGGACCAGCCGGGCAGGGATTCCAGCCGCTCTTCCCAGGGCCGTAAAAAGTATAGCTTTTTGTACACAGTAGCCGGTTCCCATTTCCAGGATTTTTGAGGCCTGGTAGTATATCTTGTTTCCGGTAACGGCATACATGTTATAGGGGATTTCATCACGGACAAAAAGGAAAATCTTTTGCAGGGCATCAACTTTTTCCTGGCATCCTTCGGTTATGCGCGCCACAGTATTTTGAATATCCGGGTGATCACAGTTGATATAATAAGTTGGCTGCAAAGTTGCATTATTATTCATGGTCATCCTACTTTCATAAAAATAATGATGAGGATTTTGCATAAAATGCTTAATAACAAATTATGCAAAACTCTCAAATATTAGTTAATTCTAATTATAGAGGAAATATGTTTGTAATGAAATAAGGGCGGCAAATAAAAAGGGGGGCCATAATGGCCCCCCTTTTTTGATTATTTTCTGGCCTGTAGTACTTTGCGGTCAGGTTTGCCTACTGAGGTACGGGGAACGGCATCGATAAATTCCACCAGGGTGGGTACTTTATAAGGGGCAAGGCTCTTCCGGCAATGTTCAATAATTTCATCAGCAGTTAAGGTTTGGCCCGGTTTTACTACCACAAAAGCTTTTACGGTTTCACCCCGTTTGGGGTCAGGTACTCCTACTGTGCAGGCTTCCAGAACTTTTGGATGTGCAAACAGTACTTCATCAACATCACGCGGATAAACATTAAAACCACTGCATAGAATCATATCTTTTTTACGATCTACTATGAATACGAAACCATCTTCATCAATATATACTATATCGCCGGTATAAAACCAGCCATCCCGGACTGCATTGGCAGTTTCCCCAGGGTTCTGCCAATATTCAGTAATCACCTGAGGTCCGCGTGCTATCAGTTCTCCCAATTCGCCGCGGGGTATTACTTTGGTACCGGTTTCAACATCAACTACCACCAGATCGGTATCCGGCCAGACAATCCCGCAGCTGCCGTATTTACGCAGCGTGAATACCGGGTTTACCGTGAGAATGTTAATAGTTTCAGATAGTCCGTAGCCTTCCAGGATGCGTCCGCCGGTAAGGCGTTCAAATTCTTTCATGGTTTCAACTGCTAATGGTGCCGAACCACAGAAGATGCCTTTAAGCGAGGTAATATCAGAATTGGCTATATCAGGATGATTATTCAGACCAATAATCATAGCCGGTACAGCAGCAAATAAATTAGGGCTATGTCTTTTGATGGCTTCCAGCAGATTATCCGGAGTAGGTAGGGCTACCAGCACTATTGAACCACCCGTATATAAGCATATATTCACATTGGCATTAAAACCATAAATATGATTTAAAGGAATAGCACAAAGAGTCCTCATTTCATCAAAGGGGATTAATTTAAAACCGCCTGATGTCCAGGTGGAGGTGCGGATGGCCTGGGAAAAAATCATCTCGTTGGTTAGAACACAACCTTTGGGAACTCCGGTAGTACCACCGGTGTATTGCAAACGGGCAATGTCAGTTGGCAGGACTTCGATATCAGGTTCAGATTCGCTGGCGCCTATAACCAGTTGGTTGAAATCATATATGTTTTCACCTTTTTCCACTTCCACTGGCGCGCTGGGGACTTGAAAAACGATAACCCGTTTTACCGGAGAAGACGAGTCTTTCATAAGCTGGATGGCTTTATCAGCAAAACCTGCCATGACAATAACGGTTTCGGTACCGCTATCTGTAAATTGCAAGTCCAGTTCCGGTACTGTATAAAGAGGGTTGGTGGGGACCTCTATGGCTCCGATTTTGTATAGAGCCTGCAGGGAAAGAACATAATGGGGCACATTAGGGGCCATAATGGCTACGCGGTCACCTTTTTTTACACCCAGATCAAGCAGGGCATTGGCTAATTTACGGGCTGTCCAGTTGGCATCCTTATAACTCATTTGGAAATCGCCCATTAACAGATAGGGTTTGTCCGGATGCTTATCCGCCCATTTATTAAACCAATATTTAAGGGGGTAGTCCGGATAATCAAAATTTTTGGGTACACCTTCATCGTACAGTGATTCCCAACGGGGACGCCATTTTGCCAGATCTTCTTCAAAATCTTTCAACCAATGTTTTTCCATAATTTTACCTCCGTTTCATAAGATGAAGTTGTGCCTTTTACGCATCATGTTAACATGTTACCATAATTCAGAATAGTAAAACTAATCCAAATATTAGAAACAGTATATCTACAGCGGAATAATAAATTAGAAAAAACAAGTCTGTCCGCAATGGTTGAATTCTTGACAGAAGAAATTATTTCATTTATATTAAGTTGAATTTTTAGTGAAGGGTTTTAATTATGGATCGTAGTGAGGCAATGCGCTATAAGAATATAGGGAGTCTGTTGTGGACGTTTTCGCTGCCGGCTATTATCGGTATGCTGGTGAATTCGCTTTACAATATCGTGGCCAGAATTTTCGTAGGCAGGGGAATCGGGGCGGCAGCTATTGCTGCTACTACGGTGGCTTTTCCGATTATGATTATTCTAATGGCGGTTTCAGTTCTGATTGGTGTGGGAGCAACTGCTCTTATCTCTATCCGCCTGGGCGAAAATAGGAAAGAGGAAGCCGAAAAGGTGGCCGGCAACGCTATGCTGATGCTGATATTGCTGCCAGCCATATTTGCATTTTTCTTTTTCATTTTTACCGAGCCAATTTTAATGGCTTTTGGAGCCAGTCAGGAAGTATTTCCTTACGCCCGTGATTATATGCATATTATTATGCTGGGAGCTGTTTTTGGCA
>DAIMDR010000248.1:0-3084 GCA_036725705.1 Syntrophomonadaceae bacterium | reverse complement strand
CAGCCAGATTGTTACAAGTTGTTGCAACATCCGGATGGTCAGAGCCCAAGACCTCTTCCCATATCTTTAAAGCCCGCATGAATAGTAGCTCTGCTTCGCCATATTTCCCCTGAATTCTATATAATCCAGCCAGATTGTTACAAGTTGTTGCAACATCCGGATGGTCAGAGCCCAAGACCTCTTCCCATATCTTTAAAGCCCGCATGAATAGTAGCTCTGCTTCGCCATATTTCCCCTGAATTCTATATAATCCAGCCAGATTGTTACAAGTTGTTGCAACATCCGGATGGTCAGAGCCCAAGACCTCCTCACTTATCTTTAAATCCCTCAAATATAGTGGTTCTGCTTCGGCATATTTCCCCTGGTCTTGATATAAGCCTGCCAGTCTGTAGCAGGTCGTTGCTAAATAAGTATGGTTGGAGTCAAGGACCTCTTCCTGTAAGATCAACAGTTTCTTATATAGGTCGACAAGCAGATTGTATTGTGCATTTCTATTAAAAACTGGAGCAACATCGTAAAACCATACACTAAGTTCTGTGATATCTTTATGCTCGTTTTGATGATAGAAGGCCTCACGTATGGCCGTTTTGTTTTGTTCAGAAATTATCTTAGCTTCTTTCTCCGGCAGTTGACCGGAATAATATTCAAACAAGTATTCATGGACCCTTTGCCTATCTTCTTCATCCTGAAAATCCTGTAGATTCTTGCTCATCAATTGATGTATTGAGTAAATGGCTTTTCCGCCGATAAAGGTTTCATTTATAAATGAGTGTTTCATTAATTCGGTGAATAGATGGCGAGGGTATCCGGTATCAAATTTAGTCAGCAGCGTTTCGAATAAGTCACGATCCCAGAACCTAGCTGATGATAGCACTTCCAATGCAGCTTTTTCAGAACGATCCAAATATCATAAGAACCGCTCCAATAACTCATCGTGGGTTCCAGTAAATTTGTCAGCTTGGGACTCAGGTTCATTGCGGTAAATCTCTACTGTCAAGTCTAGATAGAAGGGTACTCCTTCACTGGACTTAACTATCGCATCCTGAATTTTTGAGTCGGTGATTCCCCGGTTGTTCAGGAAATCACGGATATCCGGATCTGCAAGATTACCGATAAGATGCTGCCCTATATAGTCGCTCCAATTGTCATTCTTAATATCTTCCCATCTAACCCGCTCTCTTCCGCATATGACCCAAAGGATGTTCTCCGGTAATGGCAACTCAGCAATTAAGTCGCGTATCCAGGCATCTCTTGACATATAGTGCCCGACATCCCTATTATTTTCCCAGAGGGCTTCGTAGGTATCAAAAAAGATGACTGCCGGTTGGTTTTTCTTTTTCAAATATTCTGCGAAATCCTGAGCAAAATATATTGGAAGCTCATCTAATATCTCCTGGGGTTTCATTGTTTCTAATTCCCGTAAGGTCTTTTCTCCCCGCAAAGTCCACCATGTCTGAATATAGGAATGCCCCTTAAAGACTATCTTGGCAATTTTCGGCACAACACCAACAACAGGCATATCTCCCAACGTAGAAATTATGTCTGAGATCATTGAACCATCCTCAAAGAAGGGAATTTCATTGGCGGTCAATGCTTGATTAGGATGAATCTTCTTCCAGTAGAATGAATAAGCAATATCATATGTTGGAAGTGGGATCTTATATTTTGTTCTTAGCATATTGACCAGTTGAGCTAATGCTTCGTCCTGCTGTCGAGATTGAGGCATCTTAAAATCCAGAGAAACACATATTGCATTCGGATTTATTGACGCCAGGTTGCCTTGAAGTTGTTCAATGAGGGATGTCTTGCCTATACCGCCAACGCCATAATAAACAAGCACTTTATATGTTTCCTCTGGTTTACGTACTAATGCTTTTTCAAAAGCCTCTTGGAATTTTTCGCGATCCACAAATATTTTTTGTGCTGTCGTTTGTAATGCTTCACGCCTAGATTTGGGGCTAACCATTAAAATGTCCTCCATATCGATATATAATTTTAAGTAGATTTTTCATTCCTGTTTTGGCACCTGTTTTCCTACTTGTTATGCGAATGCTGACTATATAACGCTGGAAAATACACGTTTTTATTTAGGTAATCCAGCAATTCATTGTTTATTGAAGCATTCCAAAAAAGCAGCAGCAAACAGTTTGGAGAAAGCCCTTCTTTTGCAAAAATCCCCTGTACTATATCCTCAAGTTTTGGGTTAGTAATTGCAAACTCAAATGCTAAATGAATACTTGTGTTTATCTCTGCTTTAATATTAAGATTTTAGACTAACTTCTATAATATTTACCAAATTCCTGCAAATATAAGGGAAGTCAAATAGGCGTGTCGGTAGATATCGTGAAAATTGCAGACCCCTGCTTAAAATGGCACATCTTTTACATGTGGTGATTCCCAGCAATCGGACAGTGTTTTTGCACCCTACTACAAAACGGGTTCTGCACTTTTCACTGGTTCATTCTATGGGGTATATTTTAGACATTAACATAAATTTTAACGTTTCTCCCAATCTTTCAACGATTACCTGTTATCCATGCACACCCCCACTAAATTTCAACGATTCCCCCTACAACCTTATCGGAAAAACGGCCAGATTATGTCTCGCAATCACAAAACAACCTGCTGCAAAACAAGAAAAGCCGCTCCGTAAAAACGCAGAAGGGCTTTATTACCGGCTTTTCAGGTTAAAAAAAACCATCCACCGATAAAATACTTTTTATCAATAGATGGTAGTTTTCATGGTGTCGGAGGGGGGACTTGAACCCCCACCCTCGCGGATACGCCCCTCAAACGTACGTGTCTGCCCGTTCCACCACTCCGACATAATACTGTTTTACTGGTTGGAAAAACTAAAGTAGTTCCAAACCCATGCGTAATTATACAACAGCATTTGCGGCGGTGTCAATCGTGACCGGTTCTACGGGCAATCATATTATTTCCCGGGTTTAGACGGAGGATTTGCTGTATTACCATCCAGAGAAGGTTTTAATAGCTCCAACTTATACCAGTCTATCATTTCCATGCCGTCGACCTTTAGATTCCTGACCTCTTTACCGGTAATTTTAGCCGCCCGTTTTTGAA
>DAIMDR010000247.1:0-3124 GCA_036725705.1 Syntrophomonadaceae bacterium | reverse complement strand
AAGGCGAGCGACCGGATAGCAGTACTGCTGAAAGGCAGGATCGTGGAGGAAGGGGCTACGGATGATATCCTCTCCAATGCTGTCGATCCCTACACTAGAGGGCTCTTAGAGAGCGCCTGTGGGGAATTTGATATGAGAGAGAAGAGAGGCTCGCTGAAAGATGAGACGATGGACGATCGGTTGGCCAGGGAGATAGATGGTCGGACTGGTGGAGTGATGGAGGACAGAGCTGCTGGCAAGATTGGGGATGAAAATCAAGATACCGATAAAGAGGAATTATGGACGACGACCTAAATGCGGCAGTTGAATTTCACGGGCATCTATGTCCGGGGTTGCCATAGGCTACAGAGTGGCAAAGTATGTTAAAGAGCATCATCCCAGATCCGAGGATGAGGAGCTGGTGTGCATTGCTGAGAATAAATCCTGCAGCGTGGATGTTGTGCAGCAGATCTTAGGGTGCACCGCAGGCAAGGGAAATCTGATCATCAAGGATCATGGGAAGCAAGCCTTCACCTTCTTCTCCAGAAATGATGGCCGGGCGACTAGAATCTACTTAAAAGGGGATCTATCGAAGGGCATGGACGAGATCAGAGCCCGGTACTTCAAGGGGGAGCTAACTGCAGAGGAGAGACGGGAGTTGGAGATTATGAGAGTTCGGGAGATGGAGAGGATCATTAAAGCTCCAGATGATGAGCTGCTCAGCGTGAGCACGGTCCAAATCCCTCAGCCAAGGAAGGCGCAGATTCATCCCACTCTTCGGTGCCAGGTGTGAGGCGAGGAATTCATGGAGATCTGCGGCCGGACCGCAAGTGGATTGGTAGCATGCCTGGATTGCTTTGAGAAGCTGACGGACAAGCATAACTGATGAGAGCATAACCGGAAAA
The DNA here is from genome assembly GCA_036725705.1 of Syntrophomonadaceae bacterium. GTDB lineage: Bacteria > Bacillota > Syntrophomonadia > Syntrophomonadales > Syntrophomonadaceae > JAAYBS01. The sequence continues at coordinate 2,240 of DAIMDR010000247.1, read as the reverse complement.
AGCATCGCTGGATAGGGCAGCTGGGGCAGCCAAATGGAAGCTGGAGGCTTGCCTCATATTTCCCATCCTGTCCTCCTTGCCAGGGAGGGGAATGTCCTTGCTGTCTTGATATCTCCCAGCTCAGGAATCTTTTGTTTTGGCTCTTCGCTATTAAGTATGGGTGAACTTGAATCGCAAATTCTCTGTGTCTTTGCCGTTGTGGTGAACCGCGATGCTCTGACCCAACCACAGAGGCGCAGAAGAACAGAGGCTATAATCTCTGCCATATCTCACCCACGAAGAGCCTTTGTTTTGATTCTCGCAACACGGAAAAGCTTTCGCTGGTCAAGTTGCCCGCAATTCACAGTAAGGCTGTTCCAAATGTGTCAAAGGATTTCGAATCAAAAAACAGCAACCTGAAAATTATTGAGCATTCAAAACAGTTAATGCGAAATGCAGGATTAATTATGAAAAAGTTTATATTGAATAGATGCATCCCGTTTTTGATATGATACAAGATCCCACCAGATTTTCATTAGAGAGAGCAAAACATGATCTCTCTGAAATGAAGACGGCATTTCAAGACGACGAAGAATTTTCTTATGCTCTTAGCTCATTTGTCGAAGCTGCAAGAAGTGTTACATTTCACATGCAAAAGCAATATGAGATAAAAGAAGGTTTTGGAAAGAAGGTTGGTGATAAGTGGGACGGGTGGTATGGTATTAAACAAGCTGAAATGGGTCAACTGCTTGATCTTAAGTTTTCTAAAGAGGTTAGAAATTACAGCGTACACCAGGAGCCTATACCTACCGGAGCAACACGTAGTCTCGACCTTAGTGCGGATATTATTCTTGAAAAAGAAGGATCAAAACCTGAGACAAAAGAAAGCGAAATTACAGAAGTGTTGCCTACATTGGAACCGCCTGAGCCTAAAACCTTAATTCGTTGGTTCATTTATGTTAGTCGCTATTTAGTTAAAGGCGATAAAGTTCATGTGCCAGAATTTGATAAAAAAGACGTTATACAAACATGTGAAAGCATTATAGAATATCTAGATAATTTGGTAAATGAGTGTGAAAATAAGTTTAAGCTAGGGTAGCATGCCATAATTGCTGTAAAATCTCAGTGGCCCCGTGTCCTGATTCTACTCACCCCTCTATAGATAAATACCTATTACCTGTTATCCAATCCTCATTGATATCCATCATGATGCAAACCGCCACTCTCATAAAAGCAAAAGTGGATTAAGGATTTTTTAAAAGCGGTTGCTTGGACCTGAACCAACATTATTTAAATTCTGATTAACTTTTTAGCCAAAATTACGGCAAATAAAGGCATTAATATCCATCCTATGATATTTCCACAAAGATCCTTATAGAAATTTGATATTGGTCCATCGGCGGAATTGATACCATGAATATAAAAAAAATATCCATGCAATTAAAAATATTATATTAATTGTTATTAGATTTCTCAATTTTACACCATATCCACAATACCATTTGGAGAGCCAATCTCGAATTTTGAGATAAAAGCGTTCTCTTTCTTGGCAATTAATCCAAAATTCGCAATTTTGCTTTTTGCATTGTTTCCTCTTTTTACGCATTTCTTCTCTGTGTCGGTAATAGCATGAATCTGCCTCATCATGCAAACCAAAATCCCTTAAGCTCTGGATTAATTGTGAGAATTCATACTCACATATATTTTCGTAATCCAAGCGTTCCTCAATAGCTCTCCAGCTAAAACCAAGTCTATTGATTGATGCTTCACGAAACTTTACAATTGAGGATTCTCCAAAAGTAATTCGATAAAAGCTCAAATCATTAATATTCGAAGTTTCTAGATTTAAAATCTTATTAAAAAACGATTTAGTAAAATTCGAAGGGCCTTTTAAAATTGCATCATTAAAATTCAGATCACCCCAGAAGCTGCAATTTATAAATAGAGTACCATCTAATAGTTTAGCCCCTGTGAAAATACAATCTTGGTAAAAAGTAGAATTACTGAAGTCAACAAAATTAAGGAATTCAACTACGCTAAAATTTGCGCATTCTCTAAGTTGATCATTCTTTAATTCTAAAGCGTTCCAATATGGAGTCCATAATTCTGAATCCCCAAATTTAGTGTTTGAAAAACTAGCATACTTCGAGAAGTAAGCTCCATTGAAAAAAGCTCTTGCTTTAAATGTACATCGATCAAAGCAGGCATCTGGAGTGAACCCCTCCGAGTGGACAAAAAGTTAAGCAATGCCGACTCATGGA
>DAIMDR010000246.1:0-3136 GCA_036725705.1 Syntrophomonadaceae bacterium | reverse complement strand
GGCTGCCCATTGTCTCCAGATGAACAGGTTCGACATTGGTAATTATGGCTATAGTTGGACGGCATAAAGAGGCCAGGTGGGCTATTTCCCCCCGGGAACGCATAGCCAGTTCAACTACCGCAACTTCATAATGAGAATCCAATCTTAACAAGGTTAATGGTAAGCCAATTTCATTATTAAAATTTCCTTTGGTCTTTAAAACCTGATAATTATTCTGCAGGAAATCGGCTAAAATATCTTTGGTGGTAGTCTTGCCTACACTGCCGGTAATTGCTATAACCGGCAGTTCAAATCGGTTTCTATGCGCTGCAGCTAAATGCTGAAGAGCAGCAAGGGTATCTTTTACTTGAATAATAGCAACTTCTTTGTATAAATCTGTTAGTATTCCATCTGTATTGGTAACCATTGCACCGGATGCACCCTTTTGCAGAGCCTCATTTATATAATCATGGCCATCAAAATTCTCACCCTTTAATGCTATAAACAGGTCCCCGTTTCTAATATCGCGTGAATCAGTTGTAACCCGAAAATATTTGGGCTCGCCCTTTTGAATAGTTAAACTCCCTCCGGTAGCCTGACAAATAGAATTTAAATCAAATTGCATGACCCTTTTTTCTCCTTAAGTATCTCTCTGGCAACCTTACGATCATCAAAATTCAATTTTTCCCCTTTAATTAACTGGTAATTTTCATGACCCTTACCGGCGATTATTACCAGATCTTTTGGACAGGCCATTTGAATAGCATGATGAATTGCCTCGCGTCTGTCAGGAATAACCGCGTACCGTGAATCTGGTATCATTTCCAAACCGGGGATAATATCATTAATTATTTTTTGAGGATCTTCATTACGCGGATTATCTGAAGTTATGATACAATAATCGCTGTATTTCCCCGCAATTTCTCCCATCAGCGGGCGTTTGCCCCGATCACGGTCTCCGCCGCATCCAAAAACAACAATTAATCGATTCTCTGCCAGTTCCCGTGAAGTCCTGAGTATGTTCTCCAGACCATCAGGAGTATGAGCATAATCAACTACCACCGTAAAATCTTCTTCGCTTTCAACCTGTTCAAAACGCCCGGGAACACCCTGAATTTTATGCAAAGCTGTTTGAATTATTTCCACTGGTATTTCCTGAGCCAGAGCAAAAGCAATAGCTGCCAGAGCATTATAAACACTAAATATTCCTATTAACGACATTTCAATCGGGAAACTCTTATGAGCCGTTTTAACCTCAAAACGGGTACCTTTTAAACTGGTATCAACATTTACCGCGCGAATATCAACTTCATTATTGATACCATAAGTATAATACGAAGCTGAACAAACGGAAGTGAACAGCTGGCAGGAAGGGTCATCGCCATTTATTATACAAAAGTAGCCGGGAACTGCCGGAATCATACTGAATAATTTGCTCTTGGCCCTGGCATACTCTTCCATAGTGCCGTGATAATCCAGATGATCCTGGGTTAGATTAGTGAATATGGCGACATTAAAATCAATCTCTTCGACCCGGAATTGTTCCAATGCATGAGAAGACACTTCCATGATCGCCCATTGGCCGGACATTTGCCGTACCATATTCAAAAACTCCTGTATCTCTACGGATTCGGGAGTTGTATGTCCATACTCCTTTTGCCATTTATCAATTCGGGCATAAAGAGTCCCCAGTATTCCGGTCTTAGCCCCATATTCCTCTAATATAATCTGAATCAAGTGACTGACAGTTGTTTTCCCATTAGTCCCGGTGACTCCAACTACTCTTAATTGTGTGGAGGGATGGTCATAAAAATTTGCCGCTATACGGGCCATTGATTTTCTGGCATTTGTAGTCTTTACACAGGTGATACCCTCCGGTACAGGTACATCACTTTCAACAACAACTGCTACCGCACCATTTTTAACTGCCTGTTCAATATATAAATGACCATCGGTTAATTGTCCAGGCACACATAAAAAAAGTCCTCCGGGTAATACTTTACGCGAATCGAAATGCAAACTGGATATATTGACATTATCCAATCCCTGCAGATACTGAAAATCAACGCCGGTTAATAATTCTGATAATCGCACTCCCGGGAACCTCCTTTTCTTCTGCTAATATTTATTATTCTCCAATAGGCTGAAACTTTACTTTTATTGTAGAACCACTGGTAATTACCTTGCCCGGTTCCAGTGATTGCTCATAGGCTAATCCTGAACCACTGGGAATTAAATGCAATCCTAAATCAGATAAAATTTTTACTGCTTCCTTCATTGGTTTTCCCCGTAAATCCGGTACTGTTACTTCTGTATGTTCATTATCGGAGTCAAAAGGTGATAAATATATTATTACCTGTGAACCCCGGTTTAATTTGCTGCGTGCAATAGGAGTCTGCTGCCAGACAATATCACCATTTCCACTAACTTTGGCATTAAGGCCACGGGCATTCAATGTTGATACTGCTTCAGCTAAAGGCAAGTTAATTACATCGGGAACTACAACCTGCGTAACCGGCTGCTTTTCTTTATTCCTTTCTTCCCGTAAAGGCACCCCTTTATAGCGTAGAGAATCTTCCATAATAGCTTTAAACACCGGTGCTGCTACCCATCCCCCATAATATGGATAACCCTGCGGAGCATCTACCACCACAATACAAACCAGCGCGGGATCATCTGCCGGCGCAAAACCAACAAATGAAGCAATATACTCATCTTTCATATATCCGCCGCCAGCTTTAATCTTTTCTGCAGTTCCAGTTTTCCCTGCCGAACGATAACCCTCAATATAGGCATTTTTACCAGTTCCATCGGTAACCTCGCCCTCCAGAATAAGACACAATTCTTTAGCCGTTTGCGGAGATACCACCCGATTAACTATTTTAGGTTCAAACTTTTTTATAACCTTGCCGTCTTTATCGGTTATTTCTTTGACCAGATGTGGTTTCATCAGTTTTCCCTCGTTGGCTACAGCAGCTACTGCCGTAGTTAGCTGAATAGCAGTCACTGCATTAGCCTGCCCCATAGCCATCGTGGCCAGGTCAATTTGCATGGCTCGTTTTTGAGGTACTATTATTCCGCTAGCTTCTCCCGGCAGGTCTATACCGGTTTTTTTACCAAAGCCAAACGCGTTCAAATAATGATAATATTTATCTAT
>DAIMDR010000245.1:0-3139 GCA_036725705.1 Syntrophomonadaceae bacterium | reverse complement strand
AAACAGGTTGAAATTTATAATCACCTGAGCGGTGAAACCTACCTTGAAGATTATGATTATCTGGTTCTCTGCCCGGGTTCAAATCCTATCGTACCGCCAATTGAAGGCGTAGATCTACCCAATGTATTCACCGTACGCAACATTCCTGATAGCGATATAATTAAACAGTACATTTATTCACATACGCCTGCCCACGCTACCGTAATTGGTGCCGGGTTTATCGGCCTGGAAATGCTGGAAATGCTGCATGCTATGGGATTAAAAGTATCGCTGGTTGAAGCATCACCGCAAGTAATTAAGCCGCTTGATCCGGATATGGCCTCTATAATACATTACTATCTGCGCCAAGCCGGTATTGACTTAAAATTAAATACTGCTGCCCAGCGTTTCGCAGGAGATGGTCGGGTTGAAAAAATTATTTTGAATAATGGTGAACTGGCAACTGATATGGTTATTATGGGAGTGGGGGTAAGACCGGCTACAGCGCTGGCCTCTTCTGCCGGTCTGGATATAGGCAAAACCGGTGGTATTCTGGTAGATGAATACCTGAGAACTTCTGATCCTTTTATATATGCGGCCGGTGATGCTGTACAAGTAAAGAATTATATTACCGGACAGGATACTCTGGTACCTCTGGCCGGCCCTGCCAACCGGCAAGGCTGGCTGATAGCCAATAACATTGGTGGCCGCTTAATGCCCTATAAAGGAGTACAGGGCAGTTCCATACTGAAAATCGGGGACTTGACCGTTGCGGTTACGGGTAATAATGAATATGCTCTGAACATGGCCAATCAGCCTTATCTGGCGGTCCACACTTCTCCCTTTTCTCACGCCACCTATTATCCCGGAGCCACCCAAATGCATATCAAGCTCTTATTCAGCCCTGATCAGGGACATATCCTGGGAGCACAAATAGTTGGCCGTGACGGAGTAGATAAGCGAATTGATGTCATAGCTACAGCTATCAGAGCAGGTTTAACCGTCTATGATTTACAGGACCTGGAACTGGCTTATGCCCCGCCCTTCTCCTCAGCCAAAGACCCGGTTAATCTAACTGCTTATGCTGCTGCCAACATTCTAAATGGTGATGTTGAAGTGGTCTACTGGAACGAAGTTAATGAACTGCTATCTAATGGGGCTTTTCTGCTGGATACCCGTACACAGGGGGAAGTAAACGCCGGCAAGGTTAATGATGCTTACCACATACCGGTGGATAACCTGCGGGAAAGAATCACAGAATTACCGCGAGACAAAGATATACTGGTTTATTGCCGAACCGGTTTAAGAAGCTATATAGCCGCCCGTATCCTGAAACAATCCGGCTATAACGCCAAAAATATCAGCGGTGGGTATATTATGTACCAATATATAAACAGCGATAGTTAAAGAAAGCTAACCAGAGGGCTGACATTTATAATGATTTTTCGGTGGTTTTAAACCGTCCTCTTGTGGTTTTGCATTCCATATCAGCTTACGGCTTAAAAAGTCCTTTTTACGTGTCATTCTGAGCGTTAGTGAAGCAACCTTAATAGCGACCTTAAGGAGCATCGGTAGTCCCTTAGGGGGGAATCTCGCAGGTTTAATCCCAATATTACGGCTTTAAAAGAGATCCTTCGTCGCCTGCAGCTCCTCAGGATGACATTTATGATGCTTTTTCGGTGGTTTTGAACCGTCCTTTTGTGGTTTTGCATTCCATATAAGCTTAGGACTTAATTGGGTTTATGGATATGAGATCGGGCTGGCGTTCTCCGCCGGGCGCGGGAATGTATTCAAACTCCACCTTGTCACCATCCTGAATAAAACCTTCCTGTTCAAATTTCGCTTTTAATTCTTCGCTTAATTTAAACGCACCATATACAACCGGTTTGCCATCTTCGGTAATCTGTATTTCAACCGAGTTATTATCAATTCGGCCAGTGTATATACCAGTTGCCTTAACCAATTCCGGTTCCTTTACCTGCGTCTGAGGATTAGGTTTGGTATTATCCGGAGACTTATTTATATCAGTAACCTTATCACCACATCCGGCTACTAAAGCAATAATGGCAATCGTAACCAATAAAAGGCGCCCGCGTTGTTTCATAGTCATGAACATTTCCTCCTTTTTACTTTCTGGTATTTAATACGCTGCCTTCATGATAAACTTTCAAAATCAGCTTTGTCCAATCTTGATAATAATTACGGAAAAGGAATCTGCGTAAATCATAATTAATCTGCGCTAATTAGCGTTAAAAAATATACTTACCACATTTTCATTCGTGGTTGTGGGCCCCGGCTATATCAATAAAAACTCAAAAGCCGGAGTTGCTTTCACACATCTCCGGCTTAATATTTTTGAAATAATTAACTGATAGCAGCCAGTACCATCTTCAGAGTTCCAATTACCTGCTCGTTGGTAAAGGTATCCACTAACAGGTTAAAATCATAACTTTTTATGCCATTCTCGATGTCGCGGGCATAAGGGTCCCGATACATTTTCTTAAGTAAGGTAAAGGGACGACCCGGAGTATCTATAAGGGACACCACTTTAGCCTTGGCTTTTTCCATAAGTACCGTTTCATTTTCAGCCAATTCATCAAATATGCCCATTTCCATAGCCTGAGCGGGATTAAACAATTCACCTTTATATATTACATCGCGGAAGTTTTTAAATGTATCCAGACCAAAACGCATAATTTCCATTTCCGCCGGAGTCAGGGCCAGACCAATTTTGATTTCCGTCATACCCAGTTTAATTTTAGGATGATCTATGGCGATGCAGGAGTCAGCAGCCATGGACAAAATCATTCCTGCAGCAGTAGCATGGCCGTTAATGGCAGCCACAACCGGCTTGGAGCAGGTAAAGACTTTCAGTAATACTTCTTCTTCCGATTCAAACCACTTAATAATTGCGTCCCCACTTTCAAAAGTGGTAAAGGTCTTCAGATCAAAACCACCGGAAAAATACCGTCCTTCTCCGGTCAGGATAATCCCCTTCAGTTCCTGCTCATTATTTACCCGGTCAACTACTTCACTCAAACCCAATAAAGTTTCCATAGGAATTGAATTCACTTTGCCATGTTTAAACTTGAATATCACTATATTGTCTTCAATGACATATTCGTACGACATACACACATCTCCCTTAATTAATAATGTT
>DAIMDR010000244.1:0-3151 GCA_036725705.1 Syntrophomonadaceae bacterium | reverse complement strand
AAACCTGGGAGCTAGTGCAGCTGGAACTTAAAAGGCAGAAGCGATACTGCCGGGATCATCACATATCCACATACCACAGAAATAGTGAACAGCACCCGCTGTCAGCCAGGATAACCTGCTCGACCTGCGGGTGTACTTATATGCTGATAGGCTCGAAGAAGAAGGGTGAGGAGGGTCAAAAGTACTGGCGCTGCAGCAGTTTTTTCGGGAAGCAGGGGGCGGAGATTGAAGGACGTACCTTCACCATTATCAGGCCGGACAGAGGCTCAACCAAACCATATAACATAAGGCGTAGGAAGAAACCCTGGGAAAGGCCCATGCTATGCACTGATATCCGAGTTTCAGCCAGTGAGCCAGAGTTGGCTTTCATCAGGGCATGGAATCGGTTGGTTGATAAAAGAGAGCGCTATTTGCCGGAGTGGCAGAAGGCCATTGAAGGCGAGGATTTACTGATGGCTTATAGGGCCAGGGAATTGATGGGATTAGTCGAGAAAATAGAAAGAATCGACAGGATACCTTATGAACTGGTCCTTAAAACTCTGAATCATATTGAAATTGGGATAGACGGAGAGTTGGATGTTGTCTTTTTAGCTGGAAGGCCAACTGCAATGTGGATTCGCTAACAGTTTATGTATGAATCGAACCTTATCACATTTCGAGATAGAACCATTGTTCGAGTAGATATAATTGATGAATGCATAGGAATAATTCAGAATTCAAAAAGTTCGCTATACACTTGCCATACGCTATAGCAAGTGCTATACTCCATTTCGGAGGTGTATGTAGTGTCCATTGATGAGGTCTTAAAAGAAATCCGTTTGCAGATGAACATTACACAGGAGCAGTTTGCGCGTGAGCTTAATGTGAGTTTTTCAACGCTTAACCGCTGGGAAAACGGGCATACAACTCCAAGCCGTCTGGCCAAAATGCGAATTTTAGAGTTCTGCAATAAGCAAAATGTAAGGGCTGACATTGTTTCTAAATTGGAAAAGCTTTAGCAGGGCATAACAAAAGACATTTTAGAATGAAGGAGAATGTATATGGCCAGAGCAGATTTATTAAAGAAGCTTTTTAGTAGCTTTAAACAAAATGACACTGATGCGTTCATGAGAATAGCCAATGATATTATTGAAGACGAAAGAAAAAAGAATCATGGAATCCTTGCGGATGATCTTAAGATGATTCTTACCAACGGTTCTGGCAACCAAAGGCAATCAATGACAACCTATTCTTTGGGCACACCTAAGGATAAGGGTAAAGAGGTAGCCCTGTTTGAAGTCATGTATCCAGAAAAATATCTAAGTGATTTGGTTGTTTCTGATGAGAAAGTTCAACAAATCGAACAGATTATAAAAGAGTTTACTAATTGGGATGTTTTATGTTCTAACGGTGTGTTTCCAACAAGAAGGGTCTTATTCTATGGTCCCCCAGGTTGCGGGAAAACACTTGCTAGTCAAGCCATCGCAGCAGAAATTGGAATTCCTATGCTTTATGTTAGGTTCGATGCATTGATTTCTTCATATTTAGGTGAGACTGCAAGCAACATTCGCAAGGTATTTGATTATGCAAAGAAAGATAGTTTTGTTATATTTTTCGATGAATTTGATACCATTGGACGAAGCCGAAATGATCAGTTTGAGCATGGAGAAATAAAACGTGTTGTAAATACGTTTTTGCAGCAGATTGATAATTTCAAAGGACGTTCGCTTGTAATAGCTGCAACAAATTTTGAGCAATCTTTAGATTATGCTATATGGCGGAGGTTTGATGAAACAATTCGCTTTGATATGCCCACGGATGAAGAACGAGAGGCAATCTTCAAGTTAAAAATTGGGAGGTTTAATGGTCCGGACCATGTTATCAAAGAGTTTATGATGAATATGACCAACTTCTCCCATGCGGATGTGGAGCAAGTGTGTCAGACTATCATGAAAGAGTGCATTCTAGAGGGTAGAAAAATCTATAGCAAAAAGGATATCGAATATGCTGTTAATAAACAGGTGAGGATTGTTTCACTAAGGAAAACTCAATACTAATTTTTCGGGGGAAGGAGGCTGATGATGGCAAATCATATTGAAATTGCGCGAGAAGATTTGATCAGCGACTATCGCGGAAGAGCTAATCCGAATCCACCACGTCCTCAGCCCAAAAATAGGGGCTCTCATGGCATGGCATTGAAAGCTGAATTGACACAGGTTATTCAAGAAATTGGCGAAAAACGTACGATAGCGGGGATACAATCAGATAACCTGTTAGTTTTAGAGTTGTTAAGTGATGCTATGTCACCAGATATCCTTGATCGTATGCTAAATAAATTCAGTCTCTATTTAGTTGAAGAGAATAAAATCCCTCAGACGTATAATACAAGGTTGCTTATACAGTTTGAAGATAAAGCTGCGTTAGACTCCTTTGACTATGAGAGATCCTTATGGGAATCAGATGACCCATCAGTTGCTTTACTGACATATGCCCAGCGTAGAGATCTATTTGATTGCATAGAAAGTATTCGACGCGTCTCACGGGAAGACCGCATTGGGCAGCGGCTACAGAAAAGTTTTGAAAGTGGGAATTTGCCAACTGGTTTTTTTATTGTCAACTTTGATATCTGGTATAGCGGAGATAGAACGCAAATTAATCAAATTGAAAGTCAAATAAGAACTGCTCTTGGGACGCAGGGGAGCACTTTGGTAGGGGACCTATTTGAATTGCCCAGTTTATTATTGGGTCGTGCAAGAGTAAACGAATTTACTCTTAATGTTCTTTTGGATATGGATATTGTTGCAATAGTAGATTTGCCACTTGGTGCAGTTTCGCCAGAACCCTATGAATTGTATACAGAAGATTTTGATCCCATTATTGAGGACACGCTAGATGAAAATGCGCCATTGGCAACAGTAATCGATACAGGTGTATTTTCTGCAAATAGTTTATTGTCAAATATTATTGTTGGGGAAGAAGATTTTGACCAAACCGAAAATACTACTTCAGATTTACATGGTCATGGGACTGGTGTTGCAGGAATAGTTGCATTTGGCGATTTTGATGAAGCATTAAGCTCGCGATACTTTAGACCGCTTGTAAGAATATGTAATGGGAAAGTAATGCATAATGAGCATGATTGTCCTGTGTTTGCAGAGGAAAAAAGACCAGA
>DAIMDR010000243.1:0-3156 GCA_036725705.1 Syntrophomonadaceae bacterium | reverse complement strand
GTAAAACTAGATTGTTTGGATTTTCTTATGTTTTTGGAGTTATGCAAGACTCTCTAATAAGAGTCGATTTGATAAATAGCTTTAAAAAAGAAAAAATCCTAAAATTAGGCCTTTCAGAAACAAGCATATTTGAATCCTTTGCAGCTAACGCAAGTACTTATTCCTATCCAATAATCCAAAAAGCCCCTCCAACCTCGGAGGGGCTTTTACTTACGCATAGAGCCGGTGGGCGGGTTGGCCAGGAAAAAGAACGGCTCATGGTTCTACTCTAAGGGGCCTCATCATATCATTGTCTTCATGTTCCAGTATATGACAATGCCAGACATAATCTCCAGAGTGCTCCTTAAAGTGCATAATAATTGATGTTACCTGCCCGGATTCTGTTCTTACTGTATCCTTGGGCCCTTTTTCAAAATCTAATGGCGGAGTTAAACTTTCTAAATCGAACTTGTAATTCCCATGTTCATCGAAATCTTCCTCAGTAAACACTTTTCGTCCTAATATTTCAAAGTGTACCAAATGGATATGAATAGGATGCGGAAAATCAAAGTGGTTTACCAAGTGCCATATCTCAATGGAATCTAGCGCCGGTGTTTCGGTAGCCGGGTCAGAAAACCTTTTATTATTAAGCAAATGCAGGACTCTGCCGTATTGGTCTGTAGTTTCCTCCAGGTGCATGGTTCTCTCCTTGACAGCTAAGGCGGGATCAATTTTATGAGATGGCATTAATTCATCAGGAATAGTACTGGTATCCGGGCATCTTAGTCTATTTCCCACTCTGAATTGCATTATAAGTTCAGTACCGGGACTGGGAGGAGCTGGTGAATTATTCAATAAGGTTATTTCCTGTCCTTTATACTCTGAAAAATCTATTATTACATCAATTCTCTCCGCCGGTTCCAGAATGAAAGAGCTGAGCTTTACGGGGTGGTGCAGTAATCCCAAGTCAGTGCCTATTTGGCAGAACTCTCCGCCATTACTTAAGCTGAGGTCATAAGCCCGGAGATTTGAGGCATTTAGTATTCTAAATCTATATTTGCGAGGTTCAACTTCCAGGTAAGGCCATGCTTTCCCATTTACCACTATAGTATTACCAAAGAAGAATGATGGGGTTGATGGAACCGGATAATCAACCGGCGGAGTGGCATTATCAGGATAGAACAATGATCCATCCTCATTAAAGGTTTTATCCTGTATCATAATGGGTATCTCGTAGGGACCTGACGGCAGGTTAAGTCTCGTCTCCAGATGGTCTCGTATAATATAGAATCCAGCCAGTCCTGCGTATACATTTAATCTTGTTATTCCCACCGCATGATCGTGATACCATAGTAAAGCCCCAGGCTGATGATTGGTATATTCATATACTCCTCCGGTAAACTTTGGCCCCACGTATCTATAATCTCTGGAAAACCATGCTTCAGGGTGGCCGTCGCTGTCAGCTTCCACATTAGCACCATGGAGGTGAACCACGGTCCTTACATCTGGAGTGTCTACGGTTCCATGAAGAGTATGATCTACCGGAAACAGGTGTCTTAGGGGAAGTTTGTTCTCCCATTTAACTTGAACATATGAGTCTTTGGGAACCTCTATCGTTGGACCAGGATAGGTTCCATTGTAGCCCCAAATAGTAGTTAAAGGAAAATATCTATGAAATCTATGCCTTGCTTCCCTCATTACCATATGATAAAGCAGCTTTGTTTCTCTTGAATAAGTGTAACAAATGCCTGGTTCTGCTATAGCTGGTATTGGCAGTGGATCCACAAATTTGGGGATAGTAGTGGGGTCTGCCGGATTGACGGTAAGTTCAGGCTTTTGGGGCAAACCTTTCGAATATCTATTCATAAGTCACACACTCCCTATGCTCCGCTTTTCCAAAAAAGGGATTTATTTGTAGTATGATATGGTTTATTTGTGCCTCTGGTGTATAACAATTAGAAAATCTTGTATTATGCTGATGGGGATACAACACCGGAGTCAGGCAGATTTGTGCAGTTCTTACATTGGTAGTTTTTGTGTGGAGCGGCTGCGCCCATGTCCCTTATTATTGGGCGCTATTTGAATTTGCGAAAGTTATTGTACCTTATCGATTAGCCCCCCCCCGAGTGCCCAACTGCCCCCTCTGCGGTTGACTCTAATAACCGTTTAAAAATCGCAAGCCCCTCCAAGCTTGGAGGGGCAGATTCTCTATGCATACCTTGCTTTTTCAATACAAATTATCTAAAAACCGCGCTCTTCACAAAGTACGGCTATTTGCCGCCAATTCATTCCGCGCCTGAAGTTCGCAGCGCAGGAAATGGTTGCATCTTCAAAGAGGAGGCAGCAGATGCCCAGGAGCTTATTTCTTCGCCATAAACGTGTGTTGGCTTTTCGTTCCTCGGCAATTCATGACCATGTACAGTATCGTAAATAATTTATCCACTAAAAGCCCGTCGCCGGCAGGTTTTTTCTACCCCACCAGATATCCGGACTCCAGACCCTTTTGATAACAAAGATAGGTAGCCGTGACATCATAACGGGCATCATGGGCTCTCAGCCCTTTGCTGCCGAAAAGTCTTTCTGCTGTTTGCTTAATCATAATTTCCGGTATTCCCAGGAATTCTACCAGTTCTGCCAGCTTGGGAAATTTGGACCCAGGCAAACGGCAGACAGATGTGAAATGACGCATGGTGCAAAAATAGTCTGTACAGGTGAATTGACTGCTGCAGCGTGCAAATTCGGCTGCCATAAAACGGCGATCAAAGGCATAATTATGCGCTACCAGGCGTTTGGCACGGTTAAAATCACCGGCAATTTCCGGATAATAATGCCTGAATTCCTTGCCTCCGGACAGCTTCAGCAGGTCATTTACACTAAAGCCATGTACCCGTTGAGCACCCGGCTCTATGTAATCGACCTTGAAAAAATAGTTTTTACCCTCTATTTTCTTATCCTGAGCAACTATGTATGACAGCTGGCAAATCTGGCCTGGATGTAAACCGGTGGTTTCCGTATCAAAGATTATCAGGTTCACCGTGCTCTCCCCTCTTCATTGTCCTAAAGTCTTAATTGAGGCTATATCCATATTCTTATGATGAAATACATACAGCAGGTAACGTCCTCGGGAAGCTCCCACATAAACATCCGTTCCCGTGCAGGCCGGGGTACCTTCCCGGA
>DAIMDR010000242.1:0-3157 GCA_036725705.1 Syntrophomonadaceae bacterium | reverse complement strand
TGGACATCTAGCCCTAAAATTAATATTGACAAAACACTTGTAATTATATTTGCTGTTTACTCAATGTCACTATTATTTACTTCAATATTTTTTGTTAGTCCTATTATAATAGGTGATGGACATGAATATTTAGGAATGACCGCTTCCTTTTTTCATCACTTAACCCCTGACCTACGCGAGGAGGATATTGCACTAAGAGAGCAAATTGAGAATCAAAATGGGATCAATTTCGGTAAAAATTTAACCTATTTGGGTTACTATAAATCGTTAGGAGGGGCCTGGTACTCTTACCACTTCGGAGCATATTCCCTGTTAAATCTACCAGTTTTTGCATTTCTACATTATTTTAATTTTAATGAACTCAAGTCATTTCAGATAACCAATTCGTTATTGCTCATATTTAGCCTTTTTATTCTCTTACTTATAACTAATTTGACCAGCTCTCAGAAAATGTGGTTATTTCTATTTTCAGCATTCAATCCTATTGTATTTTATATATGGTGGCCTCACACCGAGGTCTTCTCTTATTCATTTATTGTCGTAGCTGTCGCCTTCTATTTAAAAAAGGATTATCGACTAGCAGTTTTAGCTTCTTCGTTATCATCGTTACAAAATCCAGCCATATCAGTTTTTACAATATTTATAATAATATTTGGATGGAGGGCAGCAGACTTGCATCTTCGAGAGCTCTTTAATCTCTTGATATGCGCTTTAATCTCTGTTATTCCTTTTTTATTCTACTACCTAAATTACCACACTATATCTCTAATCGTCTCCCATGGAATTGCAGATATCAGCTACATTTCTTTGGATAAGATCTTTAGTCTATTCTTCGACCTGAATTTTGGAATGATAGCGTATATTCCACCCCTTATGTTCCTGGCGATATTTATGCTTATGGCTTCTATCGCCGGGAAAAAACTGGTTATCCCTTCCTTATGGTCAGTATTGATATTGATGGCAACAATATGTAGTACTCAAGCAAATTGGAATTGCGGAATGATGTATATTCATCGATACTCTGTATTGATGTTGCCAATAATTGTTTTAATCTGTATCTATGAAATTCCAAAGTTTTCTGCAAAAAAAATAAATATATATTTATTTATATCGTTATTGATTACACTACTTATCATAGGACCTTTATTGTATAATTATGACAATGGAAATAGTGTTAAATTCAACTTCTTATCAAAAGAGGTTCTAATCAATACACCATGTCTTTATAATCCGCCGTATGATGTATTTGCTGAACGTGCTCTTGGAATGGAGATTGATTTTATAGATGATTTGCCTATAATTTTAAGCTATAATGGTGTCCCGAGAAAGGCTTTAACAGATTATGATGGTCTAAGCGTGATAGAACGGCTCACAGGTAATCCTATCAAAAAGGCAGATTCTGAGCAGATTAGAAAGTCAAAAATAGGTTATATTAATTTTGAAAATAGGATATTTAAATTCCCATCAGGTGAATCGGAATTGATGATTTATGATAAAATAGTAATAGAAAACGTTCTATCTGGATCATCTGTAAAGCTCTCTTTTCCAGATAATGGCTGGTATAGCATAGAGGATTGGTCTGGCACCCCAACTCGCTGGATGCAGTCAGATTCTATCATCTTTTTTTCCTCTCCCGACAACATAACTGTCAAACTGAACATGCTTGCTGCGGGCTTCTATCGCTCTAGAACTTTGGAAGTCTACTCAGGCGGCGTGCCTACAACGCAGATTGCAGTGCCCACGAGTTTTATTAACTTGAGCGTGCCCATACATCTCACGAAAGGGGTGAATATCGTACGCCTGCACGTGCCCGAGGGCTGCGAGAGGCCGATCGATAAGCCGGAGCTGAGCAATCCTGATTCAAGATGCCTGAGCTTGGCAGTTCAGAATCTTACTATAAAATTAGTCGGGCGCTATAGAGATGATTAGGAAAGAATTACAGGTTATGAGCCTCGCAAATTATATCTATAGGATTAAGGCTAGCATTAATTTAAAAGGGCAGCAATTTTGCTCGGAGGACGTATCCATGATTGCGAAATCATCCAAGGCCAACAATTTTCAACAAGAAGAGGCATGTTTAGCGCATATTGATGAGTTCCCCAATGGTCAGTGCTTGCCGTTGCCGGATGGTATATCGGAAAGTGCACTTTTTTCGTTCTTGAGATCGGTATGTGCAGTAGGTGAGCCTTCTCCCGAAGTCGTTCAGAGATATTGCGAAGACCATTTTAATAGAATTGTATTTACGTATGGGCTGATAAAAGGCTTGAAAGGCAAATGTCTTGAGTTGGGATCTGCTCCTTATTTTATAACAATGCTACTAAAGCAATTTACTGACCTTGAACCTGTATTGGGAAATTATTTCGGCCAGCGATATGCAGGTATTTATCGGGAAAATGCCGAAATAGTATGCCCCTTAGAGATATCCTTTGAAAATCCAAAAAATCATATGAAAGAGTATATAAAAACGGAATATTATCAATTTAATGTAGAAAGCGATATGTATCCTTTTAGTGATTCTGAATTTGACGTTGTTCTGTTCTGCGAATTGATAGAGCATATGCAAATGGACCCGATATATGCTTTGATGGAGATGAAAAGAGTACTTAAGCCAAATGGAGTTCTTATATTAACAACTCCAAACGCGAATAGAATAGAAAATATTATACGCATGATTTCTGGTTCGAATATATATGATCATTATTCTGGATATGGCCCTTATGGACGACATAATAGAGAATATAATGTTCATGAATTAATGACTTTGCTAGAATACTGCGGATTCTCAATAGACAGCATCTCTGCAATTGATACGACTAATATCTCTGCCTGGGAAGATCCAATTATTAAACAATTAGAACCCTTATTAGGGGAAAAGGAACATTCTCTTGGCAAGCAAATTTTTATTCGTGCGAAAAATACAAAAGAAGCTAGACGAAAAAGACCCGCTTTCCTATATGCTAATTACCTACCAGAAGAGCTCGAAAACTTTAAATTGCCTGAAAAAGAAGATGTTATTAATGAGCCATCTATTGCATTTATTGGCGATTGGCATGATCTCGAACTCTGGAATAGCACACCGACTCGATGGATAGGTCCTGACGCATCATTACATATATATTCTGAAATACATATATTTATATATAAATATAGAAAACAT
>DAIMDR010000241.1:0-3160 GCA_036725705.1 Syntrophomonadaceae bacterium | reverse complement strand
AAGAAACTACCACCACAATTTCAGGCTGAAGTACCTGAAACCATTTAATAGCTTCCTGACTTTTAATTTTATTAAACTGCATAATTGGCAAATTACAAGTTTGAGCATAGGCTTTAATTGGAGTGGGATGTAATTTATGCCCTCTGCCGCGGGGTCGATCCGGTTGAGTTACCACCCCTAAAAGTTCATGTCCATTGCTTATTATTGCTTCCAGGGAAGGAACTGCAAATTCGGAAGTACCCATAAATATAATTTTCAAAATTGGAACCTCCTGAATTAAGGCTTTTCATGACGGATAGAAGTAGCCCGATCAGTAATAAGTATACCATCAAGATGATCAATTTCATGTTGCAAAGCCCGGGCCAGTAAATCATCAGCTTCTATCTCAATTTCCTCACCATTCCGGTTTAATGCTTTTACAATTACCTTGGCCGGACGGTTAATCATTGCTACAATACCTGGCAGGCTTAAACAACCTTCCCGTCCAGAGCATTCCCCACTTGAACTGATAATCCGGGGATTAATTAATTCCAACAAATTATCTCCGATATCAACTAAGATTATGCGCCTGGAGATGCCAATTTGAGGTGCAGCTAAACCTACACCATCAAAAGCATATAAAGTGTCTTTCATATTATCGAGCACTCTCAATACGCCGGCATTCACATTTGTTACCGGTACTGCTTTGGCTCTAAGCACTTCATGGGTATCATCCAATATTTTATAAACAGCCATGGTTTTCCCCCTTACATCATACTGACCGGATTAATATCGATTTCTATTCTCACATTATCAGGTCGACTTCTATCAGCAATATATGCTCCGACACTTCGTAATAATAATTCATTATCACTTTTTAACAACAGCTGATATCGAAAACGACTGCCAATTTTGTATATTGGGCAAAGAGCCGGACCCAATAATTGTAATTCGCCTTCATAATAATCAAGTGTTTCTTCTACATGCTCTCTAATCGCCTCTGCGCCTGTACTGGCTAATCGCTCTTCCTGATGACTTACTACGATCCGCAATAAGGTAGTAAACGGCGGATAAGCTAATTCCCGGCGCCATTTTATCTCATAAGCATAAAAACTTCTGTAATCCTGACTGGAGGCTAATTTAATAATGGCATTATCAGGTTGATAAGTTTGTATTATTACTTCACCGGGTATTAATCCCCGACCAGCCCGTCCCGCTGCTTGTACCATCAACTGATAGGCCCTTTCTCCCGCTCTGAAATCAGGTAACGAAAGCATGGCATCGGCATCAACTATTCCTACCAGGGATACCCCGGGAAAGTCAAAACCTTTAGCAACCATCTGCGTACCAATAAGAATATCAATTTCTCCGCTTTTCATCTGGTCAAGAATCTTTTTCTGGCTGCCACGCTTGCGACTGCTATCCCAATCCAAACGCTTGATTCTGGCCTGTGGAAACAACTCTTTCATTTCAGTTTCTATCCGCTGAGTGCCGTACCCTATACTATCCAAATAACTACTTCCACAGGAACACGGTTTTAGTTCAGCAATTCTGTAATTACAGTAATGACAGACATAATTATTCAAATCTTTATGATAATTCAGACTCACCGAACAATCCGGGCACGTCGCTATCTTACCACATTGGCGACATATCGTCATCGGCAAATATCCGCGTCTATTCAGAAATAATATGCATTGTTCCCCGTTATCTACTGTATATTTTATTCTTTGTAATAATTGAGGAGTAAATATTCCTTTTCTTAAATATTCTGCTCGCTTGCGATCTTCAATTACGATTTTGGGCAGGGGTATGCCTTCAACCCGACGGTTCAGTTCCAATAAGGCTGCTTTACCAGACATGGCTCTCCAATAGGTTTCAATTGAAGGAGTAGCACTGCCGGTTACGAGAACAGCTGAATGTATCAAACTCCTTTTACGGGCTACTTCCCGGGCATCATATCTGGGAGTTTCAGATTGTTTATATGTGTGTTCCTGTTCTTCATCAATTATAATCAAAGCAACCCTGCTCAAAGGTGCAAATATTGCTGATCTGGTACCCAGTACCAAATCAACTTCACCACTGCGAATTCTCTGCCAGGCATCATATCTTTCCAGCGCAGGCATATCACTGTGAATTACCTGAATTCTGGGGATACGCCCGGCAAATACATTTATTAAATGTCTGGTCAGTGCAATCTCAGGAACCAGTACAATGACCTGTTTATTATTCTTTATAGTATGTTCAGCAGCACTAATATAAACTTCGGTTTTACCGCTTCCGGTCACTCCGTACAGCAGGTATTCAACTCTTTGGTTGTCATTTACCGATTTATTAATAGTATTAATAACCTGTCGTTGTTCGTCATTCAGCTCATATTTGGCAGCTGTTATTTGCGCAGGTGGTCTGAATATTTCGATATAACCTTTTTTTAATAAAGCAGCAATGCTGGAGCGGGGATAATTTTTCTCCAATTCTTCCCGGGAAATCCAATCCATATTTTTAAGCAGATTTAATATTTCCGCCTGTCGAGGCGCTTTTTTCTCCAGTTCTTCAGGATAAACCAACCCGGATGAACTGTTCAGCTTATAAGCATAACCAACTTTACTATCCCGGTAACCTTTATATTCTTTACCAATATATATCATACCACTCGATTGCATAGCATCAAGTTCTGCACGATCGACCAGATTCAAAGCTTCTTTCAGCGATAACTCTTTCCCGTTAGCAAGATGCTCTAATAAAACCGCTAAGGATTTATCAGTTCCGTTATTATAATTTATTAACATTTCCCGATTTACTATCGGAATAATAAATGGTTCCCTTGGCTTGTTCAACATGGATGGAAGCATACTTTCCAACGCCTGACTGAGAGAGCAAATATATTGTTCACTCATCCATATAGCCAGTTCGAAGAGATTATTATCGATTACTGTATCCTGATCAAGCACTTTATGAATCGGTTTAAGATCATTCAGATGTGTATGCGTATGAATTTTTAATATATAGCCTTCCCGCCAGCTATTTCCTAATTGAATCAGGACTCTTTTACCTGCAGCCGCCTGCTCAAGTAAATGTTCGGGAAGCAAATATGTGAATGTACGCTTCAATGCTCTGGAGGGTTCATCTATTAAAATATCCGCATAATACATGTTATCACCTGAACTAACCTCAACATCAG
>DAIMDR010000240.1:0-3189 GCA_036725705.1 Syntrophomonadaceae bacterium | reverse complement strand
GATTTAGAAGCGGACCTTTTACAAGAGCTTGATATTAAGCTGTGTCATATGCCGGTAACTATTAAAGACACTACCTATTATGATCGGTTGACTATTCAGCCGCCGGATTTTTATCGTTTGATTTCCGAACCGGGTGTTATGCCGACTACTTCACAGATAACTCCGCTTGAGTTTCAACAGGAGTTTGAAGAGGTGATCAAAAGCAGTTCAGATCAGGTCATATACATTGCTTTTTCATCTGAGCTGAGCGGTACCTGGCAATCAGCCTGTATTGCCCGTGACATTGTTGCCCCTGATCGGATAACTGTGATTGACTCCAAAAGTGCCTCGGTTGGATATGGTCTTACGGTAATTCGTGCTGCCCGTGCTATTCAGGCTGGTAAAAATAAAGAAGAAGTGCTGGCGGAAATAGAAGACAATATTAATCGTATCCAACATTTATTTATAGTAGGCAGTTTTGAAATGCTCAAACGGGGTGGCAGGGTAAGCGCGACCTCAGCTGCACTGGGTAATTTATTAAATATAAAACTAATTTTACATTTTGTTAATGGAGCTATCCTACCTTTGGAAAAAGTTCACGGATTAAAGAAAGCAAAAAAGAGAATGCTGGAAATTATGGAGCAAAGAGGCCGGGATTTATCACAGCAGTTAATTGGAATTAACTATTCCAACGATTATGAAGGAGCTTTGGAAATAAAACAACTGCTGGAGAAAAAGTTTGGCTGTAAGGATTTTGTGATTTCAGAAATTGGCGCTGCCATTGGCTCCCATGTCGGGGCTGGAACTTATTCGGTATTTTTCCTTAGTTAATTTAAAGCGCAGGATATCAAACATTAGTTAATTATACTTAAAGAATATTTTTATGATAAGAGGCCTGGAAAACATGCCTCTTTTTTATCCCCCGTATTAAACCATTAAGCAGTGTATTTCTGACCGTTTGCTTTTAATATAGTCTTTTATTTATATCCGGGTAAGCAACCTTTATGATGTCAATATAGTTTTACATTGGATATAGGCCTGGGTAAAAATGTCTTCCCAATATTCATGCCGACCTTGTTTAATTGGCATAGCACTAAATCTGATATATTTTTATTGGCAGAAAAGGTTTATCGCGATAAACTTCAATTAAGTTTATTGCGATAAACCTTTTCTGCCAGGAGGAATCAATGATGGAAGAATTTAAACTTTTTGATGCCGAATACAAATTCATGGATATCATTTGGGAACTGGAACCCATAAACTCGACTGAATTAACTAAAGTTTGCTTAAAAAAATTGGGGTGGAAAAAATCTACAACTTATACCATGATAAGAAAATTAGCCGGGCGCGGTATTTTAAAAAACGAAAATGAAACGGTGGAAGCCCTGGTAAAGAGGGAAGAGGTTCAAAAACACGATAGTGAAGTGCTGCTTAATAGGACATTTAATAACTCCCTGCCAATATTTCTGGCTACATTTTTACAAGATAAAGAATTATCCAAACAGGAAGCAGAGGAAATAAAAAAAATGATAGAGGAGGCAACGAAATGAGCAGTTATTTTATAACCGTGTTAAATATGAGTCTTACTGCCAGTTATGTAGTTTTGGCAGTTATTATAGTCAGGCTGCTGATAAAAAGAGCGCCCAAGATATTTTCCTATGCTCTTTGGGCGATTGTATTGTTCCGGTTGGTATGTCCTTTTTCATTTGAAAGTAATTTTAGTTTGATACCCAATAATAATGAAATTATTCCCCGTGATATTATTTATTCTCAAAATCCTGCTATAAATACTGGTGTTACAATAACCGATAAGGCAATAAATCAGTCGATACAATCTACTTTACCACCGGTTAATCCGGCAGCCAGTGTTAATCCCATGGGAATCGCATTAGAAATTGGAGCAATAATCTGGATACTGGGAATTGTTGCGCTTTTAGCCTATGCATTAATTTCTTATTTTAGATTGAAGCGCAGACTTTCTACTGCTACATTGGTTAATGATAATATTTATGAAACTGATGGGATTAAAACTCCATTTGTCTTAGGCCTGATTCAACCAGGAATCTATATTCCCACCAATCTGTCGGGAAGTGAACTGGGTTATATCATCAAACACGAAGAGACCCATATCAGAAGGTATGACTATATCATTAAGCCGGTAGCATTTTTGGCCCTGGTCATCCATTGGTTTAATCCTCTTATATGGATTTCCTATTTTCTTATGGTCAAGGATATGGAAATGTCTTGCGATGAAAGTGTAATGAAACAGTTCAGCGGGGACATACGGGCAAGCTATTCCAACTCCCTGCTTTCTCTTTCCATAAAGCAGAGTGGCCTCTTAAGCCCTCTGGCGTTTGGGGAGAGTAACGTCAAATCCAGAATAAAGAATGTACTGAATTATAGAAAACCAGCCTTTTGGACGGTGGTGATTATCGCTGTTGCAGCAATAGTGATATCAGCAGGACTTATGGTTGATCCGGTCAATACGATTACCTATAAAAATGAAGCACTGGGGTTCTCATTGAAACTTCCGAAGGATTGGGAAGGCAAATACATTATAAAGGAAACAGATAATAATATTACTATTTTCAATAAGAAGATATATGAAAAATATGACGGCATGGGGCGTATTGCCAGCGTAGAACGGCAGATTGGAGAAATGATTACCGCAGAAGATATGTTGCAGGCACCTGTAGGGCAACAAATTGTGTTGCAGGGTAATGGATTTACATACTTTATCCAAATGCCCTCTGATGTACAGTATCCTTTGGATGATACAGCATTTAGCAATGAATACAACGACATGAGTGAACAAATGGCAGATATATCGCGCAGCATTGCCCTTATTGGAAAACGGCAACCCGTGGCTGCTAATCAGGGGTTTAAAGTAAAAGGCACCAGTTTCTTTACCATAGAAATCCCTCAAGGTTGGGAAATGAAAGCTATGGAAGGCTTCCCGCCTTACTGGACCATGTATGTCGGTGATCAACAGGTGGGGAGAGTGGAATTAGTTCCATATAATAGCACGGAAAGATTCAATGAAAAGTATTTATTAGATGACCAGGCCTTACGCAAAGTACATATTGTTATTAATCCGGAAGACACTAACCACAAAACAATCGAAAAAATAATAAACAGTTTTCAGTTTGCAGGTGGCTCTTATAATGTGGTTGATTGGGTTAATGACGCAGAAGAATACGTAGCGTGAGT
>DAIMDR010000239.1:0-3206 GCA_036725705.1 Syntrophomonadaceae bacterium | reverse complement strand
CAGGGATAAGTCGGTTAATTATTTGGTGTGGGAGCAATTATTCTCGCACAGTCTGCCGTCCCCCTGTCAACTTATCCCAGGATGAAGCGAAACACAAACCAGTAATGGCAAAGACTTCCTCCTAATATAAACAGGTGAAATATTTCATGAAATCCGAATTCACGGCTAAAATTAAGCAGTGGTAATTTGGTGGCATAGATTACCGCGCCGATTAAGTACAGTATGCCGCCGCCAAGCAACCATACCAGGGCTTTGACGGATAACAGGTTTAGTAATATTGGCAGAAATGCTACAACTACAATACCCATTAGAACATAGAATAGCGTAGAGATAACCCGGGGAGCATCAAACCAGAAGATTTTCATGGCAAAACCAACCAAAGCCAGGGCCCAAATTGTTGAAAACAAAACCCAACCCCATAATCCATGCATGGTAATAATACATAACGGGGTATAGGTGCCGGCAATCAATACATAAATCATCATATGATCCAACCGCCGCAAAATGGCTACGCCCTTTTCGGAAAGCGGCAATAAATGATAAAGAGTGCTGGCCAGATAGAGCATAATCAAGCTGAATCCATACACCAGTAATGCAATAAGCATATATGGTGAGCCGTTTTCAAGTGCACCCTTTATAAGGATGCCCGTACCCAAAACGGCTAATAAGGCACCGCCCAAATGTGTAAATCCGCTTACTGGTTCTCTAAAATAAGAAATACCTGATCGCCACCTTTGTTATACCTCAATTGATAACATAGTAATTAAAACTATGTGACCTGAATTATAACACCATGTCTTATAGTGGTCAACAAAAATAACGAAGGACCTTCTTAATCAGGCCCTCAGTGAATATCTGAATCGGTAACGCCCTGGTTTCCTGTTAAGCATTTTTTTACATCATCTGAACGCCGGGTCTTACTGTCCATAGTGTCGAGGGTTTCCTTCATTATATCCCAGCATTGCTGCCTTATCCTGTTGGTATCTTCGTTGGTAAGGTGATCAGTAAATATCGGTGGCAGAATCCTGATTTCTACTGAGCCGCTTTTCAGCTTATTTAGATTAATACTTTGTGGATAACTGCTTACACAGATCGGGACGATAGGAACCCCGGCTTCGATTGCCATTGAAAATGCTCCTTTTTTAAATGGCAGAATATTATTTCCCCCATTTCTTGTACCTTCGGCAAATACCCAGATCGAGGTGTTTTTTGCGGTTAGCGCTTTGATTGAGGAACTTATTGTTTCCTTCGAGCTGGAACTGTTTTTTCTATCTATGAGAATATTTCCGGCCAACCAGTAAAGCTGTCCGAAAAAGGGAATGTATCTCAGATTTTTTTTACCGATTGTAACTGTGCGTTTTGGAACTACGCGTCCGCAGATAAAAAGATCCATATTGTCCTGATGATTTACTACATACACACACGGACCCATTTCTTTCAGGCTGTCATAATTGTATCTCCTGATTTTTATACCAAGTATGGATGCTCCGCTCCATGAAAAAACTCTTCCAAACCACCTGGTATTGTCAGGATGAAAAGGCCTGGCAAGACAAATGAAAATGCCCAGCGCAGAAACTAGTATGAAAGAAACCGCAATGCCAAATAACCGTATCACATAAAGCATAAGAAAACCCCTCTTTAATAGATTTGATATTTTCCACCAGTAGCCTTCTTGAAATTTTTCCATTTTATTCTATATTATATGCTTACAAAGCAATGATATCAATAGTGATGCGGAGACGGTGTGACAGGGGGACAGGGTGAGACTGCTGAAGAAGTCCTCTTTTGCGTGTCATTCTGAACGATAGTGAAGCAACCTTAATAGCTCCCCGGCACTCAGAGAAAGTTATTTAACATTAACCTTGTCCCCCTTTCACACCTGAAGATTGGCACAAAGTAATGCAGGGAACGGCGAAGCGCCATTCCCTGCTTAAGGTGGGGGGGAGAGTATCCTGGACGATTATTGTTTTTTAATATCAGCGTACATTTTTCTAAGGGTGGTTTTCTCAATTTTGCCGATATAGTTGTGCGGAATTGCATCTATAAAGATATAACCGGTGGGGTTATCAGGTATCCACCATTTTTCGATTACACCATCTTCCGCAAATTCAAGCATCCAGTTGTAAACATCTTCCGGTGTGGCCTGCTGACCTTCCTTTAAGGCAATAAAAGCACAGGGACGCTCATCCCATTTTTCATCCGGAATACCAATTACGGCGCATTCCAGAACCGGCGGGTACTGACTTATAACATCTTCCAGAGTCAGTGTGGAAATCCACTCACCACCTGATTTTATAGCATCCTTGTTTCGGTCAGTAACCATCAAATATCCTTCTTTATCAATCATACCCACATCACCGGTATTCAACCAGTCATTCTTCCATAACTCCCTGGTTTTTTCCGGCTCTTTAAAGTATTCATGTGTACACCAGGGAGTGCGCACGACAATATTTCCTACCGTTTTATCATCATGCAAAACATCATTCCAGTCATCATCCACTACCCGGAATTGTGCGAACACCCATGGAATGCCACTCTTGATATAATATTTAATTTTATCATGGGGGCTAAGTTCATAATGTTCAGGTTTCAGCATGCCCAGAGTCATTGCCGGACATGTTTCGGTCATTCCGTAACAGGATTGGGCCACAATGCCCAACTCCAGTGCTCTTTCCGCCAGCTGCCGGTTAAGCTTGGCACCTCCCAATGCCACATGCCAGTTGGAAAGGTCATATTTTTGGGCATCCGGATGGAAGAGCAGCATATGCAGGATAGTGGTGACACAATGACTGAAATCAACCTTTTCATCATTTAACCAGCGAAGAATTTTGTCGGGTTCATATTTTCCGGGGAGAATAAACTTATTTCCCAGCATAAAGGCCAGATATGGCCCGCCCCATGCCTGAACATGAAACATGGGAGTTAGCATCATATAGGTCTGATTGGCCCGGTATTCCATGCCATTGGGGAACAGACCCCAGGTCATACCAATAGATATTGCGTGCATGAATAATTCGCGATGGGTAAAAACTACCCCCTTGGGATTTCCAGTGGTTCCTGAAGTATAGCATAGTGTAGCCCGTGAGTTCTCAGAGATTTCAGGGAATTCGTAATCGGCATTTACTTTAGTTAACAATTCTTCATATTCAATTACATTGGGAAGGGTAGTTTTAATAGGCAGATGACTGCGATCATCAGTCATTATT
>DAIMDR010000238.1:0-3249 GCA_036725705.1 Syntrophomonadaceae bacterium | reverse complement strand
GACCCACGGCTTAGAAGGCCGTTGCTCTGTCCAGCTGAGCTACAGGGACAAAAAAATGGAGCGGGTAGAGGGAATCGAACCCTCGCAACCAGCTTGGAAGGCTGGGGCTCTACCACTGAGCTACACCCGCCCGCAAAGAGTATTATACATGTTTTAATCGGGCATTTCAAGAAAAGATTAAACTTTATCTTAAACCCGACCAGCTTACATATTTCATCATTTGTATTATCAGTTTTAAAAGAATATCCTGTTTCTATTTTAGCCACAATTCACCGGTAATAATCGATTATTAATAATTTGCCGGAAAGAATTATATTAAATGAAATTTTGGATTGAAAAAGCTCTCCCCCGTATGACATAATGATAAGGATATACTCATTTTTGAGGTGAATTATGAATTATTCCGAAGCTTATCGTCGTAAAGTAGTAACGGTGGAAGAAGCTTTGCAACAGATTAAGAGCCATCATGAAGTGGTGTGTGCGCTGGTTGCCTGTGAACCGGCTACCTTGCTTGGTAACTTACATACTATAAGTGACCGGGTTGAGGATGTTTCAGTGGTATCAGCTTTATTGCTGGGCCAGTATGAGTTTTTCATGAATCCTGCCATGAAAGGACATTTTCTGTTAAACAGCTGGTTTTACACTGATGGTCCCCGGGCAGCACATGATCTGGGAACGGTATCGTATGTACCGTTGGAGTTACATCGGTTTAGTAACCGGCGTATGAATTACAGAGGCCCTAATGTGTTTATAGGAACAGTTTCACCGATGGATAAGCACGGATATTTTTCTTTGTCCCTGTCGACTGTTATGGAAAAGGATTTTATAGAGAATTCTGATAAAGTAATTCTGGAAGTTAACTCTAATATGCCCAGAACTTTTGGTGACACTCAGGTACATATTTCAGAAGTTGATTATCTGGTAGAGACTGATCGTCCGGTTCCTGAGATGCCAGCGGCGGAGTTGACCGAAAAGGACATGTTAATCGGGTCTTATGTAGCCGATTTGATTGAAGATGGTTCGACTATCCAGATAGGGTTTGGGGGCATCCCCGGAGCAGTAGCTCTGAGTCTCAGTCATAAGAAGGACCTGGGGGTTCATTCGGAAATGTTTACCGATTGTCTGCTGGATTTACACGAAGCGGGTGCTATTACCAACCGTAAGAAAACTATATGGAAGAATAAATATGTTGCTGCTGTGGCCTTGGGTACCAGACGCCTTTATGATTTTCTGGATGATAATATGGCCGTTGAGTTTCATCGTTCCAGTGTAGTGAATGATCCGGCAGTTATTAGGAAAAACCATAAGATGGTATCCATTAATTCAGCTCTGCAGATGGATTTAACCGGGCAATGTTCTGCCGAATCAGTTGGAGGACGCTTATTTAGTGGAACAGGTGGTCATAAGGAGTTTGTAAATGGAGCTCAGGATTCTCCCGGGGGCAAGTCTATTATAGCTTTTTATTCTACCGGTCGTGGAGATAGTGTTTCCCGTATTATGCCCCAGTTTGAACCGGGAACTATTGTTACTACCTCCCGTATTGATGTGGATTATGTAGTAACCGAATATGGGGTGGCCTGTTTGCGGGGACGCTCAGTCAGGGAGCGGGTTAAAGAGCTTATTAATATTGCCCATCCTCATTTCCGCGATTTTCTAAATAGTGAAGCTCAAAGGAATCATATCTGGTAAAAAGCCGTGCAACGGCTTTTTTTATTGCAGATACATAGTTGACCTTATAAAAGGGCAATGCTATTATATATATTATATACCCTATGGGGGTATATAAATTTAGACCGGGAGGTCAGGCTGTATGAAGATAACTGCTATTGATGAAAAAGCGCGTAATTATATTGAAATAAATGGTGGATTCATTATTGTTGACCTGCTAATGGATTTATGCAGCTGAAAACCTTCAGGAGCTGCCCCTTCCGTGAGAATGGGTGTACCTGATTTGGAGGATTTAAGCGGCTTTATTTCTTATGAGGTAGATGGTGTGCCAGTTTATGCCGGATATTTTTTTGATCAGACTCCCGGTGATTACATGCAAATAACTTTAAAAAAATATCCCTGGGGTCCATGCCTTTGTCTGGTGAATTAATACTGACCCAAAGGATGTAAGGCGTTATTATATTGACAAGTTTTTTAATTGTGTGTTTGGCAACATTTTATTATAAATATTTTAATCAAGTTTTTCACTTATAATTGAGAGTTTTGCATAATTCAAATAAATCCTTCAATACTGTCACTCTGAGTGATAGCGAAGCAACATTAATTACATCCGGTAGGATGTATCAGCAACATTAATCACACCCGAAAGGGTGTATCAGTAGTACCCAGGGGTGTAGTCCCTCAGGGGGAGTCTCATAAATACCGTAGATCCTTCGCTAACGCTCAGGATGACATTTTAGAAGTTAGTATGATAATTAAAGAAAAGTTAATTATGCAAAACTTTCTCAATTAATAAAGCTCAAAAATTGTTGGAAGTGGAGTACTGTTTATGGATTGGATAAATCAGATGGGACCTGAATTGATTCAGTCCTGGTCACTGTTGGGATTTGGCCTGGTGTTTCTGGCGGGGATTGTAACCAGTATTGGCCCATGTAATCTTAGTTTGATTCCTATTATTATTGCTCATGTGGGGGGCAGTGAATTAGGGCGTAAACGGGCTTTTGCCTTATCAGTAGCGTTTACATTGGGTACAGCTACCACTTTCGTGATACTTGGGTTTATTATTGGTTTAATTGGTGGAATATTTGGTTTGCAGCAAAGCCTGATATATTATTTTGTGGCGGCTGTCTGTATATTAATGGGTATGCAGTTGTTGGGGGCTATCAGTTTTAATATCAATTTTCGTCCGGCCTGGGCAGACCGGGCAGGTAGTTCCGGAGGCCTGGGAGGTAGTTATGTTCTGGGCCTGGCCATGGGATTAGTTGGTTCACAGTGTGGGACCCCAATTCTGCTGGCTATTTTATCTTTGGCTCTGGCCAGTGGAAAATGGCTTTATGGTGCGGTTTTACTCTTTATATATGCCCTGGGGCGTGGTGTCCCTTTGGTAGCAGTAGGTACTTTTACCGGCTTGATTACCCGTATGGAATTATTTGCCCGCTGGAGTATGGCACTTGATAAGGTGTCAGGGTCAATATTGATCGTTGCAGGCGCTTATTTTATTTGGCTGGCATAAGGTGAAAACCATATTACTCCTTTATTATTATCGCGGGGTATAGAAGTTCTCGGTCAGATATAAATAAT
>DAIMDR010000237.1:446-3250 GCA_036725705.1 Syntrophomonadaceae bacterium | reverse complement strand
ATTATTAGCCCAATATTACCTATGAAATTACAATTTGCATAAATAAGACCGTTACTATAGTAGATTTATGTGAAATCTAACTTGATCATTGCATCAGATGGAACTGACCGGCAGATCCTTATCCCAAACCTGGGCATGAGTAAATAGACTATAAGAAATTCACTCTCCTGCCGTGAAAAATCCCCATAGCCGGCTATTACATAGGTCGTTGGTATATTAAGCCTGCTGAATCAGTCCTCATAAGGTATCCACTGAGAATACTCATCTTCAAACGGCATTGGCATGACATAATCATCAGAGAATTCATCAAAACTGAGCTGAGGAAGTTCCTCATAAGAAATCTCTTGAGCTTTCACTTTGCGGGTAGTTCACCCTACGGGTACTACTGATGCACCTTTTCAGGTGCTTTTAAGGTTGCTGAGGTTCTCTTCATTCGCGATGAGCGGAACACTTGCGACGTCCAAGGATGGACTAGTGCAGCGGTGCCATGGATGGCAAGGAGCTGCCAGACAGGCATATTCTATATCAGCAGAAGATGTGGGAGGAGGGTCATGATTCTTAATTGCCCACAGATTGAGATGCATCAATATCTTCTTTTATGAAAAAGTCGGTTCGCATCACTAGAGCCTGTGTTTATCTTAAGCCTGCTCTGGTTCAGGTCGCTCACGCTGCGGTCAAATCCAAGGATGATTCTTACTACCGTATCAAGTATGAGCGCATTACCAAGAGAAGAGGCAAGAAACGAGCCATTATCGCTATCGCCAGAATGATTCTCACTGCCATTTATCACATGCTTTCTACTGGTGAGACTTTTAATCCATGTGATCTCTACAAGGTGGATATGCCCCTGGAACTTCGTGATAAACAGAAAGAGAAGGCTTTAAAAAATGCTGTTAACCTGCTGATCACACAAGGGCTTATTCAGGAAACTGATATAGCAGGCTTATCTTTGCAACCTACTTAAAAATTTTTACTTATAAATGCAAGGGAGAAGTATGCCCTTTTTTAGCTCCCACCAGCGTTATTCGGTGATCGTGTTGTTTTCACGCTAAGACCTATATCCAATATTAAAAACCATAATTCATTATATTTAGGTTTATAATACCATTTATACCTCAAAATAGTTCTATTAATTTCTAAGCTACTAATAAATAATGAAAATTTCCATTAATTATATATTTACAGTTAATTTAGTAATTTATGTTATTATGGTTTTAATGGGTTTAAAATGGTATGTGAAAGTTGAAGGGCTCAGATGAAGAAAATATTGATTTTGGAAGATGATAAGAATATCTTACAGTTTCTTGAGAACTTAGTATCTGATCATCCGTTAGTGAATATGGTAATTGGGGTAACCAATAGTAATGACGCGGTACAAAAAGCCATTGATGAGCAACCAGATATAGCTCTTTTTGATGTTGAATTGGCTCCTGAAGATAATTTAAATGGTATTCGTACAGCTGAGATTATTTCTGCGGTTAGTCCTGAAACCAAACTTGTTTTTATTACTGCGCATGATAAATATGCATTGCAATCGTTTGTAGTACACCCTTATGATTACATAACTAAACCAATTAATGAGAACAGATTACTCAAAACAATAACTAAACTTTTAACGCATAAGTCTTCGGTTTCACCGGTGTCATCCAAGATTCGTTTTCGTGTTCAAAATAGCGTTATCTTTGTTGATACTGATCACATTTTTTTTATAGAAAAACAGGGGAAAACAGTTTATGTACATTGTAAGGAAAACTTATACTCTCTTCAGCGTTGTCTTAATGAACTAGAGACTATATTGCCTGAAGAATTTATTAGAACACACAAATCTTATATTATTAATCTAAATAATATTTCAAAGATTACGAAGGAAGATAATCGCAGCTATGCTGTTAATTTCCACAATTATGATAAGGTAGCCTGGATAAGCCGGACTAAGTACGATGAAAATAAGCAGTTATTTAATTCGAATAGCTAGGATGGTTGAAAAGCTATAGATGGGGGAAAGTATATAGAACCCAACAAAAAGAACGTCCCTCTGTTGGGTTCAGGCTTGGTGAAAAATAAATCAAAACACCATTAAGTCCAAATAATACGAGCAATGTTGTTAATAATATGTTGCCTGTTTTTTTTATATTTTCGCTCATCTTAACCTCCTCGTATAATTCCAGAGAAATATTCTTGGAACTTGTATGTTTTAGTTATGAGTTGTGATATTTCCATGATTCACAATGGGACAAGGGGACAGGTCCGAGACCACTGAAAAAGTACCTAAATTTTTTCCTGAGGGCCGCAGGTGACGAAGGATATTTTCCAGATAGCCGTAATACTGGCAATGATTCGATTATAAGATTCTTCGTTGGCGCTCAGAATGATACGCTGAGGAGACTTTTTCAGTGGTCTCGGACAGGTCCATTGTCCCATGATATCCGTCCTAGCTTACAAATTTATCCAGCTTTTGGGCATTCCCCTATTTGTCAGGATTACCCCCTGGTAAGCCAACCTCGTTTCGCTTGCGCTGTGTTCCGAATTCCCCCTACAGCTTCCTCCAGACCCCACCGTTACCAGTGCCGCCTTTGCCCTTAGTTTATAATCCCGCTGGTTAGGCTATAGTGTTATAGCCAACCTAAGAAGTCCAAAAGCTGATGGTATTGCCTGACCGAGAATTGCTGGATATAATGACCATATCTTAGGGAAAAGAAAAGACGCCTCTGTTAAATGTGCAACTGCTCCAACAGAATCACCAGAAGCGTCCCCAAAGGTATGGTAATTGTATCAAATTATGAATTAGATTTAAACCCCGATAA
>DAIMDR010000237.1:0-436 GCA_036725705.1 Syntrophomonadaceae bacterium | reverse complement strand
TTTTGTTAGGAGCTTGGAGCAACTTCCCTGCCCGTGTTGTAGCGGACAATTAAAGGTAATCGGCAGTCGCCAGAGAAAATGTATTACTGCCTCAGGAGAAAAGATAATTTTAATCATTCGTAGGTTGAAATGCATTGAATGTAAACATGTCCACCACGAACTACCGGATATGCTTGTGCCATACAAACTCCATGTTAGTGAAAGCATTGAGGCAGTGATCAGTGATAATAAGGAGCTTAGTGTTATTTCCGATGAATCTACTCTGAACCGGTGGAGAAAATGGTTTAATGAGAAGGTCGATTACTTTGAAGGTTGCCTGAAATCAATTACAATCCGTTATGGCAAAGAATCTGTGGAAGATAAATCCGCTCTTCCCGAGTCTAAGCTCCAAAGGATTTGGCATTATGTAGGGGATGCTCCGGGATGGCTAGCCAGA
>DAIMDR010000236.1:0-3252 GCA_036725705.1 Syntrophomonadaceae bacterium | reverse complement strand
AAGTAGTTTTAAGTCATTTTTATTGATTTCTCTGGCCAGTTCTACAAACTGCTTTAAATTCACGGATAAAGTTTCGATGTATTGATTAGTATTTATCGTAACACCCAGTCGATCCAGGATATTTTTTGCCTGAGCGTGATTAGCTTTTTTATTGATCAGGGCCAGCTGATATCCGTCTGTCTGATGACGATATCTGAAGGTTGCTTCACTCCCAATCGTTATATTTTCTGCAACATTCATATTGGGGATTAGAGCAAATTCCTGATGAACCATACCAATTCCCAGAGCAATGGCATCCTGAGAATTCCTGATTCGTACCTTATGGCCATTAAAATAAATATTTCCGGAAAAACCACCTGTTTGATGAACGATTGACCGGCCAAACAAAATGTTTAACAAGGTGCTCTTACCAGCCCCGTTCTCTCCAATCAAACCATGGATTTCACCAGGTCTGATTTCCAGGCTAACTGATTTTAGAACTTCGTGCTGCTCAAATCTTTTAGAAATATTTTGCAGCTTTAAAATACTTTCCATGCTAGTACCCAACTTCGTAGTTCATTGAAAAATGGTATACTGCGTGTAAAAATCTCAGGTGTAGGTAAGAACCTATACCTGAGATCTGAACACTGAATGATAATGTGTTTAGTAGATGATTGAATCCATAATAATCAAATAGTAATTATTTAATTCCGGCTTCATTTTGTTAAAGGAAACATCAACGCCGGCAACATCATTGGCAATGGACTGCAGTTCTTTCATTTCGAGGTTCGTTTTGTCAATCTTGCCTTCAATCATGCCTTTGGCGACTTCAACTGAGAATTCAGGGAAGAAAACGCCAACCGGTACCGGCCAGGTGGATAATCTGCCACTTACTCCTTTTTCCCGGGCTTTTTCTTTGATCATAGCATTGATTATATCAAAATTGCCAGCGTCTTCCGGCTTGATTTCCAGGCCCATAGCAGCCGGGAATCCCTGAGTAGGTGTAGGGCAGCATTGTTCAGCCATAATGAAACCCAGTTCCAATTCCTTGGCGATAATAACATCCTGCATAGGACAATTGGTGCCAAAAACACAAGTATCTTTACCATATTTGTCAATCTGACGGGGAATATCTTCCTGAAGAAACTGCAGCATGGCGCTTTTACCATTACCGGTCTGGGGATCAGGAGTACTAACTTCTACAAATGTCATCCCCAGTTTTTCACAGGTATCCTTCATCTTATCTCTGCGGCTGGAAATAACTTCTTTGGCCATATGGGTGGGGAAAGAATAATGGATAAAAGTGCGGGCTCCCATTTTGTAAGCTTTGGTCGGGATGGTAACACCCCTTTGTACCCAATCGGTATCCAGACAGAGATCAATATATTTGGACATCATATCAGGATCATCCCAGATTGGTGCAGTAATAACGATCATATCAGGGCGTTTTTCCCTGACCTTCTGTATAGCCGGGAGTATACCGGAGTATCCGGCACAGATAACAATCGCTTTGATACTTTGGTCATTTCCCAGGCTTGTGATTTGGGAAACGGCAGTTTCCTGCTCAGCAGAGAAATTATCCGGAAGTACAATATGTTTAATCATACCCGGATATTTTTTGCTGACCTTTTGAGCACCTCTGAATTCATCTTCACTTGCAGACAGGGTAGGTGTCACCACCCCAATTTTATAGGCTTGTTTATTATCGAGTTTTGGGCTGCTGGTGCTGGTGGTTTTATTCCCGCAACCAACCACAGTAACCATTAGAAATACCAATAAAAGAACAATGGTCAATTTTTTGGATTGATACAAGCAAATACACTCCTCTCAAGGTTAAAGCGTTTCAATAAATGCGTTAACCCGTAATTTAATCCAACTCTTGTCTGATTCGGAATAATCGGTTTCAATTTGTAAAAAGGGAACCCCCAGTTCCTTACGAATAAATTGACCCAGTGGATAGGATTCTACATTATAGAGATGACAGGCCTGCCAGGTAAGATCGACAACGCCATCAACATTGTACTCTTTTACCAATTCTGCCAGCAGATCATAGCGTCTTTGATTGGGAGACATGCAGGGGCAGGCAATTTTTAAGGATGCCTTAGCTAACGCTGCCATCAGGTCATCCTCCTCATCGACTTGTTCCACTGTCTTTAAGCCTCCGCAATTCTCCATAGCTACTACCCAGGCAGACTCTTCGATGATTTCCAGAACTTTTAACGAAGTAGTCGGACAACCGGTTAGAAGAATACGAGGACGCAGTTCCAACCCACCTCTGGTTTTGGCAAATTCGATCACCTGCTCCATGCGTTTTATGTACCCGGGTAAATCAGCTTCAAAGCCAATGGGATCTACAGCCAGCTGGGCTTCGTATCCAGTCAGCAAAGGGATATTCCCTTTATTTAAAGCAAAAACTTCTTTTTTTAACTGGCGTATTCGGTTATATAGTTGAATAGCTTGTTGCAGGCTTTGTTCAGTAATCTTGCTGCCCAATTCGGATTCCAGCAAGTCCTTTAAACGGTATAACTCCTGAAGCCAGTATTGATAGGATGCTTCTTTATCTGCTACTTGTGGAAGTCCCAGGATATGAACTGGTTTTATCTGATTTAATAATTCATGCATTTTCTTTTTGCCATCACAGGTTGCATCCATGATCAGCAAATCTGAAAAGTGGAAATACGGGCAGGTATCAGATAAGGCTAAACCATAGCTGGATTTTACCAACGGACAAAAATTTCGGGGCAAATCCTGCTCAGCTATTGAAACCGCTTCATTGGAGGAAGCACATAAAGGTACCGGAATTCCACCGGCAGCAACAATCAGCTCACGAGGTGTAAAAGCGCAATAAACTCCTACGACTTTATCTCCTTGTGCCTTTCTGGCTCTGGTCAAGGCAAATAATTCTTCCTCAATTCTGTTCTGGTAATCTTCATCAAGCATCGATGCTTTTCTCACCTCCTCTTGTTTGAAAATTAATAAACTTTGAATCAATATAGCACATATTTAATTATATTATAAATGAAAGTTAGTTATAGTCTGCAGGCTGCGACATGATCCTGTAAGTATCAAAAACTTCACACATAAAAATAACTCAACAAAGATGAAAAAATAAACCTGTACAAAAAGGGAGATGTGTGGAATGATTTAATAACGATCTGCGCAGCCTGTGGGAGCCTAAAGCAGACCACCGATTCGAGGGGACGGTCCAGGATCACTGAAAAAGTACCATAAATGTCATCCTGAGGAGCTGCAGGCGACGAAGGATCTCTTTTG
>DAIMDR010000235.1:0-3289 GCA_036725705.1 Syntrophomonadaceae bacterium | reverse complement strand
TTCATAAACAAAAACCTCCTTAAATTATCTTCAGTAGTAAAGACAACCTAGAAGGTTTTTTGCAACAATATTTTCCTGTTTTTTAAAAACATTTTTACTTTACACATTTAACCCCTTCGGCGAGCTTAATAGCCATGTCCGTCTCTATTTGTTCTCGAATCATGAACATGCGGTCATTCATAGCCCAAATGATGGTTACCAGAGAGTTTTTCATCACCACCGTCCCCTGATGTTCGTTGATATTGACTGTTTCAAAAACTGAGGCGTTTTCTGTATCCAGCGCGGGCTTGGCGCCTGCGCTTAATTCGGTCTTGCTAGCCAAACCCTAGAATTTTAACAACCGACTAGAATGACTTTGTTGCTTCTGCCAAAGATACAAAGAATAATTTGGAAAATGAGAACTCTGAGCTTATGCTCCAAGTTCATCACCATGAATTGCAGCACGATAACACTCTCGGACGTTTCCTTCAGCTTAGCTACGATGCGGTCCAGTCCGTATTTCCTTTTACCTTCGCCGAATTTACCTTCAACTGCATTGCGGTTTTTGGCGTCTTATCTTTCGATCAGTCTTTCGGCCTTCATCATTAAGGACTTTGTTGGTGGTCTTCCCAGTTTGGGTCGGCTAAGCCGGATGCCATGTTCTTTGCAGTAGTTTAAGTTGGCTCGGTTCCGGTAGATTCGATCCGCCAGAATCACTCCCGGGTAACAGCCGTTGCGCTCCCGGTAGCGTTCGGCACTCTCCTGCAGGGTGGCTGCTTCGTTAAAGGGATCCCAGGAGAGTTTTTCTATTCGGCCACCTATTGTGGGCAGGCCACAGGCATTCTATACGGGCAGAAACACTATGCTACCAGGATCTTTTTGCTGGGCATGGCATCTATTACCTTTAGTTTGCGTTTCACGTACTGAAGTTGTTTTTTACGGCTTTGCGAATGATGTTTCTTCTGGGATTTCTTTGTTTGGATACGTTCAGGTAGTCTCTTCGGGCCTTCCGGCGATAAGTACTGGGTCTTCTCTGCCCGCTGCCTGCGATTCTCCATGCAGTTTATCGATGAGTTCGTCAAGCTTTTCCCGGGCTTCATTCAGCAATCCCAGATCGGTTGGGTAATGAATGTCAGCCGGTGTGCACGTCGCATCAAGTATCAGGGTTCCCTGGTTCGGTGCCGGTTCTGATAATTGCGCTTCTCCCGCGTGTGATGTTACAGGCTCGGAACTGCCTTCAACCAATCCCGTTGGCGGGTCGTGGTCATCGTGATGATGATCATCTTGATCGCCATCGTTTTGGGTTGTCTTGTGTGCTACTTCGGCGGCAACAATGAGTTCATTGATCCTGGCCAGCCTCTTGGCGTTGAATCTTTTTCTAAACTTGACCAGCGCAACTGGGGTAAATGGTTTGGTCAATTGGTATTCCTTCAAACCTATGAAGTATTGAAGGTAGGGATTCTCAGTGATCTGCTGCACAGTTCCCGGTCTGTGTAGCCACATCGGATCTGGATGATTAATGAACCTAAGGCCATACGGACTGGCTTGGCCACGTTGCCCCGGTCGCTGGGAAACATAAATGATTGTCTTTCTCGATTTCATCCCAAGGTATGATCTTAGCCAGTTGCACCCATCGATTTTCCGCACTGAGCTTTCCTGAAAACGGCAGGATGAAATCGTCCAGGGTCAATTGTGGACTTGGTTTTCTATACATCTTTTATGCCTCCATGTGCACGGTTTTTGGCTGATATTTGCGTTTTTCCATGCACATGTTTTCGGCAAAAGTGCCTCAAAACTCTTGTTGTTTCAGGCTTTTATGTGGTTTTAGCAAGCCCTAATTCCATATACGTGATCAACGAGCCCGGTAAATTGGTGAATTCAATTGTTTTTGAAAGTTCACTGTCGGTAGGTGACGTGAGTTGCCCCTATTGTGACGTGAATACCCGATTTTCTAGGATAATGCTGTTGATGAGATATTCAAGCTTCCAACCGCCGAGCAGCGAGAAGACCAAGAAGGCCTGCCACCGCAGGGGAAATCACGGCTAGTAAGTCCACAACTTTCGGACAACATACACCGTCTGTCGCCGGACATTATTGGCCAGCAGCAACACCTACGCTTAAGACCGCTATGGCATGGTGTCTAAAAATGACTGTATTGCACTTAACACCACGTCTTCGGCGGGAGGATCAAGTCCAAAATTGTGTGTTAATTGCCTCGGTTAGATATGTGTCGTTAACATTTTTCGTCGAGTTCCATGAGTAAGGCATCAATAGTTCGTACTTTTTTGTTAAATCTCGTGCGTACCTGGACAACCCGCACCACGAAAGGGGGAACCAGGTATCAATCACCCGTTCCCCCTTATTCCGCCTCTTTCTATTTCTTATCGGAGGATGCCCGAACAAGATTTGAAATGGTGCCTAAAATTGCGGAAAAAAATAGTGCAGGAAGTATTGGTAATAAAAAGAGCTTCAATGTAATGGGACGTCCTGGCATAAGAAATACTATTGGTAAATATGCAATTAGAAAGAAGACAATATAATCTCGTAGTTTCATTAAAAAGGCTCCCCAAAACTAATTGAACCCTTCATTATGAGCCCATCCACCACCGGTCATTACAGTAGTTTGGTGCCACGGATAGGTATTAACTAATGGATAACCTGCAATTTCTCCGACAAAATGGCCTTCATGATACTGAGTGTAAGAGAATTTATTATTATTATAAGCGCCAGATTGATCATTAATACCTTCATATCTCCAAAGCGGCGCCCAAATACGAGAATATGCATTTTTAGATATTGATGTTATTTGCGTCGAGTTCCATGACCAGGCTATCCGTTGTAAAAAAGCATATAGTTTAATTCCGCCCAGATTATAATCATATATTACCCAAGTCAAATCTTCGCTTCCCGGTTCTGATGCTGTAACTATGGTACTTTGCAGAGATGTATCCGTTGCTATTTGTTCTTTAATCTCATCAACGTGATCGGGTGCTAGAATCTCAACATATTTAACTATGTCTTCATTCCACCTGATTCTTGCATCTTTTTCCTTTTGGTCTATAATGCTCGCTAGATTGCTTCTAACTTTGTCTTTGAATTCCTGATCACTCATAGAAAGAAATTCTTGTTCATTTACTGCGTTATAGACGTTAGTAGTATCGTCGGGTGACCCCAACACTGAATACGCCGGAAGATTAATTATGGTTAACCTATCAATTTGAACATTTGGCTGTTCGCCTGCATTTGCATTACCAACTTGGAAAAATAAGAAAAACAAAGATAGAATAAGCACAACATACCAAGATTCTTT
>DAIMDR010000234.1:0-3326 GCA_036725705.1 Syntrophomonadaceae bacterium | reverse complement strand
TGGATTGACAATGGCAAGATTTCTCCAGGTCCGGATCTAGAGATGAAGATGGGAAGGGTTACATATCGTTATTTTTATAGAGATCGGGTGAATGAAATTCGTAGTGCGCTAGGGATAAAGAAACGCACCGCAGCTACCTTGAAGGACGACTTCTTCTCTTTCGTACATACCGGTGATATGAGCAGTTCCTATAAGCCAGTGTTGCTTAGAGGAATGCTTACCTTAGCAGATGGCAAAGGCGAAGTTGATCTAGCGGAGCTATCCACCTATTTTCGTGCTTATTATCAGAACCGAGCAGACCAAGGCCTTCCAGTCGAGACATCCAGGAACAGAGTCAATCGGATCAAAGAGCTGAGTGATTTCGAAGTTTCCCGCTTAATGCTGACTATGCCCTTCGAGAAATTTGAACGCAAATCATTCATGGAACACAAACGAGATCTTAAACGAGTGGCCTTTGTCCCCCAACTATGGAAATGTTTAAATGAAGATGATCGGGAGCGACTCCTCAAGCTTTGTGATGAACAATTGGATAGCTACTATCAGAAACGGGTAGGAAGGTAAGGTGCGTCAAGTTTGTCCCCCTTTAGATGAGCCCGGGAAGCGCTTGAGACAGCTTATCGCTATCTGAAAGCCAATGGGAAAAACATCAGCGCCTCAATCAGCACAACTACCAAAGATTACCTCATGCATGTCCAGGATTTGAATGGGATAGGAATGACTAAGCGGTTAACCTTACCGGTAGTCAAAGCCATCTGCTCGGTGGACTGATTGGCTGCTTTAAATCATCTTCTACCAGAGCGCCGAAGACGCTGTGTTTAGGGCGTTAGGGGTTGAATGAAAACCTTTAATTCAATCACAGGTCAATTGGCCCTGAACATATTCTGAATCTGGCAGGAGATGGGCATTATATCGAGAAATTATTAATAACCGTGGGTGAAAGTGCCAAATAGACGGGTTTTAGTACAGTATCGGCTATTCTTCTTCCCTTGCTTTCAAAGGATTTGGTTGAAAGGAGAAGAACTTGTGGGTGGTAAGTTTGAATGGCATAAGTTCTCAGATGTTGACTTATCTGATGCATTTTTTGATTCCTTAAAAGAAGATTATAGTGAATTTCCGTCCTGGTTTCAAAAGAAAAGCGATTCAGGTGAAGAAGCATTGGTCTTTACTGATGAGGCTGGCGTTGGCTCGTTTATTTATCTTAAGAGAGAGTGCGAACCAATTGAATTACAGGAAAAGACATTGCCAGCCAAGCAAAGGATTAAAATTGGGACCTTTAGAATTGCAGACAGATATAGAAGACAAAGGTTGGGGGAAGGCGCACTAGGGGTCTCGCTGTGGAACTGGCAGGAAAATAAATATGAGGAAATTTATTTAACTATATTCGAAAAGCATAGGGAATTGATTAGTTTATTTGAACGTTTTGGCTTCAATTGTATTGGCCATAATACTCGTGGGGAGAGAGTATATCTAAAAAACAGATTGCAATTAGATTATAGTGATCCAT
This sequence comes from Syntrophomonadaceae bacterium, assembly GCA_036725705.1. Classification (GTDB taxonomy): domain Bacteria; phylum Bacillota; class Syntrophomonadia; order Syntrophomonadales; family Syntrophomonadaceae; genus JAAYBS01. The sequence goes on along the minus strand of DAIMDR010000234.1, from coordinate 1,822 downwards.
ATAGAGCTTTCCCGTTTATAGATCCTGGAATTGAGAAAGCTGGGATTATACCTATTTATGAAAGCTTTCATGACAGATTGTTTCCTTATTCGGAGTTGAAAGGCAATAAGCGAGTCATTGAAGAAGAAACTGCTGGTAATGGAATTACCAAGGTTTATATCGGTTCACCATCTAATGCAATGCATTACTACATAGGGGAACCGGTTGCTATTTACAGAATATCGGAACAGGAAAAGGGTAAAACATATAAATCGGCGGTTACTTCTTTTTGCACTATAACAAAAATAGAAACAATCAAAGATAAAGGGCGCCCAATTATTGATAGTTCTGAGTTCATAAGAAATGCTGGAAATAAAACGCTATTTACCCCGGATGAATTAATAGAAATATATACTAAAAGCGCTAATGTGGTTATGTTGGAGATGGTTTATAATGGCTATTTCGGTAAGGGGCATAACGTTATTCACAAAGAGTTAAAGGAGCGAGGGTTATTTGCTTCGCATCCATACCAAATTGAGTACAATCGGGATCAGTTTATAGAGATCTTAAAAATGGGGGATAAAGATGTGCGGAATATTATTGTCGATTAACCCTGAACATGTAGAAAATATATTAAATGGCACAAAAAAGGTGGAATACAGGAAGGCAAAGTGCCGCAACGATGTTGATAAGATATTGATTTACTCAACTTCTCCGGTAAAGAAGATAATCGGTGAAGTTACTGTACTTGAAGTAATTGAAGATTTGCCTGACAATGTCTGGCGCTTAACATCACAGGAAGCAGGTATAACCAAGAGCTTCTTCGATAAGTATTATGAGAATAAACCCAAAGCATATGCTTTTAAATTAGGCAACGTTACGAAATACGAGGAACCTCTCAGCCTTTCAGATCTAGGTATCCATTCTGCACCCCAATCGTTCATGTATATTTAGCCTGCACTATGTTTTACACCATCCAATACCATTCATTGGAAAGTGATGATATGGAGATGCCTGATAAGTGCAGGCATAATGGCGACGGGCTTCACCGTCTACTGTCAAAGCCTTTTTCGGGTGACCATTCGCATGGGCCTTTGACATGGTATCGGCAGTTACAGCAGTCATCGCCGTCACCCAGTGCTTTGGTACGCTCAAATCCATTGCCCATCAAATAGGAAAATAGATAGTCCATTCGGCAGATGCCAGGTAGCAAGCCGTCTGCATTAAAATCGTGTGCCAATTTCTTCAATCCGCATTCCGTAATATCCAGTTCAAAGGTGTTGGGGCTTATTTCACGGTAGGTAACTCGCCAATCATAGGGGTGCAACTCATTGCGGTGCTGTCGTTCAACATGAGCGGCAGCCTTTTTTCGAAAGCCATTGATATATGTTTTACCCGTAAAGTGAAGCAAAAACTTTGGTACAGTCGTCACCATTTTCTCGTTCATCAGCCAGATGGCTTCCCATGCTTCCTGCTGGCGAAGTCCCAATTCCAAAAAAGTTAAATACCACGCGATGTACGCCGGGCCAAACTGATAATTAAAAGAGAAAATGCTATTGCCTATATTCGGTGTCAGTGGCAGGATTGCAGCCAGCTTTTCTTTTGAACGTTTACTGAAACTGTTCCAAAATTCTGTACCATACTTTTCTATCAATATTTTGCGACTTCGCAGCATCGTCAATGAATAAATAAATCTTTCCATTATTACACCTCATATAGATCCGTTTCAACATAGATGCTATGCGTTCCTCGGACGATTTTCGATATCGCTTCCAGCTTATTCGTAAAACAACAATGCGTCAATTTATTAATTCGTATAAGGATCTCCTCTTGATGTCGCATA
>DAIMDR010000233.1:0-3331 GCA_036725705.1 Syntrophomonadaceae bacterium | reverse complement strand
GGTGAAGCCGGTAAGCCTTTGGCAATGGGATTTAGTTGGACACTGGTATCAATTTGTCTATGTAACAGCTGATTAATTTGTTCAGCATCTACTCTCAGCAAAGCTTCTTCACGACTTATAATTCCTTCATTCACCATATCAACGGCAATCTTTACTGCTGCCCGGGCAGTTCTCTTGCCGTTACGGGTCTGCAGCATATATAACCTGCCTTTTTCTACGGTAAACTCAATATCCTGCATATCACGATAATGCATCTCCAGTTTGGCACAGGTATCAATAAATTGTTGATAGACACCCGATAATTCCTCTTTTAATTTGGAAATTGGCATCGGAGTACGAATGCCGGCAACCACATCTTCTCCCTGAGCATTAACCAGAAATTCTCCGTATAACTCTTTATCACCGGTAGAAGGATCGCGGGTAAAAGCTACTCCGGTTCCGGAATCCTCTCCCATATTTCCAAAGGCCATACACTGAATATTTACCGCTGTTCCCAAATGATCATCTATCTTGTTAAGCCTGCGATATACTATGGCCCGCTGATTGTTCCAGGAGTCAAAGACTGCTTTGATGGCCATTATTAACTGTTCTTTAACATCCTGAGGAAAATCAAACTCTTTATATTCCTTTACTACTGCTTTATATTCTTCAATGATTAATAATAATTCCCTGGCCGGAATTTCATAGTCAAAAATGACACTTAATTTACGTTTATATCTTTCAACAATATCATCAAACAAAGTATGATCCATATTCAGTACCACATTACTGAACATCTGAATAAACCGTCGGTAACAATCATATGCAAAACGCTCATTGCCGGTTAGACTGGCCAGGCCCTTAACAGAAGCGTCATTTAACCCCAGATTTAAAATTGTATCCATCATACCCGGCATTGAAATGGCTGAACCCGAACGGACCGAAACCAGTAAAGGATTCTTATCATCGCCAAATTTTTTGTCGGTTCGTTTTTCCAAATTACTTAAAGCAGCAAAAACCTGCTCCAGCATATTGGCAGGAAATTCGCCACTATTATCCAGATAAGTATTGCATGCTTCAGTAGTTATTGTGAACCCCGGAGGAACCGGCAGACCAATCAAAGTCATCTCTGCCAGATTGGCGCCTTTGCCACCCAACAGCATACGCATATTAGAATTACCTTCTTCAAATAAGTAGACATACTTTTCGCTAGACATTACTTATCCTCCTATAATATATTTCCAGTATCTTACTGGCAGTTTCTTCTACGGCTTTATTAGTAACATCTATTACCGGACAACCAAGCTTTTTCATGATTTCGTCACCGTATTCCAGCTCTTCTATAATCCGATCATAGTTGGCATAAGTTGCCTGCCCTTTCAGACCCAGGGTTTTTAACCGTTCAGCCCGAATCTGATTTAGTTGTTCAGGCCAGATAGTCAATCCAATCACCTTGCCCCGTTGTACCTTAAACAGCTCTTCCGGAGGCATTACTTCGGGAACCAATGGTACATTGGCAACCTTGACGCGTTTGTGAGCCAAATACATGGATAAAGGTGTTTTTGAGGTACGGGATACCCCTACCAGAACAATATCTGCCAGGTTTATTCCCCGTGGATCCTTGCCATCATCATAACGAACTGCAAATTCTACTGCTTCTACGCGGCGGTAATACATTTCATCTACTTTGCGTAATAGACCGGCTTCTTTTTTTGGCTCTATATGGCTTACCTGTTTAAAAGCGTTGATTAGAGGCCCCAGAATGTCGACACATACGACCCCGACTTTTTCTGCTTCATTTTGCAAATACACTCCCAGTTCGTCAACTACCAGCGTATAAGCTATCATAAAGCCATTATCTGCGGCATGATTAACGATTTCATCCAGAGTATCCGTATCAGAAATATTTGGTATTCTTCTGATCTCCATGTTACCTGAGTTGAACTGACTGGCTGCTGCTCTGACAACCATCTCTGCTGTTTCTCCAATGGAATCGGATACGATGTACACTCCAGGCAAATGCTGTGACAAGTTTATATTCCCCCTTAAATGCGTTGACAGGCTAAATCCAGGAATAGCCTGGCAATATTGGTTTTAGTAATTTTGCCGACCACTTCCAGCTTCTCCTCTCCCTCCGAATCAATATAGCATTTGACTACCGGGAGGCTATCTACTTCGTGCTCAACAATCTTTTTAACTACTTCTACTACAGTTTCATCCAATGTAGTAGTTACAATATTTGGCATACGGGTCATAATCACATTTACCGGAACTTTATGAATATCAGCATGACCCAGGGTAGTCTTAAGAAAGTCCTTACGCGATACCAGACCGGATAAATAATTATCATTCCCCACAACAAATATACTACCGGTATCCTCAATAAACAAGGTGACAATCGCATCATAAATACTGCAATTTTCTTTTACTACCACCGGCATCGACTGAATATCTCTTACCCGGTACTGATTTAGAACCCGTCGAATTTCACTTTCAACCCCTTCGGTGCGATAAGTATAACCTACGCGGGGTTTGGCCTCCAGAAATCCTGACATGGTAAGCACTGCCAGATCAGGGCGTAAAGCTGCCCTCGTAACCCCTAATAGTTCAGCAATCTTTTCACCGGTAATAGGGGCATTTTTTTTAACAATATCCAGAATTCTTTCCTGTCGGTCATTTAATTCAATCATTTTCACCCATCCCAATTATGCTATACTTTTTGGGTCAAATCACATTAATTATATATACTATATCAAGAAAAGAAATCCTGTTGAATATTTTTTTATAAAACTAATTTATTAAATTGAGCAATCAGGTGACAGCAGGCGGCAATTTGTTTTAACATTCCCAAGCGTGCTGCCTTTAAGGCTTCATCCTCTACCATAACCATAACTGCTTCAAAAAAAGCATCCAGCGCCGGTCTTAATTCTGCCAGATGTTGTATGGCAAGGGTATAGTCATGCTGTTCAACTGCCTGTTCTATACGGGGACCAGCTGCTATTATCTGCTGATACAAGTATTTTTCACTTTCATCCACTAATACCTCAGCTGAAAAACTATCCACCTCCCACTTTTTACTTAAATTATTGGCCCGATTATATACCACCATAAAATCTTCATAATAAGAAGATTGTTTTAAATTATTTACGGCTTTAACCCGGCGTTGCAAATCGGTTAAGTTACCACTGGGACATGCCAGAACTGCGTCAACAATATCATAGGAATAATTCTCCATTAGCATCCCCCGTAAACGCTGTAAAATAAAATCATTTAATTCATTTACTGCTGTGGTTTTATCTATATCAGGTTTGATTGTTTCGAAGCAATCATAAGCCGCCGCAAATAGATCCTT
>DAIMDR010000232.1:0-3397 GCA_036725705.1 Syntrophomonadaceae bacterium | reverse complement strand
TATTGAATCTATTGGAGGAAGATGGACTCAAAGTGCAGTGTATAATAAATACTCACGGCCATATTGACCATATCGGAGCCAACCAGGCCATAAAAGATGCTACCGGTGCCAAAATCTTAATTCATGAAAATGATGCTAAAATGCTGGTAAATCCGGTTTCCAATTTTTCGTTTATGATGGGAAGCAAGGTTATAAGCCCGCCGGCTGAACAGTTTATCCAGGAAGGAGATATTATAAAGATTGGCAATACGGTGGAGTTGGAAGTGATTCATACTCCGGGGCACAGCCAGGGAGGGGTCTGTCTTAAAACCGGAAATATTATTTTTGTTGGGGACACCTTGTTCCAGGGTTCTATTGGGCGTACGGATTTCCCGGGGGGCTCTTACAAGCAGTTGATTCAAAATATTAAAGAAAAGCTCTTGCGTTATGATGATGATACTATTTGTTATCCCGGACATGGACCGGCAACGACTATTGGTTTTGAGAGGATGCACAACCCGTTTTTGACCTAAGCAAAAAGCCTATGATAAGTCCCGGAAACCTGTTTCAAAAAATATTTTTCAAATGCCCCTTTACAAATACTTAAATGTTGTGATAATATTAGCTCATATATTTCAAAATGCAATGAAGAAGTAAAGTAGCTTTGTGGAATTATGCAGAGAGGAGATGCCACCGGCTGTAAGCATCTCTATAAGGAAGCGGATTGAAGTTCACTTCGGAGCACCCGGCTGAAACCGTTTAAGGAAAGTAGGTCGAGGCGGAAACTTCCACCGTTACCAGGAAGGGGATATCGGATAAACCTGTATCCTTTGATGAGCGGGCCAATATATGGCAAAATGGGTGGTACCGCGGGAGTATAATACTTCTCGCCCCATACGGGTGAGGAGTTTTTTATTTTACAGGAGTCCTGTATTCTTAACAGAGTGGGCATTAGCCAATTTGGGTGGTACCGCGGGAAGTTTTCAATACCTCTCGTCCCTTAAATGGGATGTGAGGTTATTTTATTTTAAAGGAGGTTTTATTTATGAGTAGCCTGGCAGATAAACTGGCTAACCGTATGCTGGTCAAAAAAGGTGACAAGACTAATACTATAATCAGAGTTAAGGGATGTGCTATAGGCTCGGATCAACTAGCTATTGTAGCCGGACCCTGTGCAGTTGAGAGTGAGGATTTATTCAAAGAAACCGCCTTCAAAGTCCGGGGAGCAGGCGCCTGCATGTTAAGAGGCGGAGCTTTCAAGCCGCGTACTTCACCGTACAGTTTCCAGGGATTAGGGGAAAAAGGTTTAAAAATAATGGCCAAAGTCGGTGAGGAAATGAATATGGCGGTTATTACTGAAGTAATGGATAGTGAAGATATATCACTGGTTAGTGAATATGCTGATATTATTCAAATCGGAGCCCGCAACATGCATAACTTCTCTTTACTCCGTAAACTGGGCAATTGCGAACGCCCGATAATATTAAAGCGGGGTATGGCCGCCACCATTGAAGAATGGTTATTGGCAGCCGAATATATACTGGATGCTGGAAATGAACAGGTTATATTATGTGAACGCGGTGTCAGGACTTCAGAAACCTGGACCAGAAACACTCTGGATCTGGCAGCCGTAGCTCTGGTTAAAGAACTTAGTCATTTGCCGGTAATGGTTGATCCCAGTCATGGAACCGGTATCCGCAGTTTGGTTACACCGATGTCCAAAGCCGCCATTGCGGCTGGTGCCGATGGAATAATGATTGAAGTACACCCCCATCCGGAAAAAGCACTATCTGATGGAGATCAATCACTTACCCCAAAGGGCTTCAGCCAGCTAATGCGTGAGATTGAGCCGGTAGCTTTATCAACTGGCAGGAGGATAAGAGCTTGAGTTATGCAATTTTAGGACCGAGGGGTACATTCAGTGAAGCTGCTGCAAGATTATACTGGGGAGAGCAGGTTGATCTGGAAGCAGTCGATACAATAGAACAATTATTCACTTTAATTGAACAGGATGAAGCAAAACGGGCTTTAATTCCATTGGAAAACAGTACGGCCGGATTAATTAACCTTACCATTGACGGTTTGGCAGCAGGGAAGTTTCATATTTGCGGCGAAATTAAAATTGCAGTCCAACAGCATTTAATGACCTCCCGGCAATTAAGCTTAAAAGATATCGAATTGGTTGTATCTCAGCCGGTAGCGTTATTGCAGTGTGATCAGTTTATAAAAAACAACCTGCCCGGGGTTAGAATTGAGATTACTGACAGCACTGCGCGGGCTGCCCAAATAGTAAAAAATGAAAGCCGTCGGGCTGCAGCTATTGGACATCAGGAAGCATCCAGGCTTTACGGGTTGCATATCATCGCCAGTAATATTCAGATAGACAATAATTATACCAGGTTTATTGAGGTAGCCAGAGGAGAACAGACCAATTTACCGGGAGATAAATGCAGCATTATATTTACCCTTAAAGACCAACCGGGTGCTTTATATAATGCTTTGGGTGTATTTGCTGCCCGTAATCTTAACCTGAATAAAATTGAATCTAAAATTGTACGGGATACTCCCGGGAATTATCGATTCTATGTAGAGGTTGATAATGCTGATCAGGTTAAGGAATTGCCATCTTTAATACAGCAACTGTCAGAGCATTGTCTGGATATAAAATGTCTGGGAACTTATGCACGATATATGGAGGATTAAATTGTTAATAGCCACTGATTTTAAACCGGAATCTATTTATGAATATGTACATGAATTAATACGCATGACTTTTCCTTTAGCAGAAATACAGGTTTATGAAAACATAGACCCGGATTTAAATATCAGCATTCATCATCTTTACGATAATAACTATCTGGAAATAGTCGGCAGCATAACCGATACAAATAAGCTGATAAAGATTTATCGTTATCACAAGTTAAGCGATGACCAGTTTGAAAATCGGAAGAGCATTAATCGTCATACGCGCCTTCTGGTTTTTGATTTGCTTAGTGCCTGGAATGGCAAAAAACCTGGTACCTACGGTATTCTTACCGGAGTCAGGCCAGTAAAGCTAATACATCAGTTTTATGATCAGGGGTTAAACAATCTGGAAATAATTAAGCGCTTGAATAATGATTATAAAGTAAACTATGAAAAATCAGTTTTAATGTGTGAAGTGGCGAATAATAACAGAGCTTTTTTATTATCGGGAGTCAGCGCGGCGAAATTGGTAAGTGTTTATATTGGTATTCCCTTTTGTCCCAGCCGCTGCTATTATTGCTCCTTCCCCGGAGCAATTTTAAATGACTATAGCGGTCAGGTAAAACCATTTCTGGACTGTCTATGGCAAGAAATGATTGCAGTGGGGGAGTTGCTGAAAAGAAGAAATTTGCTGGCCCAGTCCATATATATTGGCGGAGGAACCCCTACCGTT
>DAIMDR010000231.1:0-3402 GCA_036725705.1 Syntrophomonadaceae bacterium | reverse complement strand
CTCAAAATCGTGTGCCGCGAGGCGTGTGGGTTCGAGTCCCACCTCTGGCACCATCCAAGAAAAATAGAGGCTAGAAGGCCTCTTTTTGTTTTGGTTGTTTTACTAATGCCGGTATTAATCTACTACTATCTATAATCATTTGGTGTGACAAACCATTTGATTTAATTATTTCATTCTTTTGGGTATATATTTCAATAATAAGTGTACATTTTTACTAAAACCTTTAAATTCCAATAAAGTGGTGGTAAACTATGGTAAAGAAAGAGCAGCCTGAGAAAAATGGTAATTGTGATGGCAATGCGATTAAAGAAGCCATTAGAAGGGGTGAGATCATGGCTGTTTCAGTTAAGACCATGCCAACAATAAAGGGGGAAGCGGCGAAAAGACTCATTGCAAAGTTAGAGAATCCAGCTAACCAAGCGCCTGTATTGGATAAGTGTAAAAAATTAAAAGAGGGTTTTAAAGAAAAGTAAAGTGTCTATGCAATGCAGGAAAGATAACGACAATGACAGAATTATATGCGAAACTGAGACGCAACATAAGATCATAATTAGGGACATCTGTACTGATGACAATGATAGGTTGCGTCTTTTTAATTGCGGTAACGAATCTATGAATGCCTACATACATCGGGAAGCCCTGTTAAATCATGTTCTCGGCGAAGGAATAACTCGTGTAGTATTCGATGAGGACGAAGAAAACATTCTAGGCTATTTTACTCTTAAATGCACTTCAATCATAGTTGAAGATCCTGAAATGGATGATGGGAAACGGGAAATCCCATGTGTTGAGATATCAAGGTTAGCTGTATGTCTTAGCTGGCAAAACGGAGCAAATGGATTCCACCTAGGAACTAGCTTAGTAGGTTATATTATTGCTACCATAAAGGAAGAGATTGCCTCTAGGGTTGGATGCAGATGGATTACAATACATGCCGTTAAAGAAAAAGTCGAATGGTATCGTGAACAGTTCAATTTTGATTATGTTATCGACGATACTCCTGATGAATATGAAACAGTATCAATGTTCCTAGATATTAGCAATATGGAAGCCTACCGAACTCTCTTAAGTCAGCTAAATGAGAGTTTTGAGTAATCAACTTTTCTGAATTATCATTGTAACTTCTAAAATGTCATCCTGAGCGGTAGCGAAGGATCTACGGCATTTACAAGACTCTTCGCTATCGCTCAGAGTGACAGTATTGTAGGATTTAGTGAATTATGCAAAACTCTCAAGTATCCAGACCGCTTAAAAAAGCGGCTTTTTTCTTATAGTTTACCCTTCCCAATCTCCGTTTTCTTCCTTCTCAACCGCCTATATACCTCAGGGAGCATTAGTTTAATAACTTCATTCATAAACTCCTCGTCACTGAACATGCGGACGAAGAATTCTTCGTTCTGCTCATAGCGGGTGGCGGCAATATCTTTGAATTCCTGTTCAAAGATCTTCTCAAAGGTAGACTGGGGATTATGTTTAGCCAGTTCAACTAGACGGTCATCGGCCAGGAAGTCATCGGTCAACTGGGCTAACACCTTGTCCATTTCTGTGAAATTGGTGCCAAATCGCTGGTTGATTTTATCAATGATAATGGATAGCGGCTCCTTTTTCTTTTCTTTGCCTCCGGTAATCCCTTTGGGTGGTCCCAACTCAGGATTTTCCGCCAGCAGGATACTGCCTTCAAAATCCTTTTCCAGTTTGTATTTATCCAGCAGCACTTTGTCATCCACAATTATTTTTTCAACTTTACCCTTGGGGATCAGTTTGAGCAAGAATCGGGCATAAACACTGAATTTATGTATGTCCTTATCAAACATTCGGCATACCTGAGTTATAAAGGCATACAACCTGACAAAACGCCCTAATCCTGTCTTAATCTCTTCCTGCTCCTGAGGGTCTTTAGCAGCAAAACGATCCAGAGCCGGCTGTAGGGCTGCGGCTAGTTTGCCCAGGTCAGGGGCTTCCTGCCGACTCGCCTTATAATATATGTTGATGAAAAGTTCGATCTCCGACTGCTGCCACAGCTGATGTTCATCCAAAGTGTTTTTCAAATCATAAATAATGTTAGGACTGGCTTCTTCGGAGAGAATGGTAGCCTGGTAATAAGGTTCGAATGATTTCTGTATTTCTTCGGCAGTATTAACAAAGTCCAGAACAAAAGTATCTTCTTTGCCAGGGTAAATACGGTTTAACCTAGACAAGGTTTGTACAGCTTTTACACCGGACAGTTTTTTATCAACAAACATAGTATGCAGCAGCGGTTCATCAAAACCAGTCTGGTATTTCTCCGCAACTATCAATACGTTAAAATCTTCGGAATTAAAGTACTCCGGTAGCTGCTTTTCCTTGATGGTCTTTCCATCCACCGTTCGGTTGAGTTTTTCTTCTGTGAATTCCATCCCTTTATCGTGGACTACCCCGGAGAAGGCTACCAAAACATCCAGGTCATCATATTTCTGTTCCTCTATGTACCTCCGGAATTCATGCAAATAACGAACCGCGTGCAACCGTGAGGCCGTAACTACCATGGCCTTGGCTTTACCGCCGATCTTGTTATTGGTAATACTGCGGAAGTGTTCTACCATCACTACCGTCTTTTGAGCCAGGTTGTGGGGGTGAAGCGACTCAAACCTGCGAATAGCGGTAGCTCCACGCGAGCTATCCAACTCAGGATCGTCTTCAATCGTTTTGATTATTTCAAAATAATGATTGTAGGTAGTATAATTCTTGAGAACATCCAGAATGAATCCTTCTTCAATGGCTTGCTGCATGGAGTAGATGTGGAAAGCCTTGTACTTGCCATCCGCCTGCTTCTCTCCAAACATCTGCAGGGTTTTTTCCTTAGGAGTAGCGGTAAAAGCAAAAAAGGATAGATTCTTATGCTGGCCATGAGCAGCCAGTTCCTCCAGCAGTTTATCTTCCGCGTCTTTTCTTGATTCTTCCTCTTCGTTTTCTATCTTCGCATACTCTTCTAATATGCTTTCGGTGTCGGCCAGAGCCTTTTTGAGTTTCTTAGCGGCTTCCCCGGTCTGGGAGGAGTGGGCTTCATCAACTATGATGGCAAAGTTGTGCTGACCGGCACTGACCTCTTTATAAATAACGGGGAATTTCTGCAGGGTGGTAATTATGATGGCTTTGCCCGCATTTACAGCATCTCTTAATTGGGCTGAGTTTTTGTCTATCTTTTCTACCACCCCGAGTTTATGGTCAAACTGGTATATGGTGTCCTGCAGCTGGTTATCCAAAACCTTGCGATCGGTAACCACGATTATTGATTTAAATATCTTTTCATTCTCATCATTGTGCAAACCGGACAAGCGATGGGCCAGCCAGGCGATAGAATTGGACTTACCGCTGCCGGCACTGTGCTGAATCAGGTAACGCTTGCCGGGACCATGCCGGCGG
>DAIMDR010000230.1:0-3453 GCA_036725705.1 Syntrophomonadaceae bacterium | reverse complement strand
GTACTGTATTTCCGTAAAGAAACTTATGATTATTTAACTATAAGGATTGCTGAAGCAGAGCAAATTAATGCTCAATGGGAAAGATCCGTTCAGCAAGAAGTTAATAAACGCATTTATGAGATAAAAACTGAAAAATTTCAACTGGAGGAAAGCAGTCGCATTGATCCATTGACAGGCGCTCTGAATAAGGCAGCTATAACCAACCTTATACATGAATTAATCCGGGATATAAATAATTTCACTATAATATTATTTGATATTGATAATTTCAAAAATATTAATGACAATGAAGGTCATTTAGCTGGTGACCGTATTTTACAGCAGGTTTCAAAACTGGTACAGCATAGTATTCGCCCCCACGATAGTTTGGGTCGCTATGGCGGAGACGAGTTTTTAATCATCCTGCCTAATACCCAATTAAAAGACGCCTTATTTGTGGCTGAACGGATACATGACAGACTTTTCAACAGTGAGGTTAAATGTACTGTATCCATTGGTATAGCAGTATACCCGGCTGATGGACTTACTATAGAAGAATTAATCTCCCTTGCTGATAAAGGTTTATATAAATCCAAAGCCAATGGACGAAATACTACTTCCTATACAGGCAGAGTAACCCTGTAAGCAACTTTTAATAATCCAATTCTACCCCCTAATAGCAATAATATGGATATGACGACCTGAATATGAATGGGACATGCCAAAAGTACAGTCGGTACCTGCCATTTATTTAGACCATAAGAATTTTAAATTAATTGATAACCCTTCAAAATGCGGATGTTCAACAACATCTTCGTCCAAACCGGACACTACCAGTGCATATACACCATCATGCCAGGCAAAACATTCGAAGGTTTTTTCCTGCGGATCAACCAGCCAATAATGTTTTACCTTAGCCCTCTGGTAGATTTGCATTTTTTGCAGCCGATCTTTACGATGGCTGGAAAGGGATAAAATCTCAACTACCAGATCAGGTGCCCCATCAATACGAGTATCTTTTACAATTAGCTGCTGTTCGCCAGATATATAGAATATGTCTGGCTGGACTACATTATAATCAAGCAGGGTAACATCCAAAGGCGCATCAAAGATTTCTCCTTCAGAATCAACTTCCCAAAAATATTCTTCCAGAATCCTTTGCAGCTTGCGGGAAGCTCGCTGGTGCATAACATTGGGTGACGGTTCTTTAATCAACATCCCATCCAGGATTTCAAAACGATAGCCTGGTTCTTCCGGTATATCCAGGTAGTCCTGATAAGTAAGCTTCCTGGCAGGTTTGGTTTCATACGGAACGGTATTTTCCCGGATATCATCACCACGCAGGGCTTTGATTACATCATCCAGCTTATACCGATATTGTCTGCTACCCAGTTCAATACAGGGTATTTTGTTCTCCCTGGTATATCTCCAAATCGTTTCCACAGAAAGATCCAGGAACTCAGCCAAAACCTGGGCTGTAATTAACTCCTTATTTATGGTCATAGTATCACCCCTATCTCGATTATAGTTAATTGATAAACTATTATCAACTCATATCAACTATTGTAGTCTGTAATCAAGTTATATGCCTGGCGTGGCGGGATGTTTTTTAGAATCCTGCATGGAATCTATTAACTTGAACAATAGAACCTATGTTCCCGTTCTGTTATACTATCTTAACAAGGCCCTGTATGCCGCTTATGATAAGCATCCGCAGGATTTTGAAGCCCTGCTAAATGTATCCGGAGTAGGTGCCGGTACCCTGCGAGCCCTTTGCCTGGTTGCCGAAGTCGCCTATGGAGCCAGGCCCAGTTATAACGATCCGGTACGCTATTCTTTTGCCCACGGAGGCAAAGATGGTTTTCCTTTTCCTGTTAATGAAGCAGATATTGAACAATCCTATACCACCCTACGGCGTGCACTCCGTAAGGCTAAAGCCGGGCAACACGAACAGCTTGATGCTTTAAGAAATCTGGCCCGGTGGCACAGTGAAGCCCTGAAGGTTCAGGCCAGCCCAATTTCCCCTTCCCCTCCCCGATCAGCAAGCGTACAAAAGAGCCGGTTCCGGCAACCAGTATTATTTGACAATTAGCAATAAATCATATTTTTTCTCACTTCAGTATAAATAAACAAATATATTTCGAAATATTAATTATTAATAAATTTACCACAAGCATAAATGTAAAGGTGACTTGACATTATTCTTATGCCTAAGTATACTGTTTGTAAAGCTGGCTTTACTTTTGAATGGTGGTGTTGGTTATGGAAAATCGTCTGAAAGAGCTACGGGAAAATCTCTCCATGACCCAGGAGGAATTAGCCGCCCGGGCGGGAGTATCACGGCAAACCATAATATCATTGGAAAAAGGCAAGTATAATCCCTCGATAACTCTGGCTTATAAATTGTCTCAGATATTTGGTTTAAGCATTGAAGAGCTGTTTATGCTAAAAGAAGGGGGAGAAAATATATGACAACAAAGCAAATGGCGCTGCTTAAATATCTTATATTGGCATTTACAGGTGTTATAGCAATATGGCAGATCTTAAGTGGAAATTATCCCTTTGGTACCGGTTTGCTGGCAGGTATCATTATTGCCGGTACCGGTTTGGGGATTAGAAGTCGTCAGATTAATAAGATGGTGGATCGGGGGATGAATCCTTATGATGAACGGGTGTGGACGATTGCGGGCAAAGCATCGTATGCCTCAATACGGGTTTTTGCAATTATCAGTGCTATAATCGTATTAACCGGTTCAATATGGGGACCTGAAACCCTGGTTAATCCGTATAATCTATTGGGTATCTGCCTGGCCCTGCTGATGCTGTTATATGTTGTTTTTTATTATTACTATAATCATAGAATGTAATTTTAAAGGGTTTCTGTATAGTAACAACAGGTGTCAGGGTATTATCCTGACACCTGCTTCAAATTATTCACTAAAGACTAATATGCTACTCCCAGAGAAACTTCTTCTATATCCATGGCAGTGCAATCAGCTTCTTTTATAATATCTACCAGACCAGCTATCTCAGGTAATACATTACGAACGAAATATTTGGCTGAAGCTACTTTACCATGATAAAAAGAATAATCAAAATGTTCCCTGCCCAGTTCATCAATTTTATTTTCTGCCAATAAAGCCATTTCCACCAGCAATTTTGCGGCATATAATTTACCGGTAGCATGCAAAACCCGGGTAGCAAATATTTTTATCTCTGCATCTTTACCTTCACTGCGGAAAGCATTTAATGCAGTTTGTATTTCACTAAATTGCTTAATAGCACGCTCCAGTAATTCAAATTCTCTTTCCCAACCGTCCCGGTTTCGGTTCTGCTCTACAAAATCAGTAATATCCTGTAACCAATCCGCAAATAACTGGCCTTTCTTCATAGACATTTTGCGACCCACCAGATCCATTGACTGAATGTAATTGGTTCCTTCCCAAATGGGATATATGCGGGCATCCCGGTAAA
>DAIMDR010000229.1:848-3459 GCA_036725705.1 Syntrophomonadaceae bacterium | reverse complement strand
CAGCTCCCGGGCGCGTTTTCTGCTGACTATTTTTCATGATGTTAATTGGGATAAGACGGGATCTTCCTGCGAAAAGGAATCGGTGCAAATTTGTTAACCACCTGGACTAAATTTGAAAGAACCTGGCTTATGTGTTTCTTAATTATCATTCTGTCGACTACGGTAATATTTTCACTAAGTGGCACTGACTATAATGATATTCATGGTGTTTTACTTAACTGGTTAATATCACCGGTTAGCCTGATCACAAAAAGTTACCATCATCCGGTGATATAACAGGAATTTACAATGCAGTTATTTAAGTCTACACTAAAAATGATTGGTTTTTTACAAAATTTTCTTATTTATGAAAGAATAAGACTTTTTCAAACAAATCTATGTATGAGATGACTAACCTTATTTAAGGTGCCTAGATAGATATCGAAGATATGGATCGAAAGGGTGAAGGTATAATGCCAGCACAGTTCAACAAGGAGGATTGGGACAGGGCGGTCCAAGCTCTTTCCTTCAAGAGCGCAAAGGAATGGGCCAAATCCCGCAAGGTTGAATCAGCTGTATCCGCGGAAATGATCAACAGCATGTACAGGAGCGAGATCCAAGCCATGGAGAAGAAGCTATCCGAGCAGGTAGAAGCCCTCCTGGAGATGGGCGATATTATCTCCATAGAATCAGTGTTAGCTAAGGCCAAAGGGCCAATTCTCAAAGTCATATCGTCAAAAATCAATGATCGCCGATATTCGCAACTGCTCGATTCACTGCTTAAAAAGTTCCAGGCAGCTGATTATTCAGGCCGAGTGGCTATTCTAGCCGCCTGTCAACGAGCAGGCAGTCTAGCTCAACTACAATCCATTGCCCAAATAGAATCTAACTTGTTGAAGCGCAAGAAACCTGCAAAAACTGACCAGGAACTAGCCCGTGTTGCTGCCCATGCAATACGTCAGATAATTGATCAGGACGAAATCCTAAAGGTCTTAAAAAGCGGCCCAGATTCCAATCCCGAAATCTGGCATTTTCCAGCTCTCGAGATACATCTGCGACTGATGCAGCTACCCTTTGATGAAATGATTAAGTGGCTGCTTTTTTTCAAAAGAGATGACAGCTTTGTTGCTTTTTCTAAAGAATATGCGGTTGGGTGCCTGGCACCTTCGAAACAAGGTAAAAAGTCCAAACCATCAAAATCCGATATTAGGTATAGCACTACTCTTCTGGCAGTGATGGAGCCTGGAGGCAATGAGAAACTGCTGGTTAACAGCTTTAGTAAATTGGATCCTGCCGAACAAGGAACGCTATGGGATTTTCTTGACGATAAAACCAAGACCGCAGTACTTAAAAAGCTTTTAGGCAGCTCGACTACACTGTCGGCTGGGATCGTGTTGCTGGAGAGACACACTGAGTTTGCTCCCCAGTTTCGTGATTTGCTTTTCAAATGTTTCGAAGAATCCAAAATCGTGAACAAGGTGCGCCTGGGAACCTTATTCATCTCAACCGGGATTTTACCGGAAGGGCGAAAAACTGAGATATTAAGAAGGCTATCGACCTACGTGGAGATATCGGATCATACTCCAGAGCGTACTGCATTATTTGCAATCCTGAGCAGCGGGACAACAACATACGCGGCCCCACCTCTGCACCGTGCCAATAAAAGGGATGCGCTTTATTATGACCTTGAGCAGAAACACCCTGGCATCCTGCCGGCAACGCTCCAAATGTCGCTCGAATCATACATCCCTTCTCGGGATCAAATCGGGGATCTGCTCTGGCTCGTGGAGAAGTTGCTGAAGCACAGTCTGACACCAGTATTTGTAGCTTCCATTAAAAGTGTATTGTCCCGTGTTATACAGGCACGGCCTGCTGACCTTGAACTATTTGCGATGGTTAAATCAAATAACACAGAGTATCGCCGAATTATTGGTCATTTGCTTAATAATGTTTTGTTGGGAATTAATTCGATACCGGAATACTATAACCCGGACAGTCTTAAGGTGATTTCAGGTTACGCTGATGTTCTGGCAGAAGATTGGCTTGGTAGATGGTATGAACTGGGAGAGTTAAATGAATCGCTTTCCCGCTTGAGCATGGCCGATAATGATTTTAAGCAATCTTACAGTAGCGCATTTGATCGAAATTGGACTGATTGTCAGGCAGAATACAAACTGCAGTTGAGTCAGCGGGCCGCCATGTTTGAGCAGGTTGGCAGAGATATTATAAATCGCCTTAATACTTATCTTGAAGAGGTTGCCAAGAGAATTAACTCATCGTTACTAAGATTACGCATGATTATTGAAAGCTCAAATCTGCTAAATCCGCAGGATACCATTTCATATTTAAATGATTGTCAAATCAAAGTACAGGAATGTATTGAACCCATGGCGGACCAGCTTACCGATGTGATCCAACTTCCCATATTGTTGATGGATACGCCCGCGGAATACCGTTCTTCTTTCGAAAATCTGATTATCCACTGGAATAAGATGAAAGGCTACCTTGAGGTAGAAGACTGGGCTGATTTCCAGATTGCGCAAAGCTTGAGCCTAGCATTGGAAGGAATGTTTTTATCTGTTCGGCGAAGTCCTGAAGAAGATGTCTTGGCTGTTGAGGCGGGAACAGCTGA
>DAIMDR010000229.1:0-838 GCA_036725705.1 Syntrophomonadaceae bacterium | reverse complement strand
CTAACCTTATCGCGAGTGCAGGGGAGTTGACCCATTTTAATCCTGCCTGTCACCGCAGCAACCAGGATCCGAAACCGGGGGATGTGGTGCGGGCAGTATTTCCAGGAATGAAAATGAAAGACAGGACCATCGTAAGGCATGCCATGGTTGAACTGGCAGGATAGGGGGTTTGAACATGACAGTCATCGGGATAGACTTCGGAACTACTACGTGTTCGGTGGCCAAGTGGTCAGGGGACAAAAGGCAGAAGCCAATACTACTTGATGTTGAGCCGACATCCCCGATCGACCGGCATATTATGAGAACTGCCGTAAACATGCCTGATGGGCAACTGCGCAATTTCAAACTGGCTATCGATAGGTCAGGCCGTGGAGACGTGGTTATAAAACCAAAACGCCCAGATCATAATGCGATCCAATACACATATGATCAAATGTACCAGTGCTTATATGCTCTCAATAATGATACACAATACATATTGGAGGTAAATTGCGTAAATATTCCGGTATTGGGTGGCGGTGACTGGAGCGAACAGGATTTAACAGCCGGTTTAGACAAACTATTCGAAAATATTTATGCCAGAGTTTGGGCTGAAGCCGCTGCAGACATAATAGTTGTTGGCTTACCTCTAGGCTTTATGGATCTTGGGCGCGAGCGGGTGATTAATAGTCTCATCAGAGCTGGGTGGGCGAAGAAAAAATCCCAGGTAATACTCTTCCCTGAACCACTGGCTACGGCACTGCAATGCGGGATTAATTATAGAACTCGCACTCCTAACCAGCAACGAATACTAGTAGCAGACTTGGGCGGCGGTACTCTTGATATGTGCGTGTTTACC
>DAIMDR010000228.1:0-3476 GCA_036725705.1 Syntrophomonadaceae bacterium | reverse complement strand
TTTCCATACAAATCCAAATATTCATCCGGATCTTTACCACCGGGAAGTGAAACTACCCATACTTTCAAGCCTTCTGCACACATAATCTGTATAGCTCTTAACGCTTCACGCTGACCTGCTTCATCACCGTCAAATAAAAGAATTACTTCCTCGGTATAACGTTTCATTAATCTGGCCTGTTCAACTGTTAAAGCAGTTCCCAGTGAAGCTACACTATTTTGAATACCTGCCTGATACAGTTTTATACAATCCATATATCCTTCTACCAGTAATAATTGATTTTGTCTCCTTATATTATCTTTAGCCTGAAAAAGGCCAAAAAGGTTTTTGCGTTTGGAGAATATTTCCGTTTCCGGGGTATTTAAATATTTAGGCATACTATTATCCAGCACTCTTCCTCCAAAGCCAACAATATCACCCTGAACATTATGAATCGGAAATATAATGCGCTCACGAAACAAATCGTAAAATCTGTCATGCTGTTCACTACGCTTAATCAGACCCGAATATTTCACTGCTTCCTGTGAATAGGCTTTACGCAACAAGAATTCCTCCAGATCATTCCATGCCGGGAGGGCATAGCCAATTTGAAAATGTTGAATAGTTTCTGTGGTTATCCCCCGTTTAAGTAAATAATCCAGCGCTTTTTCGCCTTGAGGTGAAGTCAACGATTGCATAAAATATTGACTGACTATTTGATTAACTTCGATAACCTGCCTGAGTTTATCTTTCTGGCGACGTGATTCCGGTGATAACGGTTTAATCTCCACCCCGGAACGGGTTGCCAATAATGCAACTGCTTCCTTAAAATCCAGGTTGTCCCGACGCATAACAAAAGTAAACAAGTCGCCGCCGGCATGACAGCCAAAACAATAAAACATATTCTTTTCCGGTGTAACACAAAATGAACCGGTCTTTTCCTCGTGAAAAGGACAAACTCCCCAATAACGGTTGCCTTTTCTAGTTAGTTGCACAGTTTCGCCAACTACATCCAAAATGCCTATTCGAGATTCTATTTCTCTTAACACCTGATCATCATAAAGCCTTGTCATTTATTTCACCTGCTGCTTTCTGACTGATACCTCTACTCCCCCGTTATATTAACTAATGTCCGAACCTTCAGAAATTATCTAAAGAGTCATATACAGGAACCAACGATTGGGGAATATATATATTATTAAACTGCTCAATGCAATATTCATCACTCATACCGGATATATAATCTGCCACTGCAATCGGCAGACCCTCTTTATCAGCTATCTGTCGGTATAATTGGCTCATCTTTTCCGGATGATGAGTATAGTAATCAAATAAATGTTCAATAACAAACATGGCCCGACTTCTTTCTGCCTGACATACTTTTCCCTGATAAATATTTATAAACATAAATTCACGCAATCCCCGTAAAGCATTTTCTACTTCAGATGAGGGCTGTACTTTAATTAATTCCGTATGATTATCATCCATCTGCTGACGGGTGTTTTTGATAGTATCTATTACCAGAGTAGCAATTCTTTTGCTATGGGTATCGCCAAGTACATCCAGATACTCCCGTGGAATCTGTTCTAAACTTAACAACCCGGCACGAATAGAATCATCAATATCATGTTGAACATAGGCAATTTTATCGCTGAGACGAATTACTTGCCCTTCCAGGGTAACCGCCCGGGATTCTCCGTAGCTGTAACCACTATGGTTTTTTACTCCGTCCAGGGTTTCCCGGGTAAGATTTAAACCGTTTCTGCCTTTATGTTGTTCCACGCGAGTCAGTACGCGGATACTGTTTTCAGTATGTCTGAAACCACCTGGTAAAAGTTGGTTCAATATTTGTTCACCGGCATGGGCAAATGGAGTATGCCCAACATCATGCGCCAGCGCCATGGCTTCTATCAAATCCAGATTAAGATTAAGGCCCGCTCCTATAGTTTTGGCAATCTGATTAACCTCCAGAGTATGAGTAAGACGACTGCGATAATGATCACCGCGTGGAGCTATAAATACCTGGGTTTTATGCTTCAGACGGCGAAAAGATTTGGAGTGAACCACCCGGTCTCTATCCAGCATAAAGGCAGTACGGATCGGATCTGGTTCTTCGTAATGCTGCCGCCCGGTAGTCCGGCTGGACAACATAGCCCAGGGACTTAAATAATCTATTTCCCTTTTTTCTATCTCAAGTCTTATCTGCATTATGGTTCACCTCCAACCGGTTGAAAAAACCCTTTAACCGCACTGGTCAAAGGATTATGAATTCAACTTCATTAGAGCTATAATTAAATTTACCTTAAGATATTAAATACTACAAAAATAAAATATATCCTTTAAAATATTTCATATCTCATTGTTTAAATAGCTAAAAAGAAAAGTCAGGTTCATAATTTTATGCATTATAAACCTGACTTATATATCTATATTTAAGCTTATAACATTACTGGTTTTTCAGTTTCGCCTGGGCAGCGGCCAGACGGGCAATAGGTATTCTGTAAGGAGAACAGCTTACATAATTCAAGCCTGCCAGGTGGCAAAATTCAATGGAACTGGTTTCGCCGCCGTGCTCGCCACATATACCAATAAGTAAGTCCGGTTTTACAGAACGGGCTTTGGCAATACCCAACTTCATTAATTCGCCTACCCCGGTGCGGTCCAGAACTGCAAAAGGATTATCCTTCAATATTCTCTTTTCCAGATATGTAGGTATATATTTACCTTCAGCATCATCACGACTAAAACCTAAAGTAGTTTGGGTTAAATCATTAGTGCCAAATGAGAAGAATTCCGCTTCTTTTGCAATCTGGTCTGCTGTCATGCAGGCCCTGGGCAATTCAATCATTGTACCCACTGCAAAATCCAACTCCACTCCCGTGCTGGCCTTAATCTCATTATAAACATCCATTATTTCATCTTTAAGCATCTTCAGTTCACTGACATCCATTACCAGTGGAATTTCAATTTCAGCAAAAGGTTTGACCCCTTCCTCAGTTAATTGTATCATGGCTTCAAAAATGGCCCTGACCTGCATACGATATATTTCAGGATAGGTAATACCCAATCTGCAGCCACGATGTCCCAACATGGGATTATTTTCTGAAAGTGCCTGTATCTTTTTTAATAGCTCTTCTTTTTGCCAGATTAGCTGGCCGTCAGCCTTATTATGTTTTAATTCCGCAACCTCCAATGAAAGCAGCTCCCGTGAAGGTAAAAATTCATGTAATGGCGGATCCAGCAACCGAATCGTGACCGGAAAAGGTGCCATGGCTTTTAATATCCCATAGAAATCATCTCTTTGGAAAGGCAACAGTTGACTTAAAGCTTCCTCCCGCTCCTGCATGCTTTCAGCCAGTATCATTTGCTGTACAAAAGGCAATCTTTCCATAGCCATAAACATATGCTCCGTTCGACACAGACCAATACCCTCAGCACCAAACTCTTTGGCTTTAGCGGCGTCCTCCGGAGTATCTGCATTAGCTCGAACTGCCAGG
>DAIMDR010000227.1:0-3488 GCA_036725705.1 Syntrophomonadaceae bacterium | reverse complement strand
CTTATCGAGCAGATTAATCAGTATCCCGGTCTGCCTAAAATTGTTTATGTATATATGCTCCAGACCAAGGGTCTGATGCATGACACCTATCTCTACGGCCTGGATGTAAAAAAGATTTTACCGACTTTCCTCTATCCCACTGTTGTTATGGATGGTGCAATAATCAGCGGTAACTGCGTTTCCGCCTGTGATAAAAATACTACTTATCACCACCTGAACAACCCGGTAATCGACGATCTTTTTGCCCGCCATGGTAAAGACCTTAACTTTATTGGTGTGGTAGTAACCAACGAAAACGTAACCCTGCTGGATAAGGAACGCAGCTCTAATTTCACTGCCAAACTGGTAGAGAGTATGGGGGTAGATGGGGTAATTATCAGTGAAGAGGGCTTTGGCAATCCGGATGCCGATTTAATTATGAACTGCAGAAAAATTGAAGCCTTAGGGGTCAAAACGGTCCTGATAACTGATGAATATGCTGGTCGTGACGGCGCCTCCCAGAGCCTGGCTGATGCCAACCCGCTGGCCAATGCGGTGGTAAGCGGCGGAAATGCCAATGCTTTAATTGATTTACCACCCATGTCCAAGGTTATTGGTTATATTGAGCCCAGCGAAATTATTGCCGGAGGTTTTGATGGGGCCCTGAAACAGGATGGTTCGTTAACTATTGAAATTCAGGCCATTACCGGTGCAACCAATGAACTGGGATTTAACCGCATGGGCGCTTTGGAATTCTAGGGTTATCTTTAACCCTTTCTCTAAACAATTTTCGATTTCAAAATTTTTATATAACGGAAAGGAAGGTAAAGTAAATGGATAAAAGTTTCTTTGCTGATAAGAAAATTTGTATTTTAGGAGATCGTGATGGTATACCCGGCCCGGCTATAGCAGAGTGTCTTAATACCGTAGGCGGTGAAATACTGTTCAGCAGTACGGAATGCTTTGTTTGAACTGCTGCCGGGGCCATGGACATGGCCAATCAAACCAGAATTAAAGAAGTTGCCGAGAAGTTTGGTACCGATAAAGTAGTAGTTATCCTGGGCGGAGCCGAAGCAGAATCAGCAGGACTAACGGCAGAAACTGTAATCAATGGAGATCCCACTTATGCTGGGCCTCTGACCAATATCGCCCTGAAACTGCCTGTTTATCATATTTTCGAAATAAAAGATTTGATTGATCCCGAAGTATATGATGCTCAGATTAGCATGATGGAAATGGTTCTTGATGTTGATGCTATTAAAGATGAAATGGAAAGTATCAGACAGCAGTTTAGTTAGAGAAAAGGGGGAAGAAAAGAGTGGCCAGTATAAGAGTAGTACATTATTTAAACCAGTTTTTCGGGCAAATCGGCGGAGAAGAAAAAGCCGATATAACCCCATTTAGCAAAGACGGTCCGGTAGGACCGGGGACAGCACTGGAAAAAGCTCTGGACGATGATATGTCCATTATCGGTACGGTAATATGCGGAGACACTTATTTTAATGAAAATATTGATACTGCCACTGAAGAGGTTGTTGCGCTGATTGCCAGTTTTAAACCTGACCTGTTAATAGCCGGACCAGCGTTTAATGCCGGCCGATATGGCTTTGCATGCGGGGCAGTGTGTGCCGCCGTGCAGGAAAGGCTCAATATACCCGTATTAACCGGTATGTATGAAGAAAACCCTGGTGCCGACATGTATAAAAAGGAGATCTATATAGTAAAAACCGGCAACTCAGCAGCACAAATGCGTACTGCCATACCGGCTATGGGACGGTTGGCAATCCGACTGGCTAAAGGAGAAGTTGTTGGTTCTCCGGCAGAAGAGGGTTATCTGGCCCGGGGAATACGGAAAAATGTATTCCATGAACAAAGAGGCTCAGCCCGGGCAGTGGAAATGCTGCTCAAAAAAATAAAGGGTGAATCGTTTGATACTGAATACCCCATGCCGATATTTGATCGGGTAACCCCCAGACCTGCCATAAAGAATTTAAGCCAGGCTAAAATTGCCCTGGTAACTTCCGGAGGTATAGTGCCGAAAGGAAACCCGGATCGTATAGAATCTTCCAGTGCCTCAAAATTTGGCCGTTATGATATTAGCGGAATTAATAATTTGACTGCGGAAACTTTTGAAACAGCTCATGGTGGTTATGATCCGGTTTATGCCAATCAGGATGCTGATCGGGTATTACCGGTAGATGTAATGCGCAAACTGGAACAGGAAGGCATAATCGGCCAACTGCATAACATTTATTATGCAACTGTAGGTAACGGTACTTCGGTCTCCAATGCTAAAAAATATGCCCACGCCATCGGAGAAGAATTAAAACAGGCCCAGGTTGACGGTATAATTTTAACTTCCACCTGAGGTACCTGTACTCGTTGCGGTGCAACGATGGTAAAAGAGCTGGAGGAAGTTGTTGACGTACCGGTTGTTCATGTTTGTACGGTAGTTCCAATTTCCCTGACCGTTGGTGCCAATAGGATAGACCCGGCAGTTGCTATCCCTTACCCGTTGGGTAATCCTCAATTAAACCAGGATGAAGAATTTGCTCTGCGACGCAGCATTGTGGAAAAAGCCTTAAAGGCATTGTCTACTGACGTCGGCGAACAGACTGTATTCTAGAAAACCTTAATTTGAACTTTGCAGCTGTCTGTTTGGATGCATAATATTTCAGCCTTTAAGGCTCCTTCATATAAATGCATCCAAACAGCACTTTTGTTAGTGTAAATAAATTTTATCCAGAGGAGGGAAATAAGTTGAATTTTCCTGTAATAAAAGCCGCCGGATTTGTTTTGGTACATGCCCCCAACATTATGATGGAACATGGAACTACTATTACTATGGAAAGAAAAAATAATCCTGATTCTGATTATTTGCAAAAAACAGCCCAATCGATTAGAAGCTTTGAAGAAGCCGTAAATTATGCACCTAATCAGGTATTTATAGGTAATCTGACTCCGGAGGACCTTCAGGAATTACCGCGGCCCTGGCATCAAAACCCGGTTAATAAAGGTCCGCAGGGCAAATATGGTGATATCATTCCGGAAAATGAATTTTATGCAGTAATGAAAATTGCGGATAGTTTTCAGCTGGTGGAATTGGAAGAGGAGTTTGCCGCTCGGGTAAAAACTATTCTGGTATCCAAAAATATATTTAATGACAAACAACTGGACTTGTTAGACAAAAGCAGTGAACGTGATTATATAGAAAAACTGGTCTATTCCGGTAAAGCTGATGGATTATATGAAAATAATCAGTTGGTAGGTTGTGTTCGGGAAGCTCATGAGAGTGATCCCAACTTAAGCGCTCACGTAGTTTTCGAAAATCTGGTAGCAAAAGCTTCGGGAATATTAGCCTTAAAAAATTTACTGAACAAAAATAACCTTGATGCAGCTCAGATTGACTACATTATTGAAACCTCGGAAGAAGCTATTGGCGATATGAATCAACGCGGCGGCGGAAACCTGGCCAAAGCCATTGGAGAAATTGCGGATTGCAGTAATGC
>DAIMDR010000226.1:0-3491 GCA_036725705.1 Syntrophomonadaceae bacterium | reverse complement strand
AATACGGTACTTACAGAGCTTTTTAATATTGTTCTACTGCAAAACTCAGGTTATAAAGATAATTTATTGTAACATAGCAGGTTATGATTTGTAAAGCTTTTATCAGTAAGGCGGAGCTTTTACTCCAGTTGAATCCTGACCGCACTTATCCAGTGATTTAGCTGCTCTTAACTCCCACTTATTGATTATGGAAGTCTTGGGGCGGGTTAGTGATCAGATAAGAATGGATTATACTTTTTCTCAAAACCTATCGTTGTAGCCGGTCCATGACCCGGATAACATACCGTTTCATCATCATAGCAAAACAATTTTTGTTTGATGTTATCTATCAGTTGTTTATGTGAACCTCCTGGAAAATCTGTTCTGCCAATGGAACCCTGAAATAAGGTATCTCCGACAAAAATAATATCTCCGGTTTTCAGGCATACTCCCCCGGCACTATGACCGGGTGTATGTATTACCTCCAACTCAACCGTATTGCCAATTTTAATCCGGTCTCCCTCTTTAATAAACTCGTCAGCGGGTGGACTGGTTACTTTGCTTCCCATTAAAAAAGAAAAATTTGATACTGCGTTGACCAGCATTTTGGCATCAGCTTCATGAATAAGAATTTTGGCTCCAGTGGCTTCTTTGACACCACGATTTCCGCCAATATGATCAATATGGCCGTGGGTATTGATAATATAAACAGCCTTTAAACCATCTTCCTCCAAGACCCTTGCAATACCGCGGGCATTGCCTCCGGGGTCAATAACTGCCACTTCTTTGGTTTCTTCACAGCCGACAATATAACAATTGACTCCCATAGTGTTAATCTCTAAACCTTTAAGGATCACTAAATTCTCCTCCTCTTAGAATATTCTTTCTGTATCCAACAGGATGGTACAGGGGCCGTCATTATTTATGCCAACCAGCATATCTCCGCCAAACACACCAGTCTCAACCTTGATCCCCTTATCACGCAAATAATTAATACAGTAATCAAAAAGCGGTTCGGCCAGTTCCGGCAGTTCTGCTTCAGTGAAACTGGGGCGTCTGCCTTTACGGGCATCGCCGTAAAGAGTAAACTGACTTATAAGCAAAATTTCGCCTTTCACATCCATTAAAGAAAGGTTCATTTTATCCTGACTATCATTAAATATTCGCAGATGTATTATTTTGTCCATTAAATAGCGGGCATCCTCCACAGAGTCGCCCCGTTTTATACCCAGTAACACAACCAATCCGGTGGCAATTCTACCGGTTACCTTTCCATTAACGCTTACCGTACTGGCATTAGTCTTTTGTACTACAGCGCGAACTTTACTCCCCCCTGACTTCTCCCGGAAGTACCCGGCGAACTTCCATAACATCCCTGACTTTATTGATTCGCTGAATTACAGCATTTAATTGGGCCAGATCTCTGATTTCCAGTTTAAAGTTCATTACGGCCTCATTATTTTTGGTAACTCTTGAAAAAACCGAGTGAATATGAATTCTCATATCAGCAATAATTGTCATTACATCGGTAGTAAGCCGGGAGCGATCCATAGCCTTAAGTTCAAGTTCCACCGTATATATCCCCCGGTCATCTGCCCATTCAACTTCTATAATTCGATCTTTTTCGTGCTGCAAATAGCTTTGCAAATTAGGACAATCCCGGCGATGTACTGATACCCCCCGCCCGCGGGTAATATATCCCAATACCGGGTCGCCAGGCAGCGGATTGCAACAGCGGGACAGACGAATAGCTACATCATCTACCCCTTTTATCCGCAATGCACCAGTTTCTTTGTCGCGATACGGCAAAACTTTGTCATCAATATTGAGGGGCAGCATATCCTCGACATGGGCATCGTGAAAGAACAATTCTTTCTGTTTATTCATAACCCCATTAACCGTAATATTGCCGTCTCCAACAGCAGCAAACAGGTCATCAATACTATTATAGCCAAATTTTTTGGCAACTTCTCCAAGTTTATCTTCTTTTAAAAGTTCTTTGGGATTAAAATGTTTCTTCTTAAGCTCCTTTTCCAATAAATCGCGGCCCCGGATAATATTTTCCTGACGCTTTTCACGATTAAACCAATTTTTTATACGGCTTTTGGCTGAAGAAGTCTTTACAAAATTCAGCCAGTCATAACTTGGGCCGGGAGAATTTTTGGAAGTAAGTATCTCCACTATATCGCCATTGCCCAGCGGAAAATCAAGCGGTACGATTCGACCGTTTACCTTGGCTCCGGTACATTTATGTCCAACTTCAGTGTGAACACGATAGGCAAAATCTACCGGACATGCCCCCTTGGGCAATTCTATTACTTTTCCTTTGGGTGTAAAGACGAAAACCGTATCGTCAAACAAGTCTATTTTCAAAGACTCCATAAATTCATTGGTATCTTTTACTTCCTGCTGCCATTCCAGAATTTGTCTTAACCAGGAAAGCTTTTCATCAAACTTCTTTTCACGGGGATTGGTACCTTCTTTGTAACGCCAGTGAGCTGCAATTCCATATTCTGCGGTTCTATGCATTTCTTCAGTTCTTATCTGAACTTCAAAAGGCTCCCCGCCTTCGCCAATTAAGGTCGTATGCAAGGACTGATATAAATTGGGTTTCGGGGTGGCAATATAATCTTTGAACCTTCCGGGCAGAGGTTTCCACATAGTATGAATAATGCCCAGGATTCCATAACAATCCCGTATATCATTTACTACTACCCGGATAGCAATTTTATCATAAATTTCATCAATATCTTTTCCCTGTTTAATCATTTTCTTATAAATGCTATATATATTTTTAGGCCGTCCTTCAATGTCTGCCTGGATGCCAATCTGTTCAAGGCCGGAATAAATCTGTTCAATAATAGCATGAACATAATCTTCCCTTTCCTTGCGCTTTTGCTTAAGGCGCTTGGCTATTTCATAGTACATTTCCGGATCGAGGTAAGAAAAAGCAAGATCTTCCAATTCCCACTTAAACTTAAAAACACCCAAACGATGTGCCAGCGGAGCAAAAATATCCATGGTTTCCTGGGCGATTTCCTTCTGTTTACGCTCACTTTGAAACTGCAATGTGCGCATATTATGCAGTCTGTCTGCCAATTTAATCAGAATTACCCGAATATCTTTGGCCATGGCAATAAACATGCGTCTCAGGTTTTCCACCTGAGCATCTTCTTTTGATTTGAAATTAATACGGCTTAATTTGGTTACGCCATCAACCAATAAGGCAATCTCTTCACCAAAATCATTGACTATACTCATATACTCTATGTCAGTATCTTCAATAACATCATGCAACAATGCTGCACAAATTGTTTCAGTATCCATTTCAATCTCGGTTAAAATCAAGGCAACTTCTACCGGATGAATTATATAGGGTTCTCCGGAAATTCTTTTTTGACCGGCATGGGCAATCATAGCATAATTGTAAGCTCTCTCAATCAGCTCAATATCTGCTTTGGGCTCATATGCTTTTATACGCTCTATAATTACCTGAGGACCCATATTTATCA
>DAIMDR010000225.1:0-3508 GCA_036725705.1 Syntrophomonadaceae bacterium | reverse complement strand
AAATTGATCTGCAATTACCTGACATATATCCTGGTAATCCACCGGTGGTACTTCATCCTGCAATCCCGCCAGTTCACTGGTTGTGCTTTGCGGCAGGATATCCACCCGGGTGCTTAAAAACTGACCCAGCTTGATGAGTAATCCGCCCATTTCAATTGCCGTATTGCGGAAACGCCGTGCTTCAGAAAAGAACAACTCGTCACGCCGGTTTTCTTTCCAACCTTCAACATGCCATAAGGCTTTTATTTTCAGCGAATAAAAGGACCAGAAAATAGAAATGAAAAGATTAATGACTTTAAAAAATCTTTTAATGCTTACCCGGGAGTTGTATTGCATTCTTTCATCCCCCTTATATAACCAGCGGTATATTATTCTGATTCATATTATCTATAGGGTAATTATATAAATTTAAGTAAGCGTCGGAGCGAGAAGGTATTTTGAATCCTTACTGACACTATGCCTCATTTTTGTTATTAGTTCTATCTTAATGCAGATAATTTGAAATGCAAATTACTGTTTTGAAACCTGATAACAGATTCGAAACGGCAATCAAATTGTTTATAACAGAATGAAGGATATACAATGCTTTGGGGAGAATATTTAGAATAATTTAATAACCATAAAGTTTTAAAATAAAAACTTATTTTTGACTGAAGGATTATTTTATAAAGGAGATGATTAGAAAGCACCTTACAACTTAGAGGAATGAAACAGGATGAATCAAGCAGAATAGGCCATAAAAGAATCTAAAGACACAGACTGCCGGAAAAGAAAATTGCAGGGGGGACTTTTATCGAAGATCCGGCAACAACGCTGGTAAAGCAGTAATGTAGAAGCCTTAAACGATTTGGCTTAATAAGTTAATAATTTTAAACGAGTAATTTTTGTTGTGTTATGTAGACAGATTTGGGACAAAACCCGACCTGGAAATCATTACATCTCAATCTGAAGAAAATATAATTGGGAGGGATTAGTTTGCCACATGATAATTATCTTTACCAACTTCGGGACATTAAGTTCCAGATGAAAGAATGGCTTGACATGGAAAAACTATTGTCCTGCGATGCTTATAAAGACTACTACGCAGTTGATGATCTGGATGGGTTTTTGGATGTTAACTATAAAATTTGCCGTGATGTAATTTGCCCGGTCAATAAAGAAGCTGATAATCCCGGGTTCAAATTTGTTGGCGGTAACGAACACGCAGCGATTAGTCCCGATGCCTTTAAGACGGTCTACAATACAGTTTGTGAAGCCGGCCTTGGACCTCAGTGGGGTGATCGCGAAGTTGAAGGCCGCATGCCGCTGGCCTGGTACGCTCCGGTTTTAGAAATGCAGAGCGCTGCATCACCGGCATTGGTAATGCTATGGTGTCTAACTCAGGGTGCTACCACTGTTATCCAATATAATGCTGCACAAAGGTTTAAAGACCTCTACCTGCCCAAAATGTATACGGGCGAATGGGGTGGATCCATGTGCCTGACTGAGCCAGGGGCAGGTTCCGAAGTGGGTGCAGTTTCTACCAGGTGTTTTCCTACCGATACCCCGGGCCTGTATAAGATTAAAGGGCAGAAGTGCTTTATTACCACCGGAGATAACGACTGTGTATCCAACATTATTCATCTGGTACTGGCCAAAACCCCGGATGCCAAACCAGGCACCAGTGGCATCAGCTGTTTAATGGTTCCCAAGTTCTGGGTTGATGATGATGGCAATATGACCAAATGGAATGATGTAACCACAGTCGGCCTTGAGCACAAGTTGGGGCTTCACGGCTCTGCAACTGCTACGCTGGCCTTTGGTGAAAATGATGATTGCTATGGTTGGATGATTGGTGAAGATCCGGTAGACGGCCGCGGTAAAGGTATGGCTCAAATGTTCCAGATGATGAACGAGGAGCGTATCAATACCGGGATATTTGCTTTGGGTTGTATCGGATCATCATACTACGCAGCTCTGGAATATGCCAAAGTTCGCGTGCAGAGTAAAAAGTCCACCGATCCCAAGGGTCCCAGTGTCCGGATAATCGAACATGAAGATGTCCGCCGCATGCTGATGCTGCAGAAGTGCGTAATGGAGGCCTGCCGGGCATTGATATACAGCTCTTACTACTATATTGACATGTCCAAGGAAGCATCAACCGAAGAAGAGAGGGAACTGGCTGACGATTTCTTCATGATTCAAAATCCACTCGCCAAAGCATTTATATCCGATATGGCATGGCTGATGACTGCAGAAGCCATGCAGGTCCACGGTGGATACGGCTTTATGGAGGAGTATGCCCCGGCTTCACTATCACGGGATTGCAAGATTTACTCCATCTGGGAAGGCACCAATTTCATTCATGCACAGGATTTCACCGGACGCAAGTATACCATGAAAGATGGTGAACCGTTTAAGAAATGGATGGATCAAATTGAAAGCTTCATCACTAATAAAAAGACGGCAGCATTTGAAAAAGAGTTTAACATGATGGGAGATTCCTTTGCTGCCTTTCAAACCATTATGGAGTTGAATGGGGCCTGGTCAACTGACAATAAGCAGCTAAAGCAACTGTATGCAACCCGGATGTTACATTCAGCAGCCAGGATTATCTGTGGCAAGTTAATGCTCGAACAGGGGGTATTGGCTGCTGAGAAACTCACGGTACTGGGAGAAGACCATTATGATGCCAACTTCTATAGGGGCAAAATTGCTTCCTCCAGGTTCTTTGTGATGAATGTTGTTCCTGAAGTCTTTGGAGTTCTCAAAGCCATGCAGAATACTGACACCAGTAGCATTGACCTTGCTGAAGAAGCATTTATGTAACCCGAAAATCTATTTTCAATATTGACATGGTTTTAGTGCGGAGTTTATAAATACCTCCGCACTAAATATTTCTCCTATCTACTTATTCTTATTAAAGGTATCTACTTTAAATTTCTCAAATATGCTAACATATCTATTATATGCTAAATATTCCAATATGTCAGGAGGTGATTATAATGGATAATCAAGAGCAGGTACGGCGAATATCCAGATCATACTCAATTTCTACAATTCTGTTGTGTGCCTTTCTTGCCGCTCCTTTTGGCTTGCTTAATGCCTGGTTTTTAGGATTAACTGATACGAAGGCCTGGATTGTTCAATATATGGTAGGAGCATTTGGTGGAGTGCTGGTTGGCTTTTTGGCAACCATAATTAACAAAAAAAGATTTTTTATTCCTATCGCTTCGATGGTGGATTATGTAAGCGGAATAGAACAGGGTAATCTGGAACCGAATCTGAAAAATGTCAATTATGGGGTAATGGATATTATACGAATAGCCTTCGACAAAATGGGCGATAGCATTATTTTACTTATGCAGGTTACCGGGGGAAGGATTACTGAGACGGAAAAAGTAAAAAATCAAATGCTGGAACAGGTTAGTAATGGTAGTACACAAGCGCAGGAAGTTGCATCTGCGATTAAACAAATAGCTGCGGGATGCTTTGAGCAGGCTGATGTAGTTCAGAAAATTGTTATTGA
>DAIMDR010000224.1:0-3518 GCA_036725705.1 Syntrophomonadaceae bacterium | reverse complement strand
TTGATGATCCTCAGGGTAAGATGGCGGAAGTATTTTTTGTAGCTGCACGTAAGACGCAAGCGGAAAATATGGTTAAAGCCTGTGAGATAGCCGGACTCAAGCTGACCCGACTGGAGATTGAACCGCTGGCTTTGAAAACCCTCTATCAGCCCCACCTTCAGAAAGATAAAGTTTCCGCTGTTATAAATATTGGTGCCCAGCGTAGTTATTTATCAGTGTTTCAGAGCAGTACGCCGGTTTTTATTCGTTCAATTGGTTTTGGCTGTACGGCATTTTTCCAACAAATTCCCCAAATTGTAGAAAACGAATGCCGCCTGGAAGATTTAAATGCTGAAGACCCGGATTGTCAGCGTTTATTGCGAAATCTTATCGATGAACTGGTCAGGTCACTGGATTATTTCCGTTTACAAAATAAGGAGGACAGCGTAACCAACATACTTTTATGCGGCGGATGTGCCCGTCTGGGTGGTATTGAGGAATACCTGAGCCGTGAATTAAATATATCAGTCCAATTGGGAAGTATAGTTGAGCGAATAAAGCTTCCCCCAAACATAACCGAAGAACAGAAAGATGATCTGCGTTTTGATTATCCGATAGCACTGGGATTAGCTTTGAGGGGAGGAGCATAAGCAATGAATAATAAGGAACCCAGGATTAACCTGCTGCGCTATATGCAGGAGGGGAAAGTTGAGAAGAAAAGCGATCTCAGGTTTATACTGATACTGGGCCTGGCCGTCCTGCTGTTTACCGGTATAATGGCTGGAACCTGGTGGATGCAGGGTCAGAAGCTGCAGGCAATAAAAAACGAAAATCAGCAACTGCAGAAGGATATTGAACAGCTTACCAAAGCTGTATCGGCCAATAAAAATACTCCTGAAGGGTTAAATAGCCGGGAAGCCATGCTTAATGCCCTGGAATCCCGGCAGAAAGTTAAATCTAAACAATTGGAGGAAATATATCAATTAACTATTCCGGGTGTAACCATAGCTAAAATTGATGTCAAGTCCAATAATAGTTTTACCATGTCAGCTTACTGTAATAGTCAGGCTAAGTGCATAACATTTCTGGAACAGCTTAGAGAATTAGAGTATATCAAGGATGTTAAAGTCTTATCCTCCAAACTAAATGATAAAACTGGTGAAGTTAGTTTTAATTTCAACTTGATATGGGGGGTGAAGTAAATGAGTTTATCAAGGCGCGATCAGGCTTTATTAGCGTTGCTTCTCGTATTCTTAATCGGATTTGCTTTTTTCCGCCTGGCTTATTTACCCACCAGTGAGGAAATACAAACTTTAACCTCCAGTAATGAGCAATTGCAGTTGGAGAAGCAGAACCTGCAGAAGGAAGTTAAAAAAACTCCTGTCAAAGATAAAGAAATGGAAGAGCGGTTTGCTAATTTGAATAAACGTTTACCCACCGAAGATGAATTGGTACCTTTATTAAGGCTATTGGATGAGACAACCAAACAGAACCAGTTACCATTGTCTTCAATTGATTACAAGGGGGCTGAAAAACCAGACGAAACCGGCGCCCAAACCTTGGTGTTTACTATCAGTACCAAAGGTAAAGTAGATAAATTATTCAAATTATTAGCCGAGTTGGAGAATGCCGAGCGCTTAATCAGTGTAGAAGATGTAGCTTTTACTGCGGTTAAGGCTGAAACTTCTAATAAGAGCGAAGAGGTGGAGGCAGGTCCTCCTGCTTATTATATAGCCCCGCCGGGAATTCCCGAGGCCAAACTACAGAGAATAAAATTTGAAATCATTACCGAAGAAAAAGAAACTGTTACCCAATCAGACAGACCGGTGGCAGAAAGTTATATGCCGGATACCTTTGATATGAAGATTACCATTAATGCCTACTATGCAGCTAAACAGGAAACTGCTCAGCAACCTGCTGATACTGAGAATAAACCGGCAAACGATGCCAAAGGGGAGGTATAGATAGTGGGAATGCTGAAAAAGCAATTGAAATACAAGTTTCGAATTACGGCAGTTATCGTTTTTGTTATTGCTATAATTGCCGGTTCAGCAACGGTTGCTATGGCAAGGGACTTACCTGCATCTACATTTCTGCCGTTTAATAATAGCCAATCAGTAAATTTTGATGCTGCGGCCTCTGAACGCTATATATATCCGACCGGTAGTAATTATATATTTATATCCTATCAGCATGATATTATAACCGGTGATCGGGATATAAGGGCTCAAATGCTGGATACAGATGGTAAAGAATTATGGAAAAAAGTTTACACCCTGAAAGGCCAGGATACACTGCTGATGATGCATATGCAAGGGAGTGGTTTTGTAATGGCAGTGAACAGCCGGGAAATGGGAAAGGATACCATTCGCCTGCTGCAAGTTGCCATCAATGGAGAAATAGACTGGCAAAAGGATTTACCATTAAGAACCGTTAATTCGGTCGCCAATACCAATGATAATGGATTGGTAATAGCCGGTACTACCGGAGAAGAAGACCAGGATATTCGGATAATAAAAATGGATAAATCCGGTGAATGGCATAGTGGCGACAGGAGTGCGGCTAAATGGGAAAAAACCTATGTAAATTCAGGTAATCAGCAGGCCAGCGAAATTATTCAATTATTAGATAAAGAAGGATACAATGACGGCTATATTCTGACCGGTTATACCGATGGCAATACCAATGGCAAACGGGATTTGTATATGATGCGCCTGAATGCCTATGGAGAGGTGAAATGGAGCAAAAACTACGGCGGCAAGGAAGATGATGAGGGAATTGCCATTACAATAGCAGAAGATAGCAATAATGAAGTTATAGGATATTTAGTTGCCGGTAATACAGTAAGCCGCAAAGGCGATAAAAATATCTATCTGATTTATGTAGATAAATTTGGCTATTTACAAGCTTGGCCGGGATATCAGCGAATAATTGACGGAGAAAAAGAAAGACAATTCGGCGGAGAATACGATCAGGTTTCCATGGCATTTGTGCCAGTTCCGGACGGATTCAGGGATAGTCGCAAGTCACGCGGTGAAAGTATTGAAGGACAGGGTGGGGGTGTTTTAGTAGGTTATTCCTTACAAGACAAGAGTGTACTGGTAATTAGAATAAATGAGTATGGACGGGTCTTATGGGAAAAAAACCTGCCCATACCGGGAGAGAATCTGATTCTCAGAACCCTGATCAAAGGGTCTAATACAAACCAGGATCTGGCTTACAGCTTGAATTATCCTGATAAACCGGGGGAAGACATGGAAGTTCATACTTTGAAAATATCTTTGGAAGGTGCGCTGGAACAGGATAAAGTTATTCCCAAAAATGATCAGTTGGAAAGCAATTATGAAAAAATTCATTGGGAAAAGCGTACTTTAAAATATGAGGCGATGCGGGATATAAGCAAGGAAATAAAAGATCTGTTAAGTCAACAGCCCTATGTTTCTCTAACTGCAGTGGGCAGCGGGAAAGGGGAAATTGATTGGCCGGATACCAGTTACTATCTTGGTAATCTGGTGATTGGAAAGGCAGATGGAGAAGGT
>DAIMDR010000223.1:0-3536 GCA_036725705.1 Syntrophomonadaceae bacterium | reverse complement strand
TATCGATCACTTTCACCTGGTACCGTCCACTGCTCTCATGGAGTCTGAACTCCAAGTGATAGTTGGTTATGCGGATAGCTTCATTAGTCAGATCCACTGCTGCTTTTAGTTTGCCAGCATCAACCGGCTCACGCTTAGCCTGCTTGTCCTGCTCAGGTGTCGGTCTATCGGGTTTCACTTCAGCTGGTTTGGTTTGGGCCCGAACTTCCATGTATGGGGCATCTGTCGTTATCCTCTGGGCATTGACCTGCATAGATTTCGCCTCCCTGCCGAATCTATTATTTATATCGTAATCTTTGCCACCCATCTTTAGGGTTCAATGGCTATGGGTAATCAGCCTATGAGATCGACCTGCTGAATGCTTCCGGCACTGCCGTCCTCACGCAGGAACACTCCCGTGCTGCGCAGCTGACCATTTTCCTGGTTTTGACTGTCGCGCATACTGAACTGGGTATCCGAGTAGCCCAGGTAAATGGCGCCGATACCTTTTGCGCCCAGAGCAAACAAGATGTCCTGGCCCTGGTCATCACGAGTCCAGATGCGTAACTGCTCATATATCGAATCAGCTTCGTCAATCCAGCCGTTGCCATCCTCATCATAAGCAGCCAGTTCTGCAAAGCCATTGCCGGTACGGGGGCCAAATAGCTCCGACCCATCATTTATTCTACCATCCTCGTTCAGATCCAGACAAAGAAAGCCGCTCCCGGATCCAACAAAGGAGATCTGGTTCATCTCTCCGTCACAATCCAGATCGAATTGAAAATTGCGTTCCGTCAAAGCCGCCGCTGGGCCGTCGAAGTTGATCACCAGCGGATCGATGGGGACGAGGGCATCCCCAGCCCGAATACTGATGCTCTCATGGCTGTAAAAGGTACGGCTCATATTCAATTGCACAGAAATATCAATGGTCTTGCCGTCCGCCGTTTTCACCTGACCAGATGCTTGAAAAGAGAGTTGCTCATGCTCAAACCTGGTCGCTTGGAAATCGTACTGCAACCCCCAACCGGCCGATTGGTTTTGCACCCGAACCTGCTGAGGGGATGGAGATTGATGCGGTGAGGCGTTTTTGAAAGGTACAATAATTTTGATCTTCTTACCGCTGAGAAGTTCCAACATTGATTCGATCAACTTGATTTTGAGATCCTCTTCCGGAGTTAACTCCAGTTCTTCACGAGGTTTTTCTATGGCCAACAGTTGGAGGCGCCTAGCCTGTGCGGACAGATCCACCTGATCCCTTTTCCCGCTCTGCACTAATTGCAGCAGAGGAGACCGCTGCTGAGGCGTTCCTGATCCGCTGTTGCGATTGCCAACCCAAAACTGCAGTCTTTCTTCCCGGGTAGTGCTTTCCTGCAACAGGTGGGAAGACTGCATAGCAATTGCGCTACTCTTTATTATCATTACCAACACTCCCATCCCTGGGTTAATCTTTTGAAGGGATTGGCTTCCCTGCCACCCCTACGCTAGCAAGATACTCGAAAGACTCTTGCCAAAATGGATTCATTATTTATATCGTAAAGGTGAAAGTTTTTCTTGAGGGATATAGCGATTTATTCAAGAATGTATAAGGTGAGTTTGGTAACTTACAATTTTTACAAAGGCAAGAATGAACCGCACCCCTCGGAGCCTCCGTAGCGGAGACTTTAGTCTCCGATTATCGCCCCATCCCCCGTAGCGGAGACTTTAGTCTCCGATTGTCTCCGGCAAGACAGGAAAAACCGCAGAAACTGAAGTTTTTGCCACAAAAGAAGACAACTTACAATTTTTACAAAGTCAATTTTCTTATGCTATACTTCCAATATGGATAAATATAAAGAAAATTTAATAATAGAATATTTAACTAAAGAATTTGCAGCCATTCTAATTATGTTATTTGGTTCTGCTGTCACTAACAAGACCCACGCCGATAGCGATATAGATATCGCCTTTATTAGCGAAACCAAGCATAATAACATGCAAATCTATAACGCTACCCAAGATTTAGCTCATTTATTAAAAAAAGAAGTTGATTTAATAGATTTAACCGCAGTATCTCCGGTTATGCAGGCAAAGATTATTACCAAAGGCCGAATAATCTATGATGAAAATCCTGAATTTCGTCAAAATTTCTTCATACTAGCTCTAAAAAAATATACCCGCTTAAACGAAGAACGGGAAGTAGTCATCAAAAAGATTAAAGAAAGGGGCACCGTATATGGTAGATAAAGATATCATACTAAACAAAAGTCAGACTATAGAACGCTGTCTTAAGCGGGTAACAGAAGAATACGAAAATAACCCGGATAACCTTAATATTATACTCAAGCAAGATGCCATTATTTTAAACATACAGAGAGCATGTGAAGCTGCCATATCTATAGCTATGCATATTGTAGCCGAGGAAGGGTTAGGACTGCCCCAATATAGCCGGGAGGCCTTTGAATTATTGGCTAATCATAAAATTATAGATGAAAAACTGTCGAAAAAGCTCCAAGCCATGGTGGGGTTTAGAAATATTGCTATTCACGATTATCAAAAATTGGATTTATCTATTCTCAAAAATATAATAGAACATAATCTCATTAATCTTAAAGATTTTACTAATATCTTGCTTTCCCGGTATGCATAGAAAAGCTGTTCCACCAGATGTTAAGTTATAATGGTAAAAGAGGGGTTAATGCTATTATGAAACCCGCAAATTCCGTCAGATACAGCGTGACCTCTTTGAGAAAAAACTAGCAGAGGAATTCATAAGTAATTTTTCGGGTCAGAAAGGGATCTCTTCGTCGGTTTCTCTAGATAAACCTTTATCTATAAATGCATCCATTTCGCCCCAGGTTACCCCAAATGGCACCCCCTCCGGGGTATGTCCAGCAATAAAGTAAAAATCCTCATCGCAGTCCAGAAGTTCGTTTGCCAAGGCTTCGCTGCTTCTTTGCTGCTTCCTTCTTTTCCGCTGCAGGACTATATCCATTTCATTAATTCTTAACTGTTCAATGCGCTCTTCGGAAACATCGCAGCCCAACATTCGCAATTCTATCGCCGCTTGCACCATACTAACCCCGAAATGTTTTCGATAGCCTTTTATCAGATT
Organism: Syntrophomonadaceae bacterium; assembly: GCA_036725705.1. Lineage (GTDB taxonomy): Bacteria > Bacillota > Syntrophomonadia > Syntrophomonadales > Syntrophomonadaceae > JAAYBS01. Next base: position 466 of record DAIMDR010000223.1, on the reverse strand, counting down.
TTTGCCTGTATAATCCTGCAGCCACGACTTGGCAGCCTGCAGCCGGGACTTTCGGTTCATCCTCAGGCGCCGGGGATATTTATTGTTCCTCTTTACCATAGCATTAAACCTTTACTACTCGCTCGTTTAATCTTTCCAACCATATACCTAATAAAACCGTATGTTTTCTTATCCTCTGAAAGATTTCCATGGCTAAACGCTCATTATATGTATGTACGGTTAGGTTTCTATCATCGACCATTTGTAAAGCATGAATAGTCTCTTTTTCATTTAATAACCCTATCTCCCGGTGGTGACCGCAAGGGTGCGACAATAGCAAAAGTTCAACGCGCGTCCCATAGAGGAGACTTCAGTCTCCGGCAAAAGTTCAACGGCCCCCCCGTAGAGGAGACTTTAGTCTCCGATTCTCCACCTCATTCAATACTATCGATCCACAGGACGAAACGCTGATCTCCCCCATCATAAT
>DAIMDR010000222.1:0-3540 GCA_036725705.1 Syntrophomonadaceae bacterium | reverse complement strand
GTGCCATGACCATGATTGAGCGGGAGGGAAAAGGAGTCTTGTTATATATGCGTCAGGAAGGGCGGGGTATTGGATTGGTTAATAAAATCAGAGCCTATAACCTGCAGGATAAGGGACGCGATACGGTAGAGGCCAACTTGGAACTGGGATTTCCTGAAGATTTAAGGGATTATGGAATTGGGGCTCAAATACTGGTTGATCTGGGAATAAGAAAAATGAGATTAATGACTAATAACCCTAAGAAAATAAAAGGTTTGGAGGGATACGGCATGGAGGTAGTCGAAAGAGTACCCATAGAAATTAAAAGTAAAGATGAAAACCGACGCTACCTTCAAACCAAAAAAGATAAAATGGGTCACCTGTTGGCAGGTTTATAATTATTATATAGGAGGAGTAATAATGAGCAGAGTATTTGAAGGAAAACTGGTTGGCGAGGGTCACAAAATCGGAATAGTAGTATCGAGGTTTAATGAATTTATTACTAATAAATTATTATCCGGATGTATGGATGCTCTAACCCGTCATAATGTAAGCCCTGATGATATAGACATAGCCTGGGTACCCGGAGCTTTTGAAATTCCGTTTATGGCTCAAAAAATGGCTGGTAAGGATTATGATGCGGTTATTTGTTTAGGTGCAGTTATAAGAGGGGCTACACCTCATTTCGAGTATGTTTCCGCTGAAGTAACCAAAGGAGTAGCACAAGTTGGTTTGAACAGTGGAATACCGGTTATCTATGGAGTAATTACTGCAGATACCATCGAACAGGCAATCGAAAGAGCCGGTACCAAAGCAGGCAATAAAGGTGTTGATGCTGCTATTTCTGCCATTGAAATGGTCAATCTCACTAAACAACTTGGTTAGAATAAAACCCTTACAGTAAGGTTTAAAGATAAGTATTTGATACTTATTTACTATGGCTATCTTAAAATGATTAAGAATTTTAGGATAGCCTTTAATACTATATAAATTAAAATTTGAATTCCTGCAGCCATATATATTCCTCTGATAACCTGCATATCAAAATTTGATACGGTTGATTTATTATTATACTTACTGTAGAATTTTTAATTGTAATCATTTTATATCTTAACGCCTGTAAGGAGTTGGACTTTATGGTAATAGGCGGTCTGTTGTTTATTCTGATAATGGTTTTGGTACTGCCGTTTGCAGTTACCAAAGTAGAAGAAAATCTGGAAATATTCTTATTTATAATGGGCATTTTGGCTGCTGTTATATCCGGTATTATGAATATGGGGTTAATTTTAAAAGCCCTGGAAGAACCGGTTATGATTGCTGCGGCCGTATTTATTGCCGGGTCTTTGTTCTTTTTACTTAGCCAACAATTTAATCATTTTATGAATAAAATATTTAACATCATACCACTTCCGATAACTATCTTTCTAATAATAGCCCTGTTAGGCTTGTTATCCAGCGTAATAACTGCCATAGTTGCCTCAATTATTCTGGTGGAAATTATATTTTTACTTCCTTTGGAACGGGAACAAAAAATTATTATTTGTATTCTGGCCTGCTTCTCAATTGGGTTGGGGGCAGCACTTACTCCTATAGGAGAGCCGCTGGCCACTATAGCCATATCAAAACTCAATCAGGACTTTTTTTACCTGCTAAGATTACTGGGTAAATTCATAATTCCAGGGGTTGTAGTTGTCAGTCTGATTGGTGCCCTTTACACCGTATGGATATTAAGGCCATCTGAAAATACAACTTTTACTGATTGGGAAGAAGTAGAAAATGCCAATAACGAAATAGAGGAGTTCCGGGTAGAAGATACCTGGAGGGGCATTATTGTTCGCGCGCTTAAAGTCTATTTGTTTGTAATGGCATTAGTATTCCTGGGGGAAGGCTTTCAACCTCTGATTGATAAGTATGTATTAACTTTAGATTACAGAATATTGTATTGGGTCAATATGATTTCAGCTGTATTGGATAACGCAACCTTAACTGCTGCTGAAATTAGTATCCAGATGAGTACCATGCAGATTGAAGCAATATTAATGGGCTTATTAATTAGTGGCGGTATGCTTATACCGGGTAACATACCCAATATTATTTCCGCCTCCAAGCTAAGAATTACCAGTACTGAATGGGCTAAATTCGGTGTACCTTTTGGTTTAGTAATGATGGCAGTGTATTTTGTGATTTTATTTTAATAGACCAATCAGCTTCTGTTTTTTAAACTGCAACATTATTGGTGTTCATAAGCAGAAGGCTTGAACACATCGGTAGTCCTGTAAAGGGACTAACCTGACTTAAATTAATGAATCACCTCAGTTTGCACATAAAAAAGCTGCTAACTTTTTACAGTTAGCAGCTTTAATAATTTTATACCGGATTCTAGTAGTCAAAAGCTCCCAGAGGAATTTCTATTGCAGATGCGTCGCCATCTTTTACCATGTCGGCGATACTCCAAACCTTGGGCACTACGTTATTTAAGAAATAACGGGCTGAGTATACTTTACCCATGTAGAATTCATAATCATAGTGATCGGGGCCAACTTCTTCAGCTCTCTTTAGAGCTATCATACCTTGCTCCAGAATACACCATGCACCATAAACCATGGAAGTAGCAGTCAGGATACGACGTGCATATAACGGCATCATACTGATCTTGCCGGCTCCAAAATAACCGCCGATGGCCATTTGGATCTCTGCTAATGCTTTAACGGCTCTGTCAAACTTCTCAAATTCCTTTTCAAAACCGGCAGCATTCTTATTAGCTTCATAGAAATCCTGTACTTGTTTAAACCATTTAGCATAAACAGAACCTTTTTTCATAGTCCATTTACGGCCAATCAGGTCCATAGCCTGAATGTAATTGGTACCTTCCCAGATGGAATAAATCTTAACATCGCGGGCAATCTGAGCTACGGGGTATTCTTCACAATATCCGTATCCACCGTAGGCTTGGATAGCTTCACCAATCAACCACCAAGCTTCATCGGTGGGATAAGCTTTACAAAGCGGGGTAACCACTTCAATGAAATCATTAGCTTCCTGTCGCTTTTCAGGATCCGGATCTTTGTAACGAATATCAAACATAAAATAGGTCTTCATTATCATGGCCCGGAATACTTCAACATGAGCCTTGCCCTCTAATAGAGTACGACGGATGTCTTCATGATTAATGATATTTACGCGATCACCTTTTAAATCGGTTAACGGACGGCCCTGAACTCTATCCTTGGCATAGTCACGGGCATTGTAAACAGCATTAGCTGCACAGGCCAGTCCCAGCATACCAGTTCCCAGACGGGCAAAGTTCATACATTGGAACATCTGGGCCATACCTTTGGCTTTACCATCTGCATCTGGGGGATCACCAACCAGATATCCGCGGCAATTGTTGTTTTCACCCATGGCTAATGCAGCGGTACAGGAACCATATTGTCCCAGCTTATGTTCAATACCGGTAGTCTGAACATCATTGTCTGACAGGGTCCCGTCTTCATTAACCCAATACTTGGGAACTATAAACAGGGAGATTCCAGAGGTACCGGCGCGGGCTCCTTCGACTCT
>DAIMDR010000221.1:0-3543 GCA_036725705.1 Syntrophomonadaceae bacterium | reverse complement strand
TTTGGTGGATGGGAGTTACCAGTTCAATTTGAAGGCCTGGGAATCATCAAAGAGCATAATATGGTGCGTGAAAGTGCAGGACTATTTGATGTTTCTCATATGGGGGAAGTATTTATTACGGGTGAAAAGGCTGAAGATTTTGTGCAAAGTCTGGTTACTAATGATATAAAGGGTATGAAGGACTTTCAGATTCTTTATTCGCCGATGTGTTATCCTGACGGTGGTGTAGTAGATGATCTGTTGATATACAGATATAATAATCAGAAGTATTTACTGGTAATTAACGCCGGTAATACTGAAAAAGATTATGCCTGGATTAAACAAAATTTAATTGATGGCGTGAATGCTGTTAATGTATCTTCTGAATATGCCCAACTTGCCATTCAGGGCCCCCGGGCACAGGAAATACTACAGAAGATATGTGACACTGATTTGGACAGTATAAAATTTTTCTGGTTTAACCCGGCAGTTAATATTTCCGGTGTAGAATGTATTGTTTCCAGAACTGGATATACCGGTGAAGATGGATTTGAGCTTTATGTAAAAGCAGATGATGCAGCTTTTCTTTGGGAAGAAATACTGCAGGCAGGTGGAGATTTGGTTACCCCAATTGGACTGGGCGCCAGGGACACACTTCGTTTTGAGGCCAAACTTCCACTGTATGGACAGGAAATTGACCGGGATATTACCCCCCTGGAAGCTGGATTGGGCTTTTTCGTAAAACTGAATAAGGATGAAGAGTTTATAGGCAAATCAGCTTTAATTAACCAAAAACAAACTGGTCTGAATAGAAAACTGGTTGAGTTTGAGATGTTGGATAAAGGTATACCCCGTTCTCATTATGAAGTTCAAAAAGATGGCAAAGTTATTGGACATGTTACTACCGGTATGCATTCCCCTACTTTTAAAAAACCAATTGGACTGGCATTAATCAGTACTGAATTTAGCGAAACTGGCACTGAAATAGATATCATTATTCGTAATAAACCAATTAAGGCGATAATTGGAACGGGCTTATTTTATAAGAAACAAACTAAAGCCAAATAATTTTATGTCTATTAGTATTGCCCGCTGGCATTGGCAGGACCTATAATATGTAACGAAATAACCAATTAAATTATAGCGGAGGGATAAACAATGAACATACCAGAAAACTTATTGTATACTGACGAGCATGAATGGATAAGTGTGGAAGGTAATACTGGTCGTATAGGTATTACTGATTATGCGCAACACCATTTGGGAGATATTGTATTTGTTGAATTACCTGAAGTCGGTGATAGTTTTGCCATGCGTGATGCGGTTGGAGTAATAGAGTCTGTAAAAGCAGTTGTATCAGTTTATACGCCCGCTTCAGGTACTATTTTGGAAGTTAATGAAGAGTTGGAAGACTCACCTGAACTGTTAAATGAGGCACCTTATGACAACTGGATTGCGGTTATGGAATTAGGGGATAAAAGTGATCTGGATAAACTAATGAACGCTGAGGCTTATGCCGCCTTTTGCCAGACACTTGAAGATTAAGGGGGATTCATTTAATGAGATTTACTCCTAATCCGTCTGTGGTAGTAGATGAAATGCTCCAAACCATTGGATGTTCAAGCCTGGACGATTTGTTTGTCGATATTCGGGAAGAATTGAAAATAAAAAATTGTCTTAATCTATCCTCCGGTATGGGTGAAATGGAGATTCGCAGCCGATTAAAATATCTGGCTGGCCGCAACATAAACACTGAGGATTATCCCTGCTTTTTGGGTGCCGGTGCTTATGATCATTATATACCGGCAGCATTGGAACAGTTATTATTGCGTTCGGAATTTTATACTGCCTATACTCCCTATCAGCCGGAAATCAGTCAGGGAATATTACAATCCATTTTTGAATTTCAGACTATGATCTGCAAGCTTACCGGATTGGATGTTTCCAATGCTTCGATGTATGATGGCGGAAGTTCTCTGGCCGAAGCCTGTAATCTTGCCTGTGTAAATAGCAAGGGTAAGAATAAAGTAGTTATTTCTGATACGGTACATCCTGAGTATCTTGATATTTTAAAGGCCTATTCCCTGTCCGGTCATATGGAAATAGTTGTAGTTCCTGGTCAGGATGGACAAGCAGATATTGATAGCATGGTAAAAGCCATTGATAATGAAACTGCCTGTGCTGTTATCCAACAGCCAAATTTTTATGGCATTTTAGAAGACCCTTCTGCAGTCGAAAAAGTTATTCATGAAAATAAAGGCATGTTTATAATGTCTGTGGAGCCATTATCATTGGCTTTATTAAAATCCCCGGCTGAATGGGGTGCAGATATTGCTGTTGGTGAAGGTCAATCTCTGGGAATAAATTTAAGTTTCGGGGGCCCATATCTGGGATTTATGGCCGCCAGCAAAGCCTTAATGCGTAAGATACCCGGTCGGATAGTAGGACAAACTACTGACCTGGACGGTAAACGCTCCTTTGTATTAACTTTACAGGCACGCGAACAGCATATCCGTCGTGAAAAAGCTGCTTCCAATATCTGTTCCAATCAGGCTTTATGTGCCCTGGCCGCCAGTATGTATTTGTCTTTGGTCGGTGATCGGGGGCTTAAGGATATTGCTACCCGTTGTCATCATCTGGCTTTATATGCCCGGCAGGAATTTGAAAAAGCCGGTATGGAATTAATGTATAAACAACCATTCTTTAATGAATTTGCTTTGAAAATAACTAATCCCGCCCAAGCCAATCGAAATTTGCTTGAGAATGGTATTATTGGCGGTTATGAATTGGATGATGCTCTATTACTTGCATTTACTGAAAAAAGAACCCGCGAGGAAATTGATAAACTGGTGGCAGTGCTGGGAGGGATTAAATAATGGCTAAGCTTATTTTTGAAAAACATGTCAACAACAGTAACTCTTTTAGCCTGCCGGAATGCGAGATATCTTTGTCAGATACAAGTGAATCTATTCCTGCCCAATTTTTGCGTAATGAGAAAACCGCTTTGCCGGAAGTCAGTGAGATAGAAATGGTAAGACATTTTACCGAGCTTTCCACGCGCGCCTACGGTGTTGACAGCGGCTTTTATCCACTGGGTTCCTGTACGATGAAGTATAATCCCAAGATTAATGAATGGGCTGCCCGTTTATCTGGATTTGCCGGACTTCATCCTTACCAGTCAGAGGATACAGTACAGGGGGCTTTGCAGTTATACTATGAAATGCAGGAGATGCTGGCTGAGATTAACGGCATGGATGCTTTTTCGCTGCAGCCGGCTGCCGGCGCACATGGTGAAATGACCGGGATTATGATGATTAAGGCTTACCATCAGCACCGCAAAGATTATAAGAGAACAAAAATAATGGTTCCCGATTCTGCTCACGGAACTAATCCTGCTACTGCCAATGTTATAGGTTATGAAGTTATTGAAATCAAATCCAATGAGCGTGGCCTGGTTGATCTGGAAGATTTGCGCGCTAAAATGAATGATGAAGTAGCCGGCCTGATGCTGACCAACCCGAATACTCTGGGACTTTTCGAAGAAGATATACAAGCTATTGCTAC
>DAIMDR010000220.1:0-3574 GCA_036725705.1 Syntrophomonadaceae bacterium | reverse complement strand
CAGCAGCAAGGAAAGCCCCATTAACTTTTTTTTCATTATCCCCTCCTCCTTTTTTTCCCGTGGTATTTATTCCTTAAAGAACCATTTCGCTCTGAACGTTTCAGGGCACTCCATTCAATAAGTCTGGCGTTAACCAGGCCATGTACACTTTCCGGAGGATATTTTCCCTGATGGTCGGCTTTTCCGGCTGGCAGTCCAGTCAATATTTCCAACCCTTCGTCTATATGTTCTACAGTCCAGATATGAAATTTTTTCGCCCTTACTGCCTCTACTATTTCTTCATCCAGCATTAAATTAATAATGTTCTGACGGGGTATAATTACGCCCTGTTTTCCGTCTAAACCTTGGGCTTTACAAACCTGAAAATACCCTTCTATTTTCTGGTTTACTCCTCCTACCGGTTGGATTTCTCCATTCTGATTAACCGAACCGGTAACAGCAATACCCTGATATATGTTAACTCCGGCCAAACTGGACAGCAAAGCATATAACTCCGCACTAGAGGCACTATCACCTTCTATCCCCTGATAACTCTGTTCAAAGGTCAGGCTGGCCGTGAGTGATAAAGGTTTATCCTGTGCATACTGGGCGCCCATATATCCGTTTAGAGTCAATACGCCTTTACTATGGATACTGCCGCTCATTCTTATTTCCCGTTCGATATTTACCAAACCGCTTTCACCCATAAAAGTCTTGGCAGTAATTCTGACCGGGCGGCCAAATAAGTGCTCTCCCATTTCATATACGGCCAAACCATTAATCTGACCGGTTTTATGTCCATATATATCAATCATTAACATCTGGCGCTTAATCTGCTCCTGAATGCGCTCCTCTATCATAGCGCTGCGGTAACGCTTTTCCTTAATAGCATTTTTAACATGCTTTTCTTCAACCAGATTGCTGTTATCCTTTTTTGCCCAATAATTGGCTTCATATATTATTTCCACCAGTTTGTTAAACTGCGTAGATAGTTTATTCTGATGATCTACCATTCGACTGCCATATTCGACTACCCGGGCAACTGCCCCCCGATCAAAATGACGCAGGTTTTCTTCTTCACATACCGAAGTAATAAATTGAGCATACTCGTTCATATGGCTGCGCGATCTCTCCATATCAACATCAAAATCGGCTTTTATCTTAAATAATTTTTGAAATTCCTCGTCCTGGTTATATAACAGATAATAATAGAATGGTTCGCCAATAATAATTACCTTTATATTTACCGGTATTGGTTCCGGTTGCAGGGTTTCACTATTACTGATGCCAAACATGCGACTAACGCTTTCAACCGTAATCTCATTATTCTTCAATACTCTTTTCAAAGTATCCCAGGCATAATAATTCTTGGCTAAATCGTACATGTGTAAAATTAAATAACCGCCGTTGGCACGATGAATACTTCCGGCTTTAATTTTTGAAAAATCTGTGGCCAGAATGCCAAATTCACTCTCATACTCTATTTGCCCGAATAAATTTGCATAGGTGGGGTTAGTATCAAATATCACCGGTGCATGCTGCAATTCAGAATTATCGACCATCAGATTAACCTGGTAGCGATTTAGTAAAGACCTCCGGTCACCATGACGAAGAAAACTCCACGGATTATTGTCGTCCTGTTTAACAAAGGTTTCAATATTGGTCAGCAAATCCTGCTGCAATTCCTGAATGTATTCTATAATTTGCCGGTGATCCCGATAACGGTCAAATAAATAAGTAAAATTGGGTGTTGCTTCTGAACGCGCCGTTTCCTGCTCCAATTGCCGATATCTTTCTTTAATCATTTTTTCCATATCTTTATACTGGCGGAAAGCTTCATTAATTTTTTCCTGTACAATCGCACTTTTTCTCATTATCTCAGCACGCTCATGCTCGCTTAAACTCATATAAGCTTCCTGACTTAATACTTCGCCGTCCCTCAATGGGATACTGTTAATGCCCTGCTCACTGCGTGAAATAGCAAAACCCATTTGCCGGGCCTGTTCCTCAACCTGCAAATATAAGGCATTGGTTTGCTCCATAAATTGTGCATTAATATTGTTGCGCTTATACTCAAAGGTCTCTCCTTCCAAGGCTTTAAAGGTTTTTTTAATAACTTTATCCACCTGTTGCGCTATATCTTTTTTAAACTGTTTGCCTAATCCGGCTGGCAGTTCAATAGCACGAGGGGAATCCGGTTTATTAAAATTAAACACATAGCACCAATCAGAAGGAACTGGACGACAGCCAGCCATCTTCTCTACCTGGTCACGGGCCAGGGTTGTTTTTCCAATACCGTAAGCCCCTGATAAGTATATATTGTATCCCTGATAATCCATATCCAGACCAAATAATAGAGAACGAACCGCCCGGTCCTGTCCGATTATGCCCTTCAACGGCTTTATATCAGCAGTACTATCAAATTTAAAAAGTTCCGGATTACATATTTTGTATAAGTCCTTTGGCTTTAATTTGTACTTATTAGTATTCAGCAACTTTTTATCCCCCAAATATCAAAAATTCCGGACAATCAAAAGACTGCGTTCGGTAAAACGCTAACAATTCCAACGAATTTATTTACTATTGCCAATATTTCTAATTACGGTTATATAATTCCTGCTTCCGACCATTTAATCACAGCAAATTATTTAAAATCGCCATGGTGCCGATTCCCACCAATAAGGAATAAAAGAGACTCCTGGTCATAATTGCCGTGATGAATGTAGGAATAAACGCCCATATATATAAGTTACCAATAGAAAAGTTATATTCGCCCCCAGGCGCCAATACACTTAAAGCGGCCAGGGCTGCCAATACTGACGGGGCTATATATGATAACCAGCGGATTAAAACCGGAGGAAATTCAAATGATGAGAAAAAAGCCACCGGTAATATGCGCGGCAGTAGAGAAACAGCTGATACTCCCAATATCATTAACCAAATCGTGCTGTTATTCACGAACCAACACCCCAATCGTAGCCGCAACTATGGAGGCAACAATAATGTTAGACATGTTATGTACGGTAGACGGCCAGATTAAACCGATTACTACACACAAAACTGCTGCTATAACGGCTGCCAGTATATCATTGCGTTTATTTATTACCAGAATTAACAGGCATATATACATAGCGGGAAGAGCGAATCCCAATCCCAAACGATCAGTATCAGCAATATTGGCTCCTAAGACTGCTCCTAACCAGGTACTGGTAATCCAGCCAAAATGTGATGATAAATTGAGGGCTGCCATATAAGAGGTTGTAGCTTCATGGTGACGGTAATGATTCATGGCTACGGCATAAGTTTCATCGGTCAAACCGTAGGACAGAATGCTGGCCCATTTTATTGGTACCCGGTTACGCAGATGAGGAACCATGGAAGTAGCAAACAAAAAATAGCGCAGATTAACTAAAATATTAGCCATTATAGCAGTGAACGCTGCTCCCCCGGCCTGCATAACTCCCAGAGTAATATATTGCCCGGCACCGGTGAAACACAACAACGACATTACTGTAGCCTGCGTTGTTGTCATCCCGGCCTGAGCAGCCAGTACCCCAAAAGCAAAGCCCAGAGGCAGATAACCTAATATGATAGG
>DAIMDR010000219.1:0-3590 GCA_036725705.1 Syntrophomonadaceae bacterium | reverse complement strand
TGCCTCGTATTTTTGCAGCTATACTAGTGGGCGCAGCTTTATCTGCAGCGGGAGCTGCCTATCAAGGAATGTTTAAGAATCCCTTAGTATCTCCGGATATTCTAGGTGCTTCCGCCGGTGCTGGTTTTGGGGCCGCCTTAGGAATATTTCTCTCTTTTAGTATGGTTGGCATACAATTAATGGCTTTTGCAGGGGGGTTATTGGCTGTTGGCTTAACCTATGCAATTAGCGTACGAATTAGGCACGACCCCATGCTAGCTCTAGTGTTGTCAGGTATTATGATTGGTTCATTATTTACGGCCGCCATCTCCTGCATCAAATATATTGCTGATCCTTATGATAAGCTCCCCGCCATAACTTTTTGGCTTATGGGCAGTTTGGCTTCAATTAGTCAACGTGATGTGTATATGGTATTGGCTCCCATATTATTAGGGGGAATTTTGCTTTATCTATTGCGGTGGCGTCTTAATGTTATGGCCATGGGCGAGGAAGAAGCACGGGTACTAGGCATTAATACTACCCTAATGAAAACGATAGTGATTGGGTGCTGTACTCTGATGACGGCAGCCGCAGTTTCCATAAGCGGCATGATTGGATGGGTGGGTTTGGTAATACCGCACTTAGCGCGAATGATTGTTGGCCCCAATTACCAGGCATTGTTACCAGCTTCCATTTTACTAGGTGGCGCCTATCTGTTATTAGTTGATAATTTAGCCCGCTTGTTAGCTTCTATGGAGCTTCCGCTAGGAATTCTGACGGCTCTTATCGGGGTACCATTCTTTCTATATTTATTACTGAACAGTAAATGGGGATGGAAATAAGTCAGGGAGGTATGGAAATGGAATTAGAGCTTAGGAATCTAAGCTGCGGGTATGGGCAGCATCGCGTAATTGATAATATTTCTTTTACGATCAATACCAGGGAAGTAATTGGTCTCTTGGGAGCCAATGGTTGTGGGAAAACCACCCTTATAAAAACTATTCTTGGCTTGCTACCTGTTCACGGGGGGGAGGTGTTATTAGATGGTGAAAACATAAAATATTGGTCCTCTGCTCAGATTGCTAGGGTCGTAGGTTATATCCCCCAGATGCATACACCGCCTTTTCCTTTTCAAGTACTGGATGTTGTCCTGATGGGACGGACAGCTCATATCAAGCCTTTTGCGTCACCAGCCAAAAAAGATATCAAGATTGCCGAACGGGTTTTGGAAATGCTTGGTATTTCATATTTGCGAAATCGAATTTATACCGAAATAAGTGGGGGAGAGAGGCAATTAGTCCTAATTGCTCGAGCTCTAGCACAGGAACCTAAGATTTTGATCATGGACGAGCCTACTGCTAGTCTGGATTTTGGCAACCAAGTTAAGGTATTAAGTCAAGTAAACCAATTGGCCAGTTTAGATATGGCGGTCTTAATGTCCTGCCATTTTCCAGAGCATGCTTTTATCTACTCTAGCCGGGTGGTGCTCTTAAATGAGGGAAAAATTCTACATAGCGGACTTCCAGGTGAGTCAATAACTTCAGAAAGATTAAAAACCCTTTATGGCGTAGATGTTGATATTGTAACAGTTAAAAATCGGATGAATCAGAATTTGCAGGTTTGTATACCTTCTTGGGGCCTGGTCGAATCAGATGAAAACTTAGTAGAAAGTGAAAAAGAATATGCCCTAGCCTGAAGAATCTTAGAAATTCATAAAGAACGGGGGGAATAAGATGGAAAAATCAAGAAAAATCGTAAGCTTATTGGTGATGATGGTACTTATGTTGAGCTTGGCGAGTTGTGGTCAATCGCCACAGGCAAAAACAGATAAACCTGAATTACATACCATTACCGATATGGCAGGTCGAGAGGTTGTAGTCCCAAAAGAAATTAACAAGGTATTCTGCCCAAGTCCCGTAGGTACTATTTTTGTATATACTTTAGATCCAGATCTACTGGTAGGCTGGAATTATGAATTAAGATCAGGAGAAAAGGAATATATTTTAGCGCAATATCATAGCTTGCCGAATTTAGGAGGATGGTATGCCAAGGCTACCTGTAATATTGAAGAACTCCTTAAGATAAATCCGGATGTGATATTGAATGTAGGTTCTTTAGATGTAGAACAGACTAACAAGATCCAAGAACAAACGGGTATTCCTGTAGTAATGATCGATACGGATGATTTTGCCAACTTCGATAAAGCCTATGAGTTTGCCGGTAAATTGTTGAATTTAGAGGATCGGGCTAATGAGTTAGGTTCATATTGTCGGGAGACAGTAAATGATATCCTCGCTAAAGCAGCAACTATTCCTGAAGATCAAAAAGTAAGGGTTTATTATGCTGAAGGTGCTAGTGGCTTGGAAACAGATCCTAAGGGATCAAGCCATGTGGAAACACTTGATATTGTTGGCGGACTAAACGTTGCAGAAGTTGACTTGAAAGGCGGTATGGGTATGACCCCCGTCTCCTTAGAGCAAGTTCTTGCTTGGAATCCCGAAGTTATTATAAGTTGGAACGAGGCTCAGGGCGGATATTATAGCAAAATGCTAACTGATTCTAAATGGGAGAGTATTGCGGCAATAAAGAATAAAAAAGTCTATGCGGTGCCCAGTGGTCCATTTAACTGGTTTGATCGTCCTCCATCCGTTAATAGAATAATTGGACTTAAGTGGTTAGGTAACCTTCTTTATCCCGAAACATATCAGTATGACATGGCTAAAGAGGCTAAAGAGTTCTATAAAAAATTCTACCATTACGATCTTACCGATGAAGAATTGAGCTCTTTATTAAAAGATGCCGGCGGTTTTTAATAAACCAGGCAACTATCAAAATCAACCCTGCTCCACACTTAGTTCATATCATCTGGGGCTAAATGTGTGCAGGTGACCGAGAAATCTATTGAAAGAATGAACTGATAAGGAGGCAAAAATATTGAAAAATAACGATCAATCAGCCAATAAAACTATACCCTTAAAGAATTCTTTTGAAGAAGATCTGCAAAAAGCCCATGATTTTCATGGTCATATATGTACTGGTATTATATTTGGGACTAAAATTGCCAGAATAGGTCTAAGCCGTTTGGGCATAGAAGATCCCCATGAAAACAAAGATTTTATCGTATTTGTAGAGGCTGATCGTTGTATTGCCGATGCAGTTTCCGCAGTTACTGGATGCTTTCTCGGTAAAAGACGATTAAAGTGGTTGGACTATGGTAAGATGGCCGCTACTTTTGTAGACATGAACAGCCAAAAAGGAATTAGAATAGTTACCGCTTCTAGCCAACAGCCACCCGATGACATGGATTTGGTTACTTTTTGGAGTTCTATCCCGGATGAAGATTTGTTCAGAATTGAAGAAGTAACTGTAATGCTTAAGCAGGAAGACCTTCCCGGCAGACCTTCCCGCAAAGTTACCTGTGCTGATTGCGGTGAATCAGTTATGGATGGCAGAGACTTATTAGTCGAAGGGAAAGTTCTGTGTAAAGCCTGTGCCAACGGCGCCTATTATATAAAGGGTTAAAGAAAGAAGTGATTTAGAATGTGGGATATTTATGATGATTTAATAGATTCTATTCCGGATAACTTGACCGTACAAGATTGTATGTTGGG
>DAIMDR010000218.1:0-3603 GCA_036725705.1 Syntrophomonadaceae bacterium | reverse complement strand
AATCGTCATCCGGAAGAATTTTATGAATTTTATCGTCAATATTTTGAATTCCCGCCGGTTACGCCCAGTCAGGCCCATTACCGGCTGGCGGAAATGGAAGCTGACGGTCTGATTCACGGAATAGTAACGCAAAACATAGACAACCTGCATCAATTGGCCGGCAGCAAAAAGGTTATTCCGGTTCACGGTACGGCCAATGTTTTTATATGCCAGAATCGTAAATGCCGGAAAGAATACCCGGATGATTATGTGAAAAATTATGCCGAGACAGTTCCCCGTTGTAAGGAATGTAATGGAGTATTAAAGCCGGATGTGGTTCTTTTCGGAGAAAATATTAAAAACTACATGGATGCCCGGGAAATGATTCTGGATGCCAGATTACTAATCGTAATTGGTTCATCTCTGACCGTATATCCGCTGGCTGGATTTGTTCGTGAATTCAGTACTTCTTTTCAGGATCTGGTCATAATCAACAAAGGTCCAACTGCTATGGATCATGCCGCATTACTTAAAATAGATACCGGTAGTACCGGGGAATTATTAACTGAGGTTTACCGGCAACTTAAATAGCTTTATGGTCTATCTGGCAATGAGCACTGTAAATTTAACAGTATCTGTTCCCGGTTTAGACCCTCCAATTGCTGATCCATAGCCCCGTCCAGTAATTTCTTAAATTGTCTGCCCGGTGTGAAACCCAACTCCACCAGGTCCTTGCCCTGAACTAAAGGTTCCAATTGGTCGCCTGGTTTTAGACCTAATTGACATAGCCGTTCTGTTAACCAATTATAAATAGGAGCGAAATCTTCTGCCCGGCGCCCACCACCCCGTCCGGCAAAATCAGCCTGGGCCAATAATAACAATTCCTCTGTATCTACCCGGTTTGCCAGTCGGGCAATAGCTTTATTGCTTACCCGTTCCCGGTCTTTATATAACAGGACCGGGTGCATATGCTCGCGTACTAAAACACTTACCTCCCGGGTCAAACTATTGCCGGCTTTCAAGTCCGGTAAAAATTGGCCGGCCATAGTAGCCCCAACGACATCATGGCCATAAGCAGTAATTTTTTCACCCTGGCGACGGGAAACTTTGGGTTTTCCGATATCATGAAGTAAAGCCGCCCACATTAATGCTTCCGGGTTTTTAGATTCATTTTTGATTTTTGCCGCTTCATCAACCACCAGCAAAGTATGCTCCCATACATCACCTTCCGGATGAGTAGCCGCAGTTTGAGCACAATTAATTAATGCAGCCAGTTTAGGATGGCGGCGCTCAAGTATTTTAGTATCGGCCAGATACCTCAGGCCAATCGACGGTTGGGAGGAATTAAGCAGCAATTTGCCAAGTTCATTAAAAATACGCTCCGGAGCAATAGACATGATATCTGCCGCCTGGATTTGTTGTATTGCATTTGTATCTAAATAAAACCCGAATCGGGCTGCAAGTTGTACTGCCCGCCAGGCACGCAACGGATCATCCGTTATCGAACTGTTGTGAACCGGGCGTATTAGCCTTTTGCCAATATCATCCATGCCGCCCAGAGGATCAAATAATTCTCCGGTTAACACATCCTGCATCATGGCATTAATAGTAAAATCGCGGCGGTTTACTGCTGCTTTTAAATCGTAAACAGGATTAAGTGAAAAATCCAACTGGTGATAACCCCGGATTTTATAGATGGAAAATGATTTACCTACTTTATTTACCATACCGAAACGCGATAATATATCTAATAATTGTTCGTCCTGCAGACCAAATACTTCGATATCTATATCTGCCTCTTTCTTAATCTGTACGGTTTGAGGTAAATATAAATCACGGACATAACCGCCCACATAAAACAATCTTCCGCCACAGGCAGCTGTTTGATTTGCAATTGCCTTTAACATTCAATCCCCCCGACAGTCAGCTCCTTATGGTTTAGCCTGAAGTGTCACCGGCATTGTAATCTGTTTGCCATTTCTTAATATCATTAAAGCTATTTTATCTCCGGCCTTCTTGCTGGCTACTGCATTTTGGACTTCTGTAGCTGTCTGAACCGTTTGCCCTTCAATAGACTGGATAATATCGAATTGTTTAATTCCGGCCCGGGCAGCAGCGGTACCATCTAATACTTTCACCACAATTACTCCACGGGTTTTCTCCGGTAAATTCAATTCATCACGAACTGATTGATTTACTGCGGTCATTTGTATGCCCAGAAAGGGTTTGACAATTTTTTGCCCTTTCTTTAAATCTCCCAGTACATCCCGGGCAGTATTAATGGGAATAGCAAAACCAATCCCCTGTGCCTGCACATTAACAGCCGTATTAATCCCTATTACCTGCCCTTTTGAGTTTAGCAAAGGCCCGCCGCTATTGCCAGGATTAATTGCTGCATCGGTCTGAATCAAATTTCTGTAGTCACGGTCCTCAATACTGATCGGTCTTCCTTTGGCCGATATTACTCCGGTAGTTACCGTATGATCCAGTCCAAATGGTTGTCCAATGGCTATCACTAAATCGCCGGCCCTCATGGTATCAGAGTTCCCCAGAGGTAAAGTCGGATAACCGGTTCCTTCAATCTTTAGTACCGCTAAATCCAGGTCATAGTCCTGTCCGACAATCCTGGCCGGTATTTCATCACTCTTGCCACTCAATTGTACTGTTACCTTGTCAGCCTGATTAATTACATGCTGGTTGGTGATTATATAACCATCGGCGGAAATGATAAACCCGGTACCAATGCCAGTTTCATACCTTTTGTCAGGCTGGACTTCAAATTGATCTCCAAAGAATTCCCGAAAAAAAGGGTCATTAAAAAATGGATTATCAGGTACCGATGTAACTTTAATCTGAGACTGAACATTTACAATAGCAGGGCTGGACTTCTCGGTAATATCTGCTACGCTCATTGCGTCACCCATGCCAGTCAACAAGGCTGCGGTCTTATTTTCAGCTTTAGCTGTCAATTCACTGCCAGGGCGGTTATTTTCAGCCAGCGAAGAATTCTCATTCAGATAAACAAAAAATGCTCCCCCCAGCAAAAAAGCAATTACAAAAATCACTATCATTTTGCCCCAATTTTTCTGTTGCACGAAATTAGCATCTCCTTCCAATCTGTTTTAAAAAGGTTATCTTTTACAATTATAACATCCGGTTGAAAAATAAAGTTTGCACCTTATAATTTTGCCCTGTCTATCTGGATTTTAGCATAGCTGTATTTCAAAAAGAATAAAGGTTGTATAAAATAACAGTGATATGAAGCAACCACCGGCTGAGGTGAGCCGGCAAAAGAAATGGCAGAACATCGCAGCACGCTATCTACAAATTTGGGTGAACACAACAAAAAAGGAGTATTCATTTTGGAATACTCCCTGAATAAAAAACAAATCCCCATCCATCGTTAAAAATAAACTTTATGAGTCCGCAGACACCGCCTGAGGTGAACTGCCTGATTTAATAAAGGGTGAACCTAGCGGTAATATAACCCGGCTAAATTTATTATTCAAAATTATAGCTGCAGAAGTATAAATACCCAATATACCGCCCAATAAAGCCAGATACCCGGCTACAGCAGCCCAATCTGCTCCCAAAAATCCCAGATCTTTAAAAGCTATAATCCAT
>DAIMDR010000217.1:0-3608 GCA_036725705.1 Syntrophomonadaceae bacterium | reverse complement strand
TGATTCACAAACTGCTGCACCGATTCCTGCTGCTCCCAAATCAGAGCAGGCCTTTATTTTACCGGTTGCAAAAGCAGCCAGAGTCGCATCCATGGTCTGCCGTTCTTCCTTAAACAGGGCTAATGCAGGCTGCAGTGTATCAACCAACCCGGCCCGATACAGGGTATCATTCCCGTCCGTACCGGTTTCTCCAATAATAATTAATATATCTCCCGCTGATTTGGCCGGTTTGGTTAATGGTTTTTCCGTAACCTGTTTACCGATAACTGATACCACCACAGCTGGAACTATATCGCTGAAGGAAGTGGAAAATCCGCCTCCAACTACAAATACATCCATGGAATTGCACATATCAGAAATACCTTTTAACATTAGATTTATTCTATCCTGACTGGTTATAACTTCACATTTGCCACAGGTACATTTACCATCAAATCCACAAGGGCCTACAATTACCTCTTGTTCCAGTGGTCTGGTACCTATAAAATCAAGTAAAAATATCGGCCGGGCACCCATGGCCACAACATCACGCATGGCACCTCCCGCTCCAGTCGCTGCGCTGTCATAAGGACGGGGTACACAAGGAGAACAATGGCTCTCCATTTTGGCAACTACAAAACAATCGGAGTCAGGCATCTTAAAAACAGCTGCATCGTCGTTAGCATCAGGCCCTACCAATAATGCTGACGGCCAGGTTTGATTAACCTTCTCATTAAGTTGTTTAAAAAGCCCAAAATTTATTGCCTTATCTGCGTTATGGTGCAAATGTACAAACAGAGCATGCATAAGAGCTTTTTCAATTTTATTCATTACATTGCCTCCCTAATACTTGATGGTAAAAATTTTATCATTTATTGTCACCCCAGAGCCAAATATTATTTTAACATAAAATTATATTATCTTTAATAAAGTCTGCAGTATACAATATTTAATTCACAAAATAATTTAACTTAAACAATGGCAGGAAATCCTTGACATTAATAGAAGATTACTAATAATGTCGTCTTAGTTGATGTTCTTAATTGTAACAAATATTTATCAGGAGGTATTATTCATGAGAATTAAACTAATCTTCTTATCATTGTTATTATGTACCGCTCTGGTTATTAGTGGTTGTGGCGGCGGAGATGACAAAGATGTACCAGCAAATTCGGATACCCGGACATCATCATCCTCTTCAGCAGAAAAATCATCTTCTGGTTTTACCAAAATCAGTGATATGGCAGATGCCTGGAATCAAGCTTATAAATGGCATGAAAAAGCTATTAATGACTATGAAGGTATGCCACTTATGGAACTTGCCAGTGCCGGGTTAACTTTTGTCAGTGGGGTCCAATATGATATGTTAAACCTGGAAAATAAAGATGGTCATTTTGAAGGTGAGCTTATGCTGGCTGGTTACCCTGCTTTTCTTGATAAGAAAGGTAATAAGATGACTTTTGGCTATGAGTCTGTACTGAAAGAAGACGGTTTTGGTCCCCGGCAAAAAGCCGGCGACCGTAAAGTAGAAAATGGTAACTTTGAGATGGATAAGGAATATTATGTTTCTGACTCATATACCGAAAGAAACGGACAAAATATTGAACGTTATTATGCTGAATTTAAACGTTTGAAGGATGGCAGTATGATGTGCCTGGATATAAGTGGATTTGGAATTGACTCCATGGACAATCAAACCATGTCCAACGATGCTGTTTTTATTAAAATCAGTAAAGATAAACTGGATGTTGTTATAGGAAAAGCTTCCACCGGTCCCGATTTTGAAAAACTATCCCTGGCTGATAAAAAAGATTTGAGCAAAGAAGAGGCCATCGAGATATTTGAAGCTGCAGGTTATACTATTGAAACAACTGGTGGAGTCTCGGGCGGCAAGTTTACAATAGATTAAGTAATATTACTGCTAACTTTACAGCCACTCTGATATCCAAACAGATTGGCTGTATTTTCATTATCCAAAAGCATTCTCACCCTGATTGGAACGCTTAATTCCTGTTCAATGCTTTGCGGGCTTCTTCCCTGGTTTCATAAACATGGGGAGCAAGGTTTCTTTCTTTTAAAGTATCTCCCAGTTTCATACGCATAAAGGCACTGGTTGAATAACGAACTACTTTTTCGTAATACTTGTCAACTACTTCCCTGACCATCTGCATATATGGATCAATTAATTCCGGAATAATATCAAAATTGTCATAGTTTACTACCGTATAAACTTTATATCCTAACGGAGCCAGTTGACTGCTTACCTGATGGCGTATTTCGTCAATATCATCCTGGCTGCGAATTTGCAGTCCTTCAAAATTAACAAAAAAGAGGTTTTCTCCCTGGTTGTAGGTTAATCGTTGAGCTATGGGAATGGAAAGCAAGTCTTCCTTTAACCCCATTACCCCTTCACGAAATATCCTGGGGTCCATAAAGCGCAAATCACTTTCAATGTGCGGCTCGAAATCCATGTGGGCCAAAATATCTTTTTGTATATCAATTCCTTCCGCAATTTCAACCAGATATAAGCCGTCCTGCCTTAATTCAAACACACACCGCTCAGTTATGTATAATACATTTCTACCCTTTTCACTGGCTAATTCTCCGGCAAAAGTAACTTGTTCAACCTGTTCAATAAATTTATTTACCTGACCTTCCTGCAATATCTTAAGACGGCCATCCTCAAGGACTATCTTTAATCCATCAGCCGTAAATGTCCCGGTAAATACAATTTTTTTAGCATTCTGACTAATATTTATAAACCCTCCCGCTCCGGCTAATTTAGGGCCAAATTTACTTACATTAAGATTACCGAATCGATCAGCCTGAGCCAGACCCAGAAAGGCAATATCAAGACCACCGCCGTCATAATAATCAAATTGATAGGCCTGATCAATAATGGCATCGATATTGGTGGCAGCTCCAAAGTTTAGTCCTCCGGCTGGTATCCCGCCAATTATTCCCGGTTCCGCAGTAAGAGTCATATATTCAAGTATGCCTTCTTCAGCGGCTACACTGGCTATACCTTCAGGAACTCCAATACCCAGATTCACCACACTGTTAGGTAATAGTTCGAAGGCAGCCCGACGGGCAATAATCTTTCTTTCATCCAGAGGAATAGGAGGTATATGCGATACCGGTGTACGAAACTCTCCGGCATAGGCAGGATTATATAGAGTTAGCCAGGTTTGAAGATGATTCTCCGGTTTGGCGATAGCAACGCAATCAACCAATATCCCGGGTATTTTAACCTGACGCATGGGTAAAGCACCGCGATCAGCTATTCGTTCTACCTGAGCAATAACTAATCCTCCTGAATTCTTTGCTGCCATGGCTATAGATAATCCATCCAGAGTAAGAGCTTCTTTTTCCATACTGAGGTTACCGTCAAGGTCTGCTGTAGTAGCCCTCAATATGGCAACATTTATGGGCATGGTTTTGTAGGCCAGGAATTCCTCATTATCGAAAACCACCAACTCTACTAAATCTTCTCTGGTTACATCATTAAGTTTGCCCCCGCCATAACGGGGATCAACAAATGTTTTCAGGCCGACACTTGATATGGTACGCGGTTTCCTGGCAGCAGTATCACGAAACAGGGAAGAAATAATTCCCTGGGGAAGATTATA
>DAIMDR010000216.1:0-3625 GCA_036725705.1 Syntrophomonadaceae bacterium | reverse complement strand
TCTGAATAATATATATGTTAAACTATGGATAGAAAATAATCATAGGAGTTTGTTATGCTATACCAATTGACCAAAACGGGAAGCATAATCATGATAGTGAAGGAGATATAATCCAACAGATAAATAACTTTGTAGTTAAAATCGTTGTTTTACGGTAATATGTTATGAGAATTATTGTTGATGCCGATGCCTGCCCGGTTAAAGAAACTATAGTTAAAATTGCTGGTCAATATCATTTGCCGGTTATAATGGTGTCCAGTACCGAACATCTGATTACCACCCCGGGAACTGAAATTGTTATGGTGGATAATCATTCCCAATCGGCTGATATATATATTGCCAATCAATGTCAGCCCGGGGATATAGTAGTTACACAGGATTACGGATTGGCTGCTATTGTTATGGCTCGTGGGGCTAATGCCATTAACCCATTTGGTAATATTTATACCAATGATAATATTGATCGACTGCTTATGCAGAGATATCTAAACCAAAAAGCCCGTAAAGCCCGGGAAAAGACCAGTCGGACAAGTCCACGCACGCGGGAAGATAACAATCGTTTTGAATTTGGATTGAATAAATTAATAAAAACTATTGAAAAGTAAGCAACCATATGCCATATTAACTTGAGTATTAATTAATGCAAGTTTATAATTTATCCATCAAGCGGATTGAAAGGAGTTTACTTATGTCTGATCAATGTAAAACTTGTCCCAGTAATGCAGGATGTTCATCAGAACCTGGTACATGCGGAGTAGCAGAAAAAACCCTCCTGGGTTCATTAAATAATATCAAGAATGTTATAGTGGTAATGAGCGGTAAAGGCGGAGTGGGGAAGTCATCGGTTACAGGTTTACTAGCCACTTCATTAGCGCAGAGAGGAAATAAAGTAGGCATACTGGATGCAGATATAACCGGGCCCAGTCAACCAAAAGCTTTTGGGTTAGGTAAAGAGGTTGATCTTCGTGCCAGTGAATTTGGCATTATACCTCCTGAGTCGAAAACCGGAATCAAAATTATGTCGATCAACTTTTTCCTTCCTAATGAAGACGACCCGGTAATATGGAGAGGACCTTTACTGGCAGGCGCAGTTAATCAATTCTGGGGCGAAGTTGACTGGCGTGATTTGGATTACATGATCGTAGATTTTCCTCCGGGAACCGGAGATGTGCCTTTGACTGTATTACAATCAATACCGGTTGATGGAATTGTAATTGTATCATCACCGCAGGACCTGGCTTTTATGGTGGTCAAAAAAACTATCAAAATGACTCAAAAAATGAATATACCGATTATTGGTATTATTGAAAATATGAGTTATGCCATTTGTCCCCATTGCAATGATAAACTTGAATTATTCGGAAAAAGCAAGGGGAAAGAAGTTGCCCGCGAAACCAATTTAGATTATCTGGGTGGTGTCCCCTGGGATGCATCTTTCAACTCCCTGGTTGATGAAGGTCGTATTGAAGAATACGATACCAAACCAGTAGCCGAAATAGTAGATAGGTTAATTCAAAAGTTATCCGGTTAGAAAGCTTGGTATTAACGGTATACACGAATTTATCCGGCCAGGTTTGCATTTGTGTCCAATTATTACAATTAAAAATAATTTTAATATTATTCACCCTAAGCCTTCAAAAATTGTGTATAATTTTACTATATTCAATCGTCAATAAATTTTGTTT
Organism: Syntrophomonadaceae bacterium; assembly: GCA_036725705.1. Classification (GTDB taxonomy): domain Bacteria; phylum Bacillota; class Syntrophomonadia; order Syntrophomonadales; family Syntrophomonadaceae; genus JAAYBS01. The sequence continues at coordinate 1,940 of DAIMDR010000216.1, read as the reverse complement.
ATTAAAAGAGAGTTTATGACGGGTGGATTGGAGGTTTGATTTAATGATTACAAAATTATTTATGGAACTTAAGACTTTATTTGCAGATTTGGCCTCAACCTTAATTCTGGGTAAAAACCAGGATGCAGCAAAATTAGCCATGGTGCTGTCTGAAAAAAGCAGGAACCTTGCCGAAGAGCTTGCCAAATAGATCAAAATTACACTTTAAACAGCCACTATATCATGTAGTGGCTGTTTTATTATTAAAACTTCAAATCGCGTTTATTGCAGCCAACTTGAAATACCGGAATAATTTTAATATTAAAACAATATAGCTTCTATCTGCGAAATATCAAGAATTCACATAGTTCAATAACGGACTATATATATTCATATAATCAAATATTATTGTATCCTGCTGTAATTATGGTATTATTACATAAAAAGCTGTGTAACAAATTTGAATATTTGTTACATTGATAAGGGAGGACGGTTTATGTATTCAAAGGAATATCGGGACAAGTTAACTACACCGGAAGCAGTTGCGGCCAGGGTTCAATCAGGCGACTATATAAAACTTGGCTATTTTAACGGCAAACCGGTAACTCTGATGGAGGCACTTGCTAACCGGCATGAGGAATTAACAGATGTTAACTTGGTAGGCACGGCTATTGTACCACCAGTACCGGAAGTATTCAAATATCCGGACAGCTTTAATTTTATTGACTGGCATTGGTCAAAATTAACCCGGATGATTAGAGAACATGTTGACAATTTAACTTACGCTCCGGTTTGTTACCACACTTGTCCGGAATTTGTACGGAATGGAACTGTATGCGGAGGCAATCAGATTAAACATGTCTGGCAGCGCGTAGCTCCCATGGATGAACATGGTTATTTTAACTTTGGAACCAATAATTCCGAGTCCATGGCAAGTTTTGAAGTTGGCGGAAACAGATGTGTAGAAGTAAATAAGAGCACACCGATATGTCTGGGCGGTAATCAGGAAAGTATACATATTTCCATGATTGACTTTATTGTTGAAGCCCCTGACGATCAAAAAGTCTTTGCTGCCCCGGAAATCCCCCCTCCAACCGAAGTAGAAATGAAAATAGCCGACCATTTATTGGATTATATTCATGATGGCTCTTGTTTGCAGCTGGGTATTGGCGGGTTGCCTAACGCCATAGGAATATTACTGAAGAATTCGGACATAAAAAACCTGGGTGTTCATTCGGAGATGTTTGTTGATGCTTATATCGATATGATAGACTCCGGACAAATCAATAATTCCCAAAAGCAAATTGACAGACATAAATCAACCTATACTTTTGCTCTGGGAACCCAGCGGCTGTATGACTGGATGAATTACAATAAAGGTCTGGCTTCTTATAATGTTGATTATATTAATAATCCCACTGTTATCAGCAGACTGGATAATATGATTTCCATTAACCAGGCAATTTCAGTTGACCTGCTGACACAAATCAGTGCTGAAAGCAGCGGATATAAACAAATTACCGGCAACGGTGGTATGACTGACTTTATTATCGGCGCTCAATGGTCCAGAGATGGCAAGAGTATTATCTGTTTACCTGCCACTCATACAGATAAAGATGGCAATCTGGTTTCCCGTATTGTTCCCAGTTTCCCCATAGGCACCAGCGTCACTGTATCCCGTCATCTGGTAGATTACATTGCCACTGAATACGGGGTTAAGAAGATGAAAGCCCAGAGTCAGTGGGCGAGAACCGAAGCCATTATCGAACTGGCTCATCCGCAATTCCGGGATGAATTAATTAAAGCTGCTCAGGACGCTAAAATCTGGCGTAGAAGCAATAAAATTCAGTAAGTAAACCGTCAAATAAAAAAGGAGGCTGGAGGCCTCCTTTTTTTATTGGTCATTATATTTTCTGCATAACTGCCTGATAGTACAGGGTGTTATTCTCCATAAAATTCTT
>DAIMDR010000215.1:0-3656 GCA_036725705.1 Syntrophomonadaceae bacterium | reverse complement strand
TATCCACTGATTGTTCATTCCCACTTCTGCAATCACTCCTTAACCTCTCAAACTTTATTACACTTCGCTAGCATTTACCAGAATCCTCTTGTTAAAAGCTGTATTTTTTAAAGAAATCCCGGTAAAATTCATCAAATCTTCCCTCTGATATAGAATTTCTTGTATTTTCCATTAATTGTACCAGAAAATATACATTATGGTAGCTCAACAATCTATGCGCCAGAATTTCCTCGGCTTTAATCAGATGCCTGATATAGGCCCGGCTGTAATTTTTACATACATAACAGGAACATTCTTCATCAATTGGTGAAAAGTCCTCGGCAAACCCGGCATTGCGTACTGTTATTTTACCATGACCGGTATAGGCAGTTCCATGTCTGGCCAGGCGGGTAGGAAGTACGCAATCAAACATATCTACTCCCCGCTTAACTCCTTCCAGTAAATCCTCCGGTTCTCCTACTCCCATCAAATAACGAGGTTTATTAACCGGCAGTACTGAGTCAGTTACCTGCAAAATATCATACATTATTTTTTTGGGTTCACCAACACTTAATCCGCCAATCGCATAACCGGGAAAATCAAACCGGGTTAAATCACCGGCACTCTTTTCGCGTAACTCCGGAAATACATTCCCCTGTATTATACCAAATAACGCCTGATCCTGACGGTAATGTGCTTCCCGGCAGCGCCCGGCCCATAATGTAGTCCTTTCAACAGCCCTTTTGGCTTCTTCATAAGCACAGGGGTAAGGAGCACATTCATCAAAACACATGGCAATATCTGCCCCCAGCTTTTGTTCAATTTCCATTACCAGCTCGGGGGTGAGAAAATGTTTGGATCCATCCAAATGAGAGCGAAATTCTACTCCTTCATCAGTAATCTTCCGTAATTTGCTAAGGCTGAAAACCTGAAATCCCCCGCTATCAGTAAGAATATTGCGTTTCCAGTTCATAAAATTGTGCAACCCACCGGCCTTTTCTATAAGATCAGCACCCGGGCGTAAATATAAATGATAAGTATTGGATAGTATTATACCGGCACCAATATCATATAAATCGTCAGGAGTCAGCGTCTTTACCGTAGCCTGAGTACCAACCGGCATAAAAACCGGTGTTTCAATTTCCGCATGCGTTAATTTAAGTTTGCCCAGCCTGGCTGAACTGGCGGAATCCTGACAAGTTATCTCAAAATTTAACACTGCAACCTCCGGATTAAATAATTAACATAGCATCCCCATAGCTGAAAAAACGATAACGCTGTTGAATTGCCATATTATAAGCGTTGCTGGTTAATTCCAACCCGGCAAACGCTGCCACTAACATCAATAAAGATGAACCCGGCAGATGAAAGTTGGTTATCATTCCATCTATGGCTCCAAAATCATAACCGGGATAAATATATTTACAGGTTTCACCGCTCCCGGGTAAGAATCCGGAATTACTATTATATATTGTTTCCAGAGTTCTGACTACAGTTGTCCCAACTGCTATAATTCTGTGCCCACCGGCACGGGTTTGTTGTAATTGTTCAGTTGTATGTTCATCAACTTCATAGTATTCGGCATGCATGGTATGCTGCCTTATGTCTTCACTGCTTACCGGTCGAAAGGTGCCTAATCCCACATGTAATAAAATCCGGGCAATATTAATTCCCTGTTGATGAAGATTTAATAACAGTGATTCAGTAAAATGCAATCCCGCCGTTGGTGCTGCTACTGAACCCCACTGGCGGGCATAAACGGTCTGATAGTTAAAGTTGTCCTCCTGATCAGCTTCCCGGTTAATATAGGGCGGTAAAGGCATTCTGCCCATCCGGTTGATAAACTCTTCTTCATTAAAACAATTATGGAAGACAATATTCCTGCCTCCCTCCAGAGGCAGATTATCCACAACTTCAGCCGTTACTTCGCTATCGGGAAAGTGCAATATAGTTCCCGGTTTAACTCTTCTCCCCGGTTTTACCAGCGCTTCCCACGCATTGTCAATCTTCTTTAACAGCAGTAATTCCACCTGACCGCCGGTTGCCTTAAAACCGTATAATCTGGCCGGTATAACCCGGGTATCATTAAGTACCAGTGTGTCTCCGCGGTGCAGGTACTGTTGGATATCTTTAAATGTGCGGGATTCAAGTTCCCCGCTGCGACGCCTGGCTACCAGCAAGCGACATTCATCCCGGGGTTCAACCGGATATTTCGCAATTAACTCCTGAGGAAGTTCATATTGATATGTGCCAAGTCCATAAGGTTCTATATTTTTTATGTCTTTCAACATTAATTATCTCCGCCCAATAAAATTAAGCATTAAAGTTAAGATTAAACTTATTATCAGCATGGTTGCCAGAGGAAAATAGAAACTAAAATTGTCTTTGCGGATTACAATATCCCCCGGGAGCTTAAACCCGGTAAATCCCAATCGGGATAATAACAGCAGCAACGCCCCAATAAATAGCAAGGTCAACCCAATAGAAATTATTAATCGCGCCCAATACTCAATCAATTTTATTACCAGTCTCCTTTATTTTATCAACATCATGACCGGCATATCTTTCCAGTTCACTGTATAAACAGCCACAATATTGCTGACGGTATAAACCCATATCCCGGGATAATTGTACCGTTTGTTTAAAGCCTTCACGAAAATCCCGATATAGAAATGGTACCCCGTACTTTTCGCCCATAGCCTGTCCGGTTTCTTTGATTAAATTATGATTTTGATAAGTGCTGACCAGCAATGTAGAGGTAAAATAATCAAATTTTCCCCGGGCAGCTATATGGGCAGCCTTTTCCAGACGCATCTGATAACAAAACCGGCAACGCCGGGTTTCCCGGTAAGAAATCTGCTGAAAATATTTTACTGCATCATAATCAGGATCCAAAATTAATTTAAGCTCAGCAACTTCCGCATATTTTTCCAATGATTCGCGTCGTTTAAGGTATTCGGTATAGGGGTGAATATTAGGGTTGTAATAGTAACCCATAACCTCAAAACCCTCATCACGCAATTTGGGCAATGGATAAGTTGCACAGGGGCCACAGCATATATGCAGCAATACTTTGGGCTGACTTTCAGCAGACATTTATTTCCTCCATATTTAAAGCCGATCATTATTAGAACTCAAACAACCCCGGACTATTGTCATTTTGATAAGCTATTCCCAAATGGCGCCAGGCTCGCTCCAGTGCAATTCTACCGCGTGGAGTCTTCTGAATCAAGCCCAGTTTTAACAGATAAGGCTCATATACATCAGTTATGGTATCCTGTTCTTCTGAAACGGAAGCAGCTAAGGTTTCCAGTCCTACCGGACCACCGCCAAACTTTATAATAATTGATTCCAGTATCATTCTGTCCATCATATCCAGCCCGCATTCGTCTATTTCCATCATTTGCAGGGCCTTGTTGGCTGTATCCCTGCTTATTATGGAATGTGATTTTACCAGAGCATAATCGCGAACCCTCCTGAGCAAGCGATTGGCTACCCGTGGAGTACCTCGGGAACGCCTTGCTATTTCAATAGCTCCTTCCGGTTCAATCTCAATTCCCAGAATAGCGGCAGCCCGATTAATAATCAGTGCCAATTCTTCATCCTGATAAAAATCCAGACGGCAGGTAATTCCGAAACGGTCCCGTAATGGTGAACTGAGTAACCCCGGTCGGGTG
>DAIMDR010000214.1:0-3705 GCA_036725705.1 Syntrophomonadaceae bacterium | reverse complement strand
TGCGCTTGCCTTAACCATAACCCCCTGAGATAACTTAATTATTAAATAAGTCAGGCAGGTTAGAATTTGATTAATAATATTCCCTCAAATTAAAACCTGCCTCACCATAACTAATCTTAATCTGATTTAATCAATAAAAAATCAGTGAAAATCGCGCCCGAAGGGTCTGTGTAATCTGTGTCTATATTGGTTCTGAAAATCTGGAATCAGGCCCTCACAACCTACTCAATTATTTCCAAATTATAGCTGGCCAGTTTCTTCAGCTCGGCTTCGGAAAGCTGATAATCGCGGTCCAATAATTCCCGGCAGACTTCGCTTCCGCAAAGATCGGTGGACAGGTAACGCAGACCATTGTCGTTTACAATGGTTACAATCCGTTTAGCTTCCGGGTAACGCCGGGCAACCTTGATTGCGGCAGCTACATTGCAACCAGAGGAAATTCCGCAGAAAACCCCTTCCTCACAAGCAATTCTTTGTGCCGTTTCAATTGATTCCTCAGAACTCACCAGGGCTACACCGTCCACATATTGCAAATCCAGAATCTCAGGGATAAGACCGTCAGCTATGCCCTGAACCTTATGTTGACCGATACGGCCTTTGGAAAGTATCGGGGAATCAGCCGGTTCGGAAATAAAAACCTTTATATTCGGGTTTTGTTCTTTAAGGAATTTGGCAGTGCCGGTTACCGTGCCGCCAGTGCCCTGACACATAATAAATATATCAACTTCGCCCCTGGTTTGTTCCCAGATTTCCGGTCCGGTATTTTCAATATGGGCATTAAGATTATCTTCACGCACAAATTGACCAATTTCAAATATTTTATCTCCATAACGGGCTTTGATGCGATCCAGTTCTTCCAGTACCAAATCCACATCAGTTTCGGCCCCGGGAGTAAGCACCAGTTCTGCTCCATAAGCTCTAATCGTCTTTTTGCGTTCTTCACTCATGCCCTGAGGCATTACGATAATAGCTTGATACCCGCGGGCAGCCGCAACCATGGCGGTGGATATACCGGTATTTCCGGTGGTCCCCTCCAGTAATATCATTCCCGGTTTTAAATCACCCCTTTGTTCGGCCGCTTTTACAATCTGATTAACCACCCGGTCTTTTAAACTGCCGCTGGGATTTGTATATTCAAGTTTAACGCATATTTCCGGCTTTATATCGGCAGTGATGCGATTTAACCTGATTAACGGGGTAAAACCTATTGAATCCAGTACATTATCCAAAATTTTACGATTACGGTCCCATTGCATATAATATTAAACCTCCTGCTTATTTTATTTGGATTTTATAATGTCCAGTCCTCTCCATATTTTATTTCACATGCCAGGGTCAGTGACTCTTCCTTATTTAGTTTATTGATAAATTCGGGCATGACTGCGGTTTCCTTATTAAAAATCTCCAGTACCCGCTTAAAAAAGAATGAGCGATTTTCAAGGTTTCTTAGAGAGAGCCCTTCAGATTTTAACTGTTCGCTGATTTTGTTATTAAGTTCAATTTCGTAATCGCTTAACCGGGAAAAAAAATATTGCCAGTGCTTAAACTTTTCATCCTGCTCCCAGGTTATTCCCGGGCATACAAAGTGGCGACAAACCGATTCCCGCATCAATTGTGGTAAACGGCAGCCGCCTTCAGTATTATGAAAATGACAATGATAACCGGGCGCTTCTACTGTGTGATTAACGGTTACTGAAGCATCCAGCACAGTAATCTGCGACAGGGAAAGAATTTCTTCCAGCAATTCAGGCTGATACTGAGTGAGATAAGCAAAATCACTGGGATAAAAAACGGGTGAGTAATACCCGCAGCAACCTTTATCATCCTGCCGAGGACATTGGCTGCATAAATCCATATCAATATAACTGCGCAGACCATTATTGTGAAAAGTCAGCTTTACTTCTTTCAAAAAATTTTCTCTCCCGTAGTTTATTAAATCTATTATAGGGTTTTTAATTGGCGGGGGAAAGTCTCTGTGTAGGTAATTTGCATTTTCACAACGGCAAAGTTATTATTAGGATAGAATTTACATAAATAAAGGTGATAGTTTGAATTCGGGACAAAGAGTGGCGATATTGGGAGGAACATTTGACCCCATCCATTACGGGCATCTGGTTGCAGCGGAAATCGCGCGCTACCAGTTCCAATTGGACCGGGTTATTTTTATGCCTGCTGCCCGTCCCCCGCACAAAGAACTTAATTCCATTTTGAGTCGAAATCATCGTTACCGGATGGTCTGTCTGGCTATTGAGGATAATCAGGCTTTTATTATATCTGATTTGGAAATGCAGCGTCCGGGTAATTCATATACGATAGATACCATAGATTACTTTATCAGCCAACAACCACAGGATAGCTTTTATTTTATAATGGGAATGGACTCCCTGTTATCGATGCATAGCTGGAAAGATATCGCTCGACTATCTACCCTGTGCCAGTTCATCGTAGTAACAAGACCTAATTATGTTTTGGACCTGGATATGCCGTCTCTGCAGCAACTACCACAGCAATTATGGGATAATCTCCATATAATGGCTATTCCCGGCGTGGATATTTCTTCAACCGATATTCGTCAACGGGTAAGAGAGGGACAACCCATAAAATATCTCCTGCCTGCCCAGGTTGAACAATATGTTAATGACCATGGACTTTACCAGCGAAAGGAGAAAGATGATTGTATAATGAACAACAATTGCAGGAAATAATTTACCAGCGGCTTTCTTCTTCCCGTTTCCAACATTCGCTGGAAGTCGCCCGGGTAGCCAGGGAGTTGGCGGAAATATTCGGAGTGGATGTTAACAAGGCATATATTTCCGGATTATTACATGATTATGCCAAAGGATTATCCGGAGAAGAGTTGTTATCTACAGCTGAAAAGGGGAAACTGATTCAGCATGCCATGGATTATCAGATTCCGGATTTGTTGCATGCGCCGGTCGGAGCCTGGTTGCTGCAACAGGAATTGGGGATTGAGGATCAGGAGATATTAAAAGCAGTAGCAGTGCATACAACTGGTGGTTTGGATATGAGCAAACTGGAGGAAATTATTTATCTGGCCGATATGATTGAACCGGGCAGGGATTATCCCGGGCAGGACAGATTAAAATGCCTGGCTTACCGTGATCTGAAGGAAGCTATGCTGTTTGGTCTGGATACTACCCTGCGCTATTGCCTTGACCGGAGAAGACTGATTCATCCCCGTACAGTAGAGGTACGAAATGCCTATTTATAATGTGGTAATGAAATTTTTTTAAAAAAAATATGGTTATAATAACTAAGGGAGGTTATATTTGTTGGAAGGTATTGATATCGTAAAATTAATTACTGAAGCCTGCCTGGATGAAAAAGCTATGAACATCACTATTTTGGATGTAAGCGATTTAACGGTAATTACCGATTACTTTGTTATTGTCAGCGGCAGAAACTTTCTTCAGGTACGCGGTATAGCCGAACATGTAGAGGAAGTCTTAAGAGAGAAAGAAGTTCTTCCGTTGCGTAAAGAAGGACATCAACAGGGAGTCTGGTGTGTGCTGGATTATAATTCAGTAATTCTGCATGTATTTCGTGAGGAAGAACGGGATTATTATCAATTGGAAAACCTTTGGGCGGATGCCCGGGAAGTATTAATAACTGACAGTCGGTCTTAATTATTCTAATTAATCCAGTATCACTTGCAAACCTGGGTGAGGGGGTTATGATTAATGC
>DAIMDR010000213.1:0-3706 GCA_036725705.1 Syntrophomonadaceae bacterium | reverse complement strand
TAAGATTCGCCGGAGGGGTTTTTGTAACCAAAATGGTTATTTGACAGAGTATAGACTCTGCCAAATAACCGGAAACAATTACTGGAATATAGTTTTAGCCGAGAGGAATATCGAGGATATCCTCCAGTTTAAATTCAAGCAGCATTTGTTTTTTTAGAATGGTTTGCAAGGTCCTTCTTACTTCACGGTTGACGGAGAGTAATCCTGAAATGGAGGTTGCGGTTATGGATAGACCCGGAAGCGTTCCCAATACAGCCTGCAATTTTTCCCCTTCAGCATTAATAAGATGGGCTAAGCCAATTTCTTCCAGGGCTATAGAGGCTAACAGAAGGTTAATAACCTGGCTTCTATTAATGCTGATGGATGGGGTAATAGTTGGAATAGTTGGTAGTGACATTTAAATAATCCCTCCTTTTTACATAATCTACCTTATACTATGTTGTTAAGCAGGGTCTGGTTACTAAATATAAGTTTTATAGTTACGAGTTTAGACTCTTTATTAAGCTCAGCGTGACATTTATTAAGTGGATGGTATTTTGATAAATCCCTCCATTATAAAATTGTTTCACTTGATAATAGTCTCTTAAACTCAGGTTTGAGATGTTTCGCGTGATTGGCGAGGGCTGGATACGTATTTATCAGTTTATCAAGAGCTTCGCGGGCTGGTGTAAAATTATTCGCCAGCATTAATGCTTTAATATATGCCAGAAAGGCTTCCTCTTCATCTTTTAATTCCTGCAGTAATAAATTGACATTCCGATTGAATTTCTGTTTATTATCTACCTGGGAGTTCATATAACCGTAATGATAAATCTTTAAATCTAAAAACCCTACCCGGTCCTGTTCATAGGCAGAGGTAAGATTCAGCCACTCATGAACCTTGTTTTCAAAACGGAAACCCATGTGGTTCCTGAAAAGCCTGGGTTGGCCTATTTGCACCACCTGATCATGGTCAATTTTCTCACCATAGAAGTTAATAATCGGGATAGAGAGTGCGTCATAATCATCAAAGAGCGACCCTTGGTTTATTTGATTTCTGTTTTCTGCTACTTCTTCATCTGCATCCAGCCACAAGATCCAATCCCGGGTAACTTTATCCAGTCCAAAGTTACGGGCTGCAGCAAAGTCGTTGTTCCACTGGTAAGAGAAAACCTGGGCATTACAGGATTGGCAAATTTCTACGGTTTTGTCTGTTGAGCCTGTGTCGACAATGATTATTTCATCTACCAAATTAATTACGCTGTCCAGGCATCTTTTTATACAATCTTCCTCGTCCTTTACGATCATGGCCAGGGATAGGTTCTTTTGGTTTTGATTCACCAGGGCACCTCCTAATTAGCTTGGTCAGTAGTAAGATTTATTTTTGCACCAGGATTAAGCGGTCGATTAAATTGAACCACCATATGTCGGGATTATAAATGGTATTGATCGGGCATATCTTCCCGCCCAGCTGCATAAATTTTGCTTCCCACCATTCCCGGGGTTTAATGTTTATGTGGGAAGGATCAATGTCATCCGGCTCATGTCTGGTTACAACATATACCAGAACCAGGTGGCTGGAAACGCGTAATAATTCAGCACAGGTCTGGTCAGCGGATTCTTCGGGTATATGTTCCAATACATCCAAGATTGTAACCAGGTCAAACTCATCGCTCTGGTAGGGCAAATCCGAAGCCATCCCCAGCTTTACCCGGTCGATAACTGTTTCCGGTACTTTTGATACTGCGTATTCGGAAGCATCAATACCGTAGGCATCAACCCCCCGCTCATAAAGAGCTTTAACCAGAAAACCCTTGGCGCATCCTACATCTAATGATTTAGCCGGAGCAAATTGTTTAATGATGTGCGCTGCTGTTTTTTCTACTTCTCCGCCAATTCGTTCCCAGGAATAATCCAGATAGTTGCTTTTCCCTGAATGGCAACCCCGGTCAAAATAGTCCTGGTCATAAAAAGACAGGTCAGAGTAGTCGGTCACTATTTAACATCTCCTTTACTCTATCAGCATTAATAGAAGTCAAGTGGTTAACCTTTTGTTAGCCTCCGTAGCCCTCGAAGAACTTGGCTTATCTCATATTATTAATGCTGAGGCTGAAAAACTTCAGGCTACCCTGGGAACTCTTCCCGGTTTATCTATAACTGCAAACTCCATTTCAGGCTTGCTTTCAGTCAACCGCGAAGTACGGCGTATGATGCAAACAGTTATAAAAAAACAGATGATCCTCCAGTTTAAACTTGAAGATATCCTGGATATACCCCCCACTCCCTCCCCTCCACCGATATTTGTTGATCTGGGTTCCGCATGGGCGGTAGGAATTGAATACGGAACCGGAAATGCCCAATATATAACTTTAGATCCTCCCGAAATAGAATTAACCGTTATCCTCGGGTTAGGAAATACTAAAATTCCTGTAGGAACAGTAAATCTTCTCCGTCAGGATAGTAACTTATTGGTAACCTACACAACCGACTTTCCTTATGTAATGAACCAGGTACAGCTATATGTCGGTGATGTTATTCCGCCCAGCAGCGCACCGGGAAGTTTTCCATATAAATATACTCCTGGCAGCTATTTTACGACCCATACCTTTATTGTTGATGTAAGTGGTATTCCCGGAACGATTTATGTGGCTGCTCATGCTCACATTCTTATACAGGAATAATTGACAAGATAACTAACCCCGCCGGGTTTTATTCCGGCGGGGTTGCTGTTTGTTATGGATGATGCAGGTTTATTTATTTAGGATAAGTAACAATTACTTCTTTGTTGGCATCGTTCCATTCCGCATTACAGTCCAGGTTGTCGGCAATAAATCTTAGCGGCAGCATGGTTCTGCCCGGAGGGATTACAACCGGCATTACTTTTGTATTGTTAGGGTCAATTAGCACTTTAGTACCGTTTACGGTGGCGGTGTTGTTGTTAATCCATAGTTCTATGGTTTTACTGGCAGTTTTTATAGATACTTTGCGTTCAGCTTCATTCCATAGTACCTGTGCCCCCAGAGGGTCGGCTACATAGCGTACCGGCAACAGGGTACGGCCTTCCCTGATTATCGGAGCAACATCCATAGGTTGGTTGGTACCATTCCAGCTGTATTTACTCTGTCCAATTACAAAGCGCAGAGTAGTTTCCGGGCTACCAGTAGGTGGTTTGGTTTCTGTTTCTGCCGGCGGTGTCGTTCCAGCAGCTATGTTTACGGTGACGGTATTGGAATAAGCTGAGTTTTCATTGCTGTTCCAGGCTCTAACCCGGTAGGAGTAAGCGTTGCCTTGGATTACTGAGGGGTCAGTATAGCTGACAATTCCTGCTGCTACAGCTGCCAGTTCGGTATAGGTGCCGCTGCCGGTAGCCCGTTCGATTTTAAAGCCGCTCTCATTATCCGAGTTGTCCTTCCAGCTTAGCACCACATTGGTATTGGTAACGCTGTCAGCTTTAAGTTCCGTTGGAGCTGCCAGGGTTATAACCGGCAATACTATTGCTGCTTTGGTCTGCACAGTTACCGGTCCGGCAAAATTTGATTTTCCGTTTTGATTACTGGCTCGTACCTGATACATGTATTCAGTATCCGCAGTTAAGCCGGTATCAGTAAAGGTGGTTACATTAGCGTTTACAGTTGCAATTTCTTCGTTGGGCGCCATTCCCGGCCCTTTACGCTCGATTATAAAATTAGTTTCATTGCTGGATTTATCTTCCCATTCAAGTTTTACG
>DAIMDR010000212.1:0-3736 GCA_036725705.1 Syntrophomonadaceae bacterium | reverse complement strand
GTCTTCAATGACATATTCGTACGACATACACACATCTCCCTTAATTAATAATGTTGAGTGCTTTCCGGAACCGGCACATGTTAATATCATTACACCAAATACCTGATACGATTCACCCCCTGAAAAATAATTGAAACCATGTCCGGTTAAAAGCATAACGTCGATTTTGCAGTTGGCAAAAAGAGATTAATTTCCCGTAATCCTTCCTGCCATTACTATTAATATTTTATAGCTTGTAATCAAATTGGTCAAAACTAGTAAAGAGAATCTATCAGCTCCGCATAATCTTTAAGAATTACACGCTTTTTAGTCTTTTGGGTGGGTGTCAACTGACCATTATCTTCTGTAAACCGTTTGGTTAAGATGCTGTATTTTTTAACCGACTCAAAACCTTCCAGTTCTTTGTTAGCCTGTTGCACAGCTTCTTCCACCATTTGTTTCAACAGTGGCTGATTAACAAACTCATCTCCAACTTCAACACACAAATTAGCCCCGGCTACATCAGCATAAACCAGTTTGGACTTATCATAATTAATTCCCTGTTTATCAAACTGCTCCATAAAATAAGTAAAGTTGGGAACGATAAGTGCCGTAATATAATTTCTTTCATCTCCAATCAGGAAAATTTGTTCCACCGCCAGACTGGTGGCAAACAAGTTTTCAATTTTGGCCGGAGCCACATTCTTGCCTATGGCCAGACAGATAATGGCTTTTTTACGGTCAACGATACGATAATATCCATCCCGGTCTACAACTGCCAGATCCCCGGTTCTAAACCAGCCATCCGGAGTAAAAGCAGCCTCATTTTCTTCCGGTTTGTTCAGGTAACCTATGAACAGTCCAGCCCCAGCAGTCTCCAATTCGCCATCTTCAGCAAGCCGCACTTTTGCGCCATTAAGAGTTACACCTATGGTTCCAGGTTTGGCCGCCTTCATCGGGTTATATATACAGGCACTGGTAGTTTCTGTAAGGCCGTATCCTTCAAGGACTGGAACTCCCATTGCATAATAAATCTTCAGTAAATCCGGAGCTATGCCGGCGCTGGCGGAAAAAGCAAAGCGGAAACGATTGCCAAACAGACCTCTTACTTTGCAAAACAGCTTGTCGGCCAGATTATATTTTATACGCAAACTCAATGGCAGCTGCGCCCTAAGATCATATTCATGGGTCATATTATAGCCGCCATTTTCCGTCATTCTATATTGCAAGGCCTCTCCTCCGACCTTCAATGCCCAGTCAAAGAGCTTTTTCCTGGCTGCACTACCGGCTAATTGTTGTTGCAGGGTCATATAGATTTTTTCATAGAGACGCGGTACACATGAGAACCAGGTAGGATTATACTTCACCAAATCCTCCAGCAATGTAGCTGTACTATCTGCATAAGCTATGGAAGCACCTACCCAAATAGCCATCCACTGCGAGCAGCCCCGGTCAAATATGTGTGATAAGGGTAAAAAAGACAACACCCGATCTTCTTCATTAATACCATGACCAGCTTCAATAAAGAAATTATAAACCCCATCCATACGCGATGAAAAACTTTTATGGGTAAGAATAACTCCTTTACCCTGACCGGTAGTTCCGGAAGTATATAAAATAGTCGCCCAGTCATCAGCGGTAATCGCCTTATTCCGTTTTTGGTATTGGGGATATATTTCCTTAAAGTTGTCCTCTCCCAGCTTAATTAAATCTCGTATTGAAATTACTCTGGGATCCCCAGACTTATAATTCATATCCATCAAAATAATTTTTTCCACACCGGGCAGTTTCTCAAATTCCGGTAGTATTCTATCCAAAATATCAATACTACCTACAAAAAGATAACGACTTTCCGAGTCGTTGACAATATAGCAGATTTCATTAAATGACAGGGTAGGAAATACGGTAACTATAACTGCTCCACAATTAACAATGGCAATATCAGCCTGGGTCCAGTAAGGGCTGTTGCGGGCAATAATGCCTATCCTTTCCTTAGGTTCAATACCTAAAGTCATTAACCCGCATGCTATTTTTTCCACCCGTTCCTGTAACTGCGCCCAGGTAAAATGACCATCATTATCATTAGGGTAAACTTCTTTACTGAACAACTGTGCTGTACGCTGGGGGAAAGCTTTTGTTGTCTGATAAAAGGCCTGATTCATTGTAAGTCCAGTAGTATAACTCATAAATGTCCTCCTTAAGTTTGGCATAACCCAATGTAGCTAAATATTCTAAAGCAATTATAATCCTAATGTTGTATAATTACTATTATGAATATTTCCGTGTCTAATAATTCCATTAATAATATTGTGGCTTCGTCAGATTTAACTAAAATAGACATAAAACTTCTCATATTGACATAATTCCATAAATTATTTATTATAAACATAGCGTCAGATTATTTTGAAAATTATATGCCCCTCCTATTAAAATCAGGCGTCTCCCTCCCCCGGGTGACGCCTGATTTTTATGTGAATTTCCCTCCTTTCCAATGATTGGTAAACCAGGATATTATTATAACTAATTTGCATATAAAATGGAAAACCAGGAAGATAAACTTCCTGGTTAACTATACAAAGATTAATTTTTAATTAATAAAATAAAATACAACAATTCTCCTTGCTTGCCATTATGATTAACAAATGTTTAGTACAAAGTTATTTGGATTCCGGGGAGTGATACCCTGATAGAATTCTTTGACCTGCTCCATATCCTTTTCAAAATCTCCGGTTGGATGAAATGAAAAACCCACATTGGCAATCTTATGCTTATAGTCAAGATAACTTAATACGATCGGCACTTTGGCTTCCAACGCAGCATGGTAAAACCCGGTTTTCCACTTGTTGTTAAGTTCACGGGTTCCTTCCGGTGACAACATAATTACCATATCATCGAATCGATTGAATAAATCAACCATATGCTTAACCATGTCTTTCCGGTTTTTCCTGTCTACCCCAATTGCTCCGGTGTATCGGAAAATGAACCCTCCAAAGGAGTCCAGCAATTCCTGTTTGGCTAAATACCTGACCTCGCGTTTCATAATATAAAAGGCAGCTCTTGAATAGCCAAAATCA
This sequence comes from Syntrophomonadaceae bacterium, assembly GCA_036725705.1. Taxonomy (GTDB): domain Bacteria; phylum Bacillota; class Syntrophomonadia; order Syntrophomonadales; family Syntrophomonadaceae; genus JAAYBS01. The sequence continues at coordinate 683 of DAIMDR010000212.1, read as the reverse complement.
TAATTGCTGGTGTGCGGCGCAGCTACTATGATACATTTTCTAATGTCGTCGGGTAATCGTCCCTTTAGTTTCCAGCCAGTTATCCAATAATAAATCCGGGAAATCAATCTCATCATATAAGGCATTACTCCTTTTAAATATAATAAACCCGCAATTAAATGAAGTCTTCTAAATATCCTGAAGCTTTCGGCTTGTTTCACGATAACTTTGTAAAATTCTACAGATATTTTGCGAATCAGGTAAACTTCTTCTCTATTCGACATATAAAATCCTTTATATCATACATGAAAAAAGAGCCCGGCGATATATCTTTTTATTGCCAATATCACCGAGCTCCAATTGAGAATTTTGATTAATAAATTCTAGAAAGAATAAAGAGTATCCGCAGAAATACCCCGATTGTAGCTAACCACCAATAATAATAATTATAAAAAATCCGTGAAAATCATTATAAAATCTGTGTTAATCTGTGTCTATTTATTAAAAAAACTGCGTAAATCCGCGCAATCAGCGTCTAGACATTTAAAATAAATAATAAATAATATAAATCCGTGAAAATCCATCATAAAATCTGTGTTAATCTGTGTCTATTTATTAAAAAACCTGCGTAAATCCGCGCTATCCGCGTAATCAGCGTCTAGACATTTAAAATAAATAATAAATAATATAAATCCGTGAAAATC
>DAIMDR010000211.1:0-3751 GCA_036725705.1 Syntrophomonadaceae bacterium | reverse complement strand
CTTATCCTTACTTCAATCCAAGAGAAACGATTGAGTATAAGGGGGCATTGTACCTTGCTGGCTCCCCTTGGGGATATTTTTTTGTCTATTGGGGGTTTTGGCCCGGAAGACCGCATATTTTGGTAAGGATTTTAGTTAATAGTGGCCCAGGCAGGAAATGATGTTTATGTTGGTTCCTTCAATAGAATATATCAGTCTGTGCTCATTGTTGATTCTTCTGCTCCAATAACCCGACAATTCGTGTCTCATGGGTTCTGGTTTACCGATGCCCGTATTGCCATTACGTTCGATGTCTTTTATTAAATCGTTGATACGTTTTAGGATTTGTCGGTTTTCGTTTTGCCAGTATAAGTATTCTTCCCAGGCCGTTTTCGTGAAAACCTTATTCATCCAAAAGCTCCGCATTAACTGTCTTTCCTGATTTCAATTCTTCAATGGAGCGCAGCAGCTTGTTGTAGTATTCAGGGTTACTTCTAATGTATAGGTTTTCTAAAAGATTATTGTATTCACTTTCAGAAATCAGCACTACATTGCCGCCGCTTTTTCTGGTAACAACTATGGTTTCGAGATCCTGATTGGCGACATCGCAGTATTTTTTTAAGTTTTCACGCAGTGTAGAATAGTTTACAGCCAGCACCAAACATCACCTCCGTACAGAATATTGTACAAACAAAGGCGTAATAGGTCAAGTGATGGTCCTCTTTGATTCAATTGCGTCTTCTGTTCCTCCGTAAAACTACGCACAAGAAAATAACTAGGCTAATGAACTATTTGTTTAATCTACAGCCTGGGCAGTGAAAGTTTCGGTCTGGTCATTCCATCTGATCGTAAAGGTGACCGTGTCATCCTTACGGGGAATTGAACCGCTGCCCCCTGATGAGCCCAGTCCTACTGTTCCGTCCGGTTGTATGGTCAACCCGCTTCCGGAACCCCCATGGGAACCCAGCTGATACTCATAGTAAACATCTTCCACCGATGCTATATCATCACCCAGGTACTGCAGAGTAGAAGTGGTCTGGTTCCAGCTTTCATGCCGTAAAGTGGCCATTTGGTCTTTATAAAAGTATTCATAGTATTTGACCGTGGTATTAGATGACCAATTGGTGCCGGTACCGGTATAGATAATTTCCTTGGCATCATTGAGTTCCTCGAAAACAGTTCTGGATACTTTACCGATCGGTTCCCAGTATTCAGCCGTCATATTTTCTTCCTCTATCGGTTCAAGCTCAACAATCAGCAGGAGGTTTTTGGCCGTATTGACGGCATTATAAAAGTAGAGCTCCCCCACCTTTTCCTTCTGAATATCAGAAGCCGTTACGCGCTCTCCAATGGAATCATACTGATAAATGTGCAGTTTGCTTTTGGTGCCGCCGATAAAATATGTAACCGGTCGTACTCCGTTTATCATTTCCGCTTCAGGGTCACTGATTTTGGTCAAATGAATATCTTGCTGTTCAAATATTTTTGCTGCTTGGGAAACGGTTAGGCTTGGCTCACCGCCTTTATCATTGCTCTGGTAAAACATATAAACCCCGGCCATAACCAGAATCAAAAGTGCTGCCCCCAGAGAAAGTGTCTGTTTCTTCCTGTTCATCGTGCTCCTCCTTTACCACACTGTAGAATACAATCAGTAACCGCAACAGGTAGTGTAGTAGGCTGAATGTCAACGAATTAGTTTACCACGTGTACTTTCCAGCAGAGTGCCGAAAGCGTGATGAATTTTTACGGTAGTGCATACCGGGGGATTTATCTTAATAGTTCCAAAATTGTGTCTTGACAGACGGGGACATTATAGTTTCAAGAGCAGCAAAAAGCTTATTATCTACTGAAATTAAATTCTTCTTTATATCGGAATAATCCATGTCGTTTATATCAGCTAGCTCATATATTGAAAGAGGTACGTCGCCCTTCTTAAGGCCAAATCTTTGTTTAACAAGCATTTGCTCAGATTCTTCTAATGAATCCAACGCCTTGTTCAGTTGCTCTTCAGGTAACGATTTTATTATGGACAAGGTTATCTTAAAATCATCTTCATTTTCTTTTTTTACGGAAAAAAATGCGGGGAATATATAGACTATTATTAAAAAGCCGAGTACCTTAAGATTGAGTAACTGTTCAAAATTTATTCTTAAATAACCAAGTATAAAAAATACTATTAATCCTATAATGGCAATAGTACGAATATTTTTTAAAGTATGTGGTATTTTATCATTATCAATATACCGTATATGTCTTTTATCAAGCTTTTTACTAAGACCATAATATAACGTCACCCCTGGCCAAGGTAAATGTCTGTAGTTCTTGAGCGCGGGTAATCCCAAAAAATATGAAAAAGTCAAGCGATATATTGAAAATCTGTTAATAGCCGATTTGGACATGTTAAATATTTATCCCCCCTGTAACTTGCAGTACGTATAAAAAGTCCATCTTCCCGAGACTTTCAAGGGACTTAAGTTATATTGTTAGGGCTTATTTTTTATTTTCATAATATTAATGGATGTTTCAAACTTTTAAATATTTGCCTCAGGAAGATGGGAGATTATAAGGAAAATATTCCCTAATTTAATTTTTTAAAAGTCATGTACTGCTAATTCCATCCAATTTGTAGTGATGTAAAATCAACACCATTTCCACCATATCCTCCACTCCACATATTTGAGGTCGAATTAGAAAAGACTTCCCAGTTCTCTACACTTGCAGAGGTATAACCATACAAACGAAATAGATATGTCTTGCCTGCTTGCAAATTGACAGTTAAATTTTTTGATATAGTACCACTATATGTGTTGGGAATTGGCAAAAGCGTAAGATACTTGTTTAACACATTTTCTCTTTTAATTAAATAGAGCGCACCTGATGATGGAACATATTCATAGATCTCCGCTTCAACCCGTGCCTTTGCACCAAATCCTACAGGTAAGTTTGGGACAATAGCATTTGCTTGCATTACAACTGAATAGTTGCCCTTAATAGTAGCTGTGGCACTCCTAGTACCGGATCCTGATATTTGAACATATTTGCCTATTGAACCTAACGCTTCTCCGGATCCCTTTCCGCCAGGGATTAAATAATTGCTGCTTGCATCTATCCATCCTGTTCCGCTTGTTCCCCAGGCAGCTTTTGTCCTAAGGGAAACATCGCTTGCATAATTATAACCTGTGTCTGCAGCGCCATAATAACCAGGAGTCCCAATTGGTAATAATGTAGTTGCAGTCGTGCTATTTTGCCCTTGCTCTCCAAATTGTTCTCTTAATATTGGTACATAAATAGAAGTGTCTGCAAACTTCTTTACTGCCTCATAGCTCTCGTCAGCTTCTTGCGCTTCTTGATCAGTAAATGGAATTCCCAAAGCCAGAGCCGGGTTATCGGCTACTTGTTCATACCCTATCCGATTAATGAAAACCAGTCTTTCGTCTTCGCTTAATTGTAGTAATTGATCGGTAAGCTGTTTTAATTCATTCTCGCTAAACTGTTTAATTTCCTGATAACTAAGCTTGTCTAAATCCAGTTCTTGGTCAGCAGAAGCAAAGGAGCCGAAAACTAAAACAAACATAAATGTAACAATTAATATAATGCCACTCTTTCTCATTGATGTGATTCCCTCCTTATTTTAGGCTCAGCGGGGTGTCCACCGGTTATCCTAATACATCATAAAACCTTGATAGCTATGTTCTATCAGTTTCATGATTAGCGATCTCAATATATCACCGTGTCAGAATATAAAGACTTACTTTCCAATAAAGTGCCGAAA
>DAIMDR010000210.1:0-3758 GCA_036725705.1 Syntrophomonadaceae bacterium | reverse complement strand
ACTCAGAGTAAGTAATTTAACATTAACCCAGTTCATAATCGGGCTGAGTGCCGGGGAGCATCGGCAACATTAATTACACCCGACAGGGTGTATCGGTGGTACCCGTGAGGGTGAAGTCCCTTGGGGGGAATCTCATTGGCTTAACCCCAATATTACGGTCTTTAAAAGAGATCCTTCGTCGCCTGCAGCTCCTAAGGATGACATTTATGGTACTTTTTCAGTGATCTCGGACGGTTCTCTTGTCTGAAAGAATCACCAAACGCAGACAGGAGAACCGTCCCCTTGTCTATTCGGACGGTTCTCTTGTCTGAGAGAATCACCAAACGCAGACAGGAGAACCGTCCCCTTGTCTATTTTCCCTGAAATATTCAATCGTTCTCCTTAATCCCTGCTGTAAATCTACTTGCGGTTTCCAGCCTAACCGGGTTCGGGCCAGACTGATATCCGGACAGCGTTCCCTAGGGTCATCCGCGGGAAGGGGTTTGAAGCACACCCTGGACTTTGAACCGGTTATTTTCAAAATCCTGTCGGCCAATTCCAACATGGTGATTTCCACCGGATTACCCAAATTAACCGGGCCTGTAAAATCTGGTTTTGCCATCATGGTTACCAAACCCTCCAACAAATCATCGATATAGCAAAAGGAGCGGGTTTGCTGGCCGTCTCCATAAACGGTCAGGTCCTCGCCCTTTAGCGCTTGGACAATAAAATTGCTGATAACCCGACCATCATCCGGACGCATCAGAGGACCATAAGTGTTAAAAATACGCACCACCTTTATATCTACCCCATACTGCCGGTTATAATCAAAAAACAGGGTCTCCGCACAGCGTTTGCCCTCATCATAACAACTGCGGATACCGATCGGGTTAACATTACCCCAATAATCCTCCCTCTGGGGATGAACCAGCGGATCACCATATACTTCGGAGGTGGAAGCCTGCAGAACCCGGGCGCCCGTTTCTTTTGCCAATTCCAGTACGTTTATGGCTCCCAGCACACTGGTCTGTATAGTTTTTACCGGATCATACTGATAGTGAACCGGGCTGGCCGGACAAGCAAGATTATATATCTCTTCGTAACCAGGGGGACGGTTCTCCTGGTTAACCGAATTTGAATGAAACCAGGAGAACCGTCCCCCTGGTTCAGAGGAAACATCCTGAAATATGAAATGAAAACGGGGATTGTCCATCATCCCGCTTATATTCTCACGGCTTCCGGTAAATAGGTTATCCAAACAAAACACCTCATGCCCCTGCTCCAATAATTTATGGCATAAATGAGTGCCTATGAAACCTGCCCCGCCCGTTACCAGTATACGCTTACCTGACATAGCAATTTCTCCCGATGCAATAATATTCAATACCCATCTCTTTCATATGTAAAGGTTCATATTGATTACGGCCATCAAATACCAGCGGGGTTTTCATCAAAGCCGTAATCTCTTGAAAATCAACCTGCCGAAATTGCCGCCACTCGGTTACTAACAGCAAAGCATCTGCTCCAGTGATTGCCTCCAGCATGTGGTCAACAAATTCTATTCCAGGATGATCCACCCCCCAGATAGCACGGGCTTTTTCCATCGCAGCCGGATCATAAGCCCTTATCCTGGCACCCCGTTCCAGCAAATCATTTATTATAGTAATAGAAGGAGCCTCCCGCATATCATCGGTTAAAGGTTTAAAAGCCAGTCCCCACACAGCCAATATCTTCCCGTGTAAATCCTCTCCCAATCGGGCAATTATCGTTTTCGGCAGGTAATGCTTCTGCCGATGGTTAACCTTGTCTACTGCGCTCATAATATCCATATGCACACCGTTAACCTGTCCGGTATGGATTAACTCCTTCACATCCTTGGGAAAACAGGAACCGCCATAACCTATTCCGGCGTACAAAAAATTCATACCAATCCGACTATCAGACCCAATCCCCCTGCGTACCTGGGCTATATCAGCCCCAATGGCATCACACAACCCGGCCAGCTCATTCATAAAGCTGATCCGGGCAGCCAGCATGGCATTAGCTGCATATTTGGTAATTTCAGCTGATTTTACATCCATAATGATAATGGGATGATTATTACGGGTAAATGGTTCATATAACCTGGTCATCAGCTCGGCAACCTCGGGACTATCAACTCCCAGGATAATTCTATCCGGACGCATAAAATCTTCTACGGCAGCCCCTTGTTTCAGAAATTCTGGATTGGAAACCACCTCAAACTGCAAATCTTCCTTGCCGCACAACTGAAGCTGCTGCTGAATCGTCTCCCTTACCAGGACAGCAGTACCTGCCGGAACAGTAGATTTATTAACCACAATCATATCCTGTTCCATCAACTCCCCGATTAGCCCAGCCACATTCAAAACATGAAAAATATCGGCTGACCCATCCTCGCGGGGTGGAGTACCAACGGCAATAAAACAGAGCTGACAGTCTTGCAGCCCCTCTTTAAGGCTGGTAGTGAAATTTAACCGGCCATCATTCAGGTTATTCTCAACCAGATCCTGCAAACCCGGTTCGTAAATTGGAATCTCTCCCCTCCTGAGCCGATTAATTTTTTCCGCATCATTATCCATACACCAGACCTGATTACCCATCTCAGCAAAACAGGCGGCCGTCACCAGGCCAACATATCCGGAACCAATCACACATATATTCATACCCGTTTCCTCCCCCATAAGACATAGACGCGGGGACGGTTCTCTTGTCTGCCATTCAGGGCAGACAAGAGAACCGTCCCCGTGTCTATGTCTTATAGTTCTCATACATTTTAGCCAATGTTCTATTGGTTACTAATACTTTAACCAAATATGTTTTACAAATTGATTTTATATACTGATCCCAGGATTTTATAACTCCTTGTCCATGCTTGATATTTATTTCTCTATGTTCTTTAAAGGTTTCTGTATATTGAATTGAAGTTATTCCACCTGTACTCATGTTACTTATTACTTGATTTACAAACACAAAGCTTTTGTTTTTTTCTATTAAACGTAATAATAAATCATGGTCAGCTCCAATTTTATAATTAATATCATATAGTCCCTGATCCAGATAACATTTTTTTGTAATAAACACACCTCCATGCGGTATTTGCATTTTATAGTTATTTTGTTTATAAACATCTTCAGATGAACTAACAACATATTTAATACCTTTTGATTTATCAACAACTCTTACTTTACCATGAAAAACATCTCCATATGGATGCAGCAGATACATTTTCACAACACTTCTGATAGCATCTATTTCTAACCAATCATCTGAGTTTACTAATCCAATAATCTCACCCGTCGCCATCTCAATACCTTTATTCATTGCATCATAAATGCCGTTATCCGGTTCACTAACCCATTTAGCTATATGAGATTCATATTCCTTTATGATACCTATCGTACCATCAGAAGAATCTCCGTCAATAATTATGTATTCTATATTCTGATAGGCCTGATTAATAACACTTTCTATGGTATCGCGTATAGTTTTCGCGCTATTTAAGCATACCGTGATAACACTTACTTTTGGTTGGTCATTCAAAGTCTCTACACCCCTCCCTGAGGCTACATTTACATTTCATACTCCATAATTAAATCATCGAAAACCATCCCTTTTCTAAGCAATTATACAGTAAGTTGATTAACATACCACTGATAAGTCTTTAAGATTCCCTGCTCTAAAGAGGTTCCGGCTTCCCAGCCCAGTTTTTTCATCTTTGTTATATCCAGCAGCTTTTGCGGAGTGCCGTCAGGCATTTC
>DAIMDR010000209.1:0-3764 GCA_036725705.1 Syntrophomonadaceae bacterium | reverse complement strand
AGATGGTGGAGGCGATAAAGGAGGGGTACGGCCGGGAGAAGAAGGGAGAGGGTGAGGAGAAAGAGAGCTAGATATTCTCATCTAGCTCTGATGGATATAGTTCTTTGGAGGTCAGATATATCCTCTCGCCAATTAAGCATTCCTAAACTCTCGCATAGCGATAATAGCCTTTTATTTGGGTAGCTAGATATGCACCCTTCGAACCGGCACAAATAAATTCCTCATATACCGCTTGTGGAACATCAAAATACTGGTAGATTCTGCCTTTATGGAATTCTACCTCAAGGGTTTGAGTAACTTGATCGTATCCTATGCTCATAATATTTGATGATTCGACCGGAATTCGATTCATTCTTTTACCTCATCCGTTCTGTTTATTTCAGCAGCATTATCAACTAAGCGTGGCGAACGATATTGTTGTTTTCGCCACATAGTTACCATTTCTGTGTAATCGCTTTTCTCTTTTTCTCTATTCCATCCACCCGGACCACTATTGTCATATACTAGCGGGTCGCAACTGTCTGGTCTTCTATTTGCAGGTGGCGGGTCAATTATGGTTCTTACCGGTAAATGAACCGCCTCCCCAACTATTATTGCTTCACCTATTCTAAGAATTGGAAGCGAATTGAATAACCCTTCCAAGTTATCGGAGACGGTACCTGTTACATGTGCGCGATCAGAAGGATTTGATAGCCGCATAGAAAATATGGTCCCACATTGAGATAATATTGTTGCATCGATCTCTGAAGGGCGTTGGCTAACAATCATTGCCCCTATCCCATATTTTCTACCTTCTTTAACGAATTTTTTCACCACGGCAGCCGCAGGACCTGTGTCATTTTGCCCGAGATAAACATGAGCCTCTTCCAATACAATTAATATTGGCCGTTCCCGTCCACCTTCCGATAGATTTCGACCCCAGAATAACGAATCATAAACTATCCGCAGTAAGACACTTACAAGATTAGTTAATATCATTATTGGAACGCCAGATAAATCCAATATTGTAATTGGCTGTGGACCTCCGAACCATTTTTCTAATAGTGAATCGAGATCCTCTTCAGTTTTACCCTCAATATTTGGTGTCCAAAGTCCAGGCCTGAACAGAAAATCAAATCGAGTGTCTCTAAGCTTAGATGCCAAACTCTCGAGAGGACGGCGTAAATTGAGTGCACTGCCACTGAGGTATATTTTTTCAGCCCCACTCGCCAGATTTTGCGGTTTAAATCTAGGAGCTATTACTTTCATTGCATCGCCTATTTGTACAGGATTTCCATTTTCATCTAACTCAAACGCCATCGTATCTGCAGATTGACCGCTGCCAGCCGATGTATGAGTAGCATTAATTAGACAATGTAGATCAAACCAGAGTTTATGCAAGCTAAACGGTATCGGAGTATCAACCGTGAGATTGTTTGAGGATATTTCAGACATTGGATGTGACGCTATCGTGGCCAATTTAAGAGACATTATTTTCTCTAACAGAGCACCTCTGCTCGCATCATCCAAAGAGCCCAACGTAATAGGCAATAATTCGTCAAAGGTCATCGCCCAGTAAGGAACGAAAAGTGGTTCCTCGTTTTTATTAATGTCCGGATTTATGCGGAAGACAGTAGCATGATCATTTAAAGCCGATGAATATTCACCATGAATGTCTATAATAATTATCCTGGCAGAAGGATATTTTTTCTTGTCAGCTAGCGACAAAAGCAAACCTGCAACCGTGGTTGATTTTCCTGCACCTGTCGCGCCTACAATTGCACTATGTCTTGTTAATAATTTATTAATATCAATTAATGCAGGTATCGATTCTGCACTTGCAAGGTGACCAATTTTAACAAAATTTGGGGCATCGGGTCTTCCATATATTCTTGCAAGATCTTGTTCGGTAACCAGATGTGCCGTGTCACCTATTGTTGGGAATTGGGATAGACCTCGTTTGAATTCTCCGCGCTGATAGCTTTCCCCAATAAGCTGTACTGTCATCCAACGATGACCATGCGATTCAGATAATGATAAGCGTTCTGGCAGTGCACTAGCTCCAACTTGTGATACAATGCCGAATAAGTCGATATATCCTATAGGTATTCGGACAAAACTTGACACTTGTCCTATACGATAACCATGGCCATTTATAAAAGCCAGTCCCGTTATCGTATCCTCCGATAACTCGATACTGATTGTTGCTCCTTGCACGTCCTGAACTGTGCCAAGTAAGGTTGGATTTTTTGGCATTTTACCCCTAAAATAGCTTACTATCCCCAATCATATCTGCGAGAAACGAGCCAAAATTCATAAAATCACCCAGCTTGAATTGAGCTTGCTTATTCAATATATATTCTGAATTTATTGTATCTATCCAATCGACTGCATATGGTATCTCTGTTAAATCCTCCTCTTTTTGCTCGATCCAAGACGCACGTTTTGTTCCAATCACTGCCTCGTCGAGGGCCAATAAACTAAGATTTGGATTAGTCGAAGAAAGTGAAATGGCTTGTGGATAGCTTTCTAATTTTCCATATAAAAGAGCAAATATATTAGATTTTGGATTACTCTTGATGCCCTCCATTAGAGTTTGGTTGATATGCTGGTCTTGAAAAGAATAGCCACTAGTAATGAGGATGCTTTGTTTTTTGAAGAGAGCACGAAGACGATCCATCATCGCAAAATATGGCATTTTCCTACTTTCAGTGTATTTTAAATGGGATGGATAGATTATTCGCATCTGTGCGACTTCGAGCTCCTCGGAGCGAGTTACATTTTCGTGTGATTCTAAACGCCAGTTTATCGAACCGTGTAGCTTCCATAACCTCACCCATCTAGGTGGTAAATCATCTTCTTCCATTGTTTGTGGGTCGAAGAATGGATGGAATGATCCCGAGAAGCCGTCAAAAAAAGGAACCCTAAAATCTTCCAATGCCTGTTCCATGAGAAGGTCGTAATTTGTAGTAAATATTTGTATAGCTGAATCTCTATGTATTGCACCAATCCAGGAAGCTATTTTATGATATGGAGATTTAGTATCTGGTAATGACTTTTTCATCAAAATTGAGATCTCATTACAGATATGTTTATCCAATTCAATTAGTTGATCTGCGTTTAATCCGCGCACTGAGTCAGTGCCAGCTACTTGTTCAAGAGATCTTATATGGGTCAAAATGTCTTCTATATTGGGGTTGCCATGGCCATCTTTTTTAAAGTTGGATAAAACCTTTGTAAAGGATTTTTTATAATCTCTAGATTCATTCATTTTATCGCATATAGTTTGAGTAAGGCCGCCAATGTCCGGGATCAAAGGTATCATTTTACCACAATTCTCAACTTTTATGGAATACGGACAGCCCGCACCAAGGAAAAGGCCTATGCACATTTTATCTGTAGCAAGGCATTGCCGAAGATAATTGGCTTGCCTGGCAGGATCGTGAAGTTGATTCACTCGCATCACCGTTATAAATTTGGCGTCATTCCAGATTTGGCATTTAATGCTACGTTTTGCTTAATTACCAATTTCAAGTTGGATCTTTTCTAAATCTATGCAATTTACCTGTAGATCGAATACCGAGGTTAGTGCTTAGGATTAATAACGTTTTCGCTAAAATAACTGGTGAGTTTCCACATGATTAGATTGTGCTAGATATTCATTATTAATAATATTTAATGTTGTGGATATTAAAACTTGGCTTCACCCCCTCCGCCTCACCTTCCCCCGAGCGAGGGACGCGAAGATCCCGATGACGCAGAGGACTACGAAGACGGATAGGACG
>DAIMDR010000208.1:0-3800 GCA_036725705.1 Syntrophomonadaceae bacterium | reverse complement strand
CAAAATTTTCAGCAGACACCAGAGGTTCAATAAAAGCAATGGTCCATTCGTCTCCGTCCATAGTACCAATAGAGGCCAGAATATAATCTGCTGCTACCTCGGCAAGGTTATCTTCGTCTCCAGTTTTCTCCAACAGGCGATAAAAATTTTCCTTATGCTCACGGGTAATAAAGTAAATAGGTTTCTTCATATTCATACCACCCCAAACAATATTTTGTCCCAAACTTATTGTAACACTATTTGGAGCCTTATGTATACTTTAACGGATAAGCAGTTAATTTCAGGCTATTTAAAAATATTCTTTGTTATATCTTAAGCAGGCAGGGTTTAAACGCTTATTACTCGAATATTATGAATTTAATAGCTATTGCAGGATATAAACCCAAATAATGGAACCTGGAGTGATGAAATGCATAGTATCAGTACTCGCCTGATGATATATTTCAGCCTGTCTATTATGATAGTTTGTGCAGTTATGGGGGCGGTTGTATATTATACTGCTCCGTTAAAAACTTTACGATTAGCTATGCTGATTGCATTTGGACTGGCCTTGTTGCTGGCATCTTTTCAGGCAGCTTTAATCCAACGCCTGATTGGTGATCCAATCAGGCAAATAACAGCTTTATATGCACGGATGGCGGAGAATGATTTCAGTGCCACTATTGATGAAAACTGGCGCAGGCGAAATGATGAGATTGGGGAACTGGCCAGGGAGTTTGAACAGATTAACAGCAGTATGTGCCGCAGTATAAGTGAATTGGAAGCCAGTGAAAAAAAATATCGCATGATTACTGAAAATATGGTGGACCTGGTTGCACAGACGGATTTGGAAGGAAAATTTATATATGTCAGCCCCTCCTATAATCAAATGATTGGCTGGGATTCAGAAGAAGTACTGGGTGCATCAGTGTTTAACTATATTCATCGGGACGATGTGGAATTGGTAAAAAGCACATACCAAAGTATTGTTGGAAACAGGATTTCTTCAAAAATTATGTACAGATTTCCCTGGTCGGATGGGGAATATCGATGGATTGAAACATTTGCCAAACCTTTAATTGATGATGCTGGAAATGTAACCGGGGTAATTACCAGTTCACGCAATGTTCACCGGCGTAAACTGGCTGAAGAAAAAATGCAATATATGAGTAAACATGATGCGCTGACCGGTTTGAAAAACCGACAATTCTTTGAAGCGGCAATGGCCAATATTGATGCCGGTAAATCTATTCCCGCGGCTTTGCTGGTTTGTGATCTGGATGGATTAAAATTAATTAATGATACCCTGGGGCATGAGGCAGGAGATGAATTGTTGCTGGCATCTGCCCGGATTTTAAAAGATTGTTCTCCTCCGGAAGCAATCGTAGCCAGAATTGGTGGTGATGAATTTGGTATACTGATACCCGGTCATTCACTTATAACGGCAGTAATGGTTTATGAAAATATTAACCTGGCAGTTAAAAGCTACAATCTGGATAATAATACCGTTCTTAGCATTTCGATAGGTTACGCCATCAAAACCGACCCCAAAACTTCCATGGATGAGGTTTTTACAGAAGCTGATAAGAAAATGGACCGGCAGAAACTCCTGCACAGCCAAAGCGCCCGCAGTGCAGTAGTAGATATAATGATGAAGGCATTGGAGGCCCGTGATTTTGTTACTGAAGGACATACAGACCGTCTTCGGATAATTGCTACTCAAATAGCTGAAAAATTAAAATTACCTGAAAGTACCATAAATGATTTAGCCTTATTTGCTCGGTTCCATGATATAGGTAAAGTGGGTATATCCGATACGATTTTATTTAAAGAGGGTCGTTTAACTCCGGAAGAATATGAGGAAATGAAGAAACATAGTGAGATTGGTTATAAGATTGCCCAGGCATCACCGGAATTAGCCCACATAGCTGAATTTATTTTAAAACATCACGAATGGTGGAATGGGAACGGTTATCCACTGGGATTAAAAGGGGAAGAAATACCGCTGGAATGTCGTATTGTAGGGGTGGCGGATGCTTATGATGCCATGCATAGTGATCGTCCTTATCGAAAAGCCATGTCAAAAGAAGAGATTATTGCTGAGTTAAAAAAAGGGAGCGGTACCCAGTTTGATCCTGCAATTATAGAAGTGTTTCTGCAGATTATCGCTGAAGAAAATCAGAGTTAAAGCAGCGGGAGCTCAATCCAAATTATACTATTATATTAAATTTAGAAGGGCATGTTATTAACTCTCCGAGGATTTCGTATGCTCTACCTATAAGGTTCTACAATTAACGCAGCTGCGAAAATCTGTTAAATCTGCGTTATCTGCGTTAAAAACCAATGGAGGCTGAAAGCCTCCCCCTTATTCCCGGTTAGCAAGTATCCCCCAGCGTTGTCTTACCATAACCCCCTGTAAAGGTTGTGCCGTAAGGTTTAGAGGGCTATGGCAAGAACGCCCGGTCCGGCTTTTACCGGGTTAAACTGCCTGATTATTACGGTGATGGATACCGTTATCATTGATGCCGGAAATAAGTGCTTCTCTTACTTCATAAACAGCAACTGTCAAATCTTCCAGTCGGCTTTCAATTCTGGTTAACAGCCAGGCGGCTACGGCTATAGGGAAACCAACATTGGTGACCAGACTTATTAATTCACTCATCATTATCCCTCCCTCCTATAATATGTAATAGACGGGGGCAGTTATGCTGCCCCCGGGAATGCCTTTACAGACTTAAATCAAATTCAGTTACATCACGGGTTACAATGCGGGCTCCGGATTTACCGGTGAAGGCGCCGCCAGTGCCGGAAAAAATATTGGCGGTGATAATCTGATCCATGGCTGCCTCAATAGCTGCGGCGGTTAGATCAGTTTTAGGTTCATATACGCTGATGCGGCCGGTTTTGCCCAATTCAGTAGTGAATTGCAATTCCAGTGTACTGGTTGAAGCCATTGCTATTCCTCCTTTCTTATTAGATAAAACGATAATTAAATGTCTTCGATGCATACCAGATCGCGACGATTTACAGCTACATTCATGCGTTGCTGTAAACTGATAAGCTGTCCGGCTGTGAGATACAGGTTTTCATTACTGGCATCAGGCTTTACATCACGGTAAGTACGGTTTTTGGTCAACTGCTGACCGGAAGCACCGACACCATTATCCATAACCAGTATCAGTTCACTGCCTAACGGGGTAGTTGTGATGGCCATATTTTCACCTCCTTTAAATTATTCTGATCGGTGGCTGCCGACCGTAAGCTGATTGTATCGGAGGCAGGGGGGGTTGTGAAAAGCGGGGAATTTTATTTCTCTTTGTTCCAGCGGACGGGTTTTACAATTCTGATACTTAAAGAAGCATGGATTTGCATTTATTGGTTGGAAACAAATAGAAAAACCTGATGCGGATAACATCAAGGTTTTAAAAGCAGTTATTTAGTACAAGGGTGCTTCTACTGTGCCATTAAGGTACGGAGTAAGGTTGAGAGTAGTAGAACCTGTCTTTCACTGACTGATCCTGACTATACCTGACGGTGCTATATAATAACTATAATCGTCAGGGGAAGTCAGAAAAAAGTCAGGAGAGTCAGGTTCAAAAACTAAACCCCAGTTCATAACTGGAATATGACTCTCCATAAATATCGGACGCTATCATATAATAATCAATACTGTGCTATTCTGCGTAATCTGCGTCTATTAAAAGATAATTTATCGATGCAGAAACAAACCTTCGCTAATCTCCTGTATGGCGTTAATCTCAATTAAATACTTCACATGGTTACGCAGACTCATTATCTCCCAGAATAGTTCATATAAATTT
>DAIMDR010000207.1:0-3832 GCA_036725705.1 Syntrophomonadaceae bacterium | reverse complement strand
TGCAGAACCGGAACAAACCTTATCGCAACATTCCATTAACGAACAGGTGGTTGTAAAAAAGATTAAGATAAACAACCAGAAAACCAAACCACCAGCCCGTTATACAGAAGCAACCCTGCTGACAGCTATGGAACACAGTGGAAAATTTATAGAAGATGAAGAATTGCGTGAATCAATTAAAGGCAGCGGTTTGGGCACTCCAGCTACGAGGGCGGAAATAATTGAAAAACTTATCCGTACCAGCTATATAGAAAGACATGGCAAGGAACTAATCCCAACTTCCAAGGGTATACAACTGGTAGACCTGGTTCCCCCCGCATTGCGTTCACCGGAACTTACTGCCCGATGGGAACAGAGATTGACCGATATTTCCCGGGGAAAGGGAAAGAAAACTGCATTTATTTCTGATATACGCCAGGACACTATTGAATTGGTCAATGTTATAAAAACAGATACCACCAGCTATCGGGCTGACAATGTCTCCAAAACCAAATGTCCTGCCTGTGGCAAAAATATGCTGCTCGTGAATGGCAAACGCGGCAAGGCGCTGGCCTGTCCGGATAGAAACTGTGGATATCGTCAGGCAGAAAATGAAGACATTTTTAGTCGCAAAGGCAATAACCGCGCTACACAAAGACTGATTGCCCAGTATAGTGATCAGGAGGAACTGGGAACCAGTCTGGGCGATAAACTCAAAGCAGCCATGGAAAAGAAAAACTCGGAAAAATAAGCAGAGGTTAACCAGGATATAGGAGGAACGGTGTTCCGGTAAAACTGGTTTTCATCTGCAACCGTTGTCTGGTAATTTATGCTCCAAAAGTTTTAGTTAATAATCCCTTGTAATGTAAATCGTTTTGGTGCTTTCATCCCATCTAACCATAGCACCTGAACTTTCACTTATAAACCTTACTGGTACAAGCGTCCTGCCGCCAATTATAGTTGCAGGTACATCTAAAGGCACTATTACATTATTAACAGTAGGAGTTTTACTCCCTATGGGCAAGTTAATAGTTATGCCTTCCGATTGGGCAGTAATAATTTGATTTTTACCATCCCAATTTACATTTACGCCCATAGCATTAAATATTTCCCTTAAAGGCACCAGAGTTCTTCCTTCCAAAATAACCGGCGCAACATCAAAATCAAGTTTAGCACCATTTAGTATTACTTGTATTGCGGAAGATTTATTATTTACAGTTTCATTATGGTCGTAGACAAGCAGAACCGTGTTTAACTTTCTGCCCGGATTAGTTATATATTTACCATCAGCATAAAGTGCCGATGAAGCTCCCCCATCCAGATTAGTAGCTGCGATACACCCCAGTTCATACATAATATTGGCCAGCTCCGTAATTTTAAGGTTTGCCCCAGTTACCATGATAACATGCCCATTTGGTTTTACACCTATGGCAGAACGCTGAGCAGGGTTTTGCGTAATTTTGTCTTCAGAAAAAGCTGCAATATTTTGTTCAGCAACAATTACACCATTTAATAATAATAAAGGTCCCGCCTCTACCATTGTTTCTATATCCTGCTTAGGAAATTCTTCGCCATTATTAATAATAATATTTCTATCATATGTAACCGCAAAAGAACCGCGGTTTATAGTTGCACCATTATTTAATATTTTACCATCTTTAATAATGTACCCCCACGGAATTATATCATCTTCATTATCAGCATAAGCATTAAAATAATTACCATTAATTGCAGCAGCTGGGTTGGTTCTATTTATAATACTGCTGAAATCTTCCCATCCTGTCCTCTGATTATTCCCCTTGGCTATATCAAAAGTCAGGTTAGTATTATTAAAATCAATTGTAACCACATTAATATTTTTGCCTGATACCTGCATTGGTTTAAAGCTTACATTATCAGATTTTGCCAATGATACATTACAGGACAGACCCATAAATACTATTAACATCATTAAAATTAATCCGTACCTGTTATTCATTACCAGACCTCCTCGTATCATAATAGTAGAACTACTGACCCCCTGATAGTTATATCGCCAATATATCATATATAATATAGAAAAGGTTTAATTTGATAATAAATTAATTAATTGGATATACTTATCAGGTTTTACTTGACCTGAGTAGGATAGTGTATTAAACATAAGTAAAAGGGAATCGGAGGGAACTATATATGAGTAATAAAACCGTATCGGTGGAAAAAGACGGACATGTACTGTTAATTGGCATGAATCGACCCGAAAAACGTAATGCTCTCAGTCTGGATATGTACTGGGAAGTAGCGGCTGCTTATGGTCAGCTGCATAATGACCCGGAATTACGCTGTGGTTTGTTGTTTGCCCATGGTGATCATTTTACGGCTGGTCTGGATTTGGTGCAGTGGGCAGGCGTATTTGCCGAAGGTAAATTTCCGGATTTACCGGAAGGTTTTATAGATCCATTTGGTCTGGATGAAGACAAACGCCTTAGCAAACCTCTGGTTATGGCTGTACAGGGGATTTGTTATACTATTGGCTTTGAATTTTTATTGGCAACTGATGTCAGAGTTGCGGCCTCCAATCTTCGTTTGGGACAGATTGAGGTAACTCGTGGCATTTATCCGGTAGGTGGAGCAACCGTTCGTATGTATCAGGAAATGGGATGGGGTAATGCTATGCGTTATCTTTTAACCGGTGATGAAATATCTGCCCAGGAAGCTTATCGTATGGGTCTGGTTCAGGAAGTAACCGAGCCTGGCAAGCAATTTGAGCGGGCCTTTGAGATTGCAAAACGCATATCCATGCAGGCTCCGCTGGGAGTTCAAGCTGCATTACGCTCTGCCCACATTGCCAGAGTAGAAGGTAACAAAGCAGCTTTAGCCCAGTTAATGCCTGATATTATGCCGATCATGAAAAGTGAAGATGCTGCTGAAGGAGTTCAGGCATTTATAGAACGACGCCAGGCTAACTTCAAGGGGCGGTAATTTATTCATTTATCAAAAACCGCATCAAATGATATATAATTATAATGAACATAACGGGGGACTGTGACAAGGACAACTTGTCCGGTTCCCTGAATGTTTATTGGATGTAATATCACGGCAGTTTATTAAATCATTATCATCCGGGAGGATAAAATGTTACCGGAAAACTTATGGTTAGTACTAGTTGATATCGTTTTAATAATCAATATCTTACTAATAATACTGGTAGTTGTTTTTGAACGCCGTAATCCGATGGGGACATTATCCTGGATATTGCTGCTGGCATTCATTCCGTTACTGGGATTTTTAATGTATGTATTTTTAGGCCAAAATTTACGCCGTCAGAAAATATTCTATTTAAAGGAAGAAGAAGAACGGATAGTCATTCCCATGGTAGCCTGGCAGGATGCCAGTCTTTATCATCAAAGCATGGAATTTAATGATCCGAGGGTAGCAGAATACCAGGATTTGATTCGTATGCTTCTGGCCAGCAGTCATTCTTTAATCAGTCAGGATAATAAGGTGGAAATATTTCATAATGGAATTGATCTGTTTGACAGTATGATTAATGACATTAAAAATGCTAAAGATTATATTCACATGCAGTATTTTATAATTCGAAATGATAATCTGGGCAGAAACATAATCAAAAATTTGGCCGAAAAAGCTGCTCAGGGCGTAGAAGTAAAAATACTATATGACGGTATGGGCTGTATTGCATTACCTCGAAATTTCTTTGACCAACTGCATAAAAATGGCGGACAGACTGTTTCCTTTTATCCACCATTTTTGCCCTACATTAATCAGCGTATTAATTATCGTAATCACCGTAAAATAAGTGTTATTGATGGCAAGATTGGATATGTTGGCGGGTTTAATATTGGTGACGAAT
>DAIMDR010000206.1:0-3856 GCA_036725705.1 Syntrophomonadaceae bacterium | reverse complement strand
TCTTATCCCGGCAACAAACCTTCTGGTTGTTCTTTCCGAAACACAGACCTGGTAATGCTTCTTTAACTCATCCAATACCTGGGCTGCAGTCATATCCGGGTGTTTCTTTAACCAGTCCACCACTACCCCTTCATAAAGACTGAGTGTTCTGCGCCTTTCCCGGTTGAGTATCTGCTCCAATTCCTCCGGTGTCATGGATAAGTATTTGGATACCGTTCGCAAGTTAAGTTCCAGCTTTTCGGCCACCTGCCGCTTGCTAAAGCCCTGGTTTTTCAGGGCATGGATTTGCATGTACATATGCCAACTTTTCATTCTTCATTCCTCCCACCAATGGATGATATCAACTCCTAACCCAATGACTGATTATTACTGGCGGCAAGTATGAGCTCTGCATCGATAGATGACTTTTTTAACTGTGCCCCCAATGTCAGGGCATCAGTCATAAGATTGTCTATTAGTCGGGGGGTACCCTGACAAAAGCCGGCAATAGCATTAATAGCAGCATCATCAATAATGGAACGGGCGCCGCCTGCCGTATCAATCTTATGATAAACATAATCGGCGGTTTCCTGACCAGACAGACCCTGATAATTGTAGTGTACGGTAATACGCTGTTTAAGGGATTCATGAACTGGTTTTCCCAGGATATTATTCAAATACGGCTCTCCCACCAGAATCAGGGCAAAACAATCGAGACTGTCATAATTAATGTTCATCAACATCTTAAGGTCGCGAAAGATAGCAGAATTAAGATACTGACTTTCATCAATAGCTACCAGCAGCGTTTTCCGTTTTTCCTTAAAAAGATAATAAACCCGGTCTTGAATGGCCTTGAACATATCCGTTTTCCGTCCACCGGCATCAATACCCAGCATAGTACAGAACTGGCGGTAAAATTCAGTTACCGTAATGGTGGAAAGACAGATATACACCATCTGATACAAATTAGGGTTTAATTCTTTAGCAAAGCACCTTAAGGCATAGGACTTCCCCATTCCGGGTGGGGCAGTAAATACACCGATACCCCGTACATCCTTGAGATAATTTAAACGGGAAACTATTTGCTTATGATCATCGGAAACAAAGCAGTCCTTCTCACTGATAGATTTATCAAAAGGGTTAAAGGAAAGGCCATAAAAATGCTTAAACATCTGTTTTACCTCCTGCTATTGAATAATCGATGGCAGGGCCATTATTACGTTTGGTCCTTGAGTTGGCTACCTTGTCCGTTGGGCGCAAGGGATAATGCTTGCCCTCATAGAATATGTAAGCCTTATCCATCTGATCTGGGAGATAACGCACCTGAACCTTCATACCAATGAACTGCATAGGGGCATCATAGTATTCCTTGTTGATGCTTAAAGTAGCATCGTTATTAACCCGGCGTTGCTTACGGTTCATGAAGCATTCATCCAACCATTCCTGGCTTTTAGGTTTTTTGATACGATCCAGGTCACGCATATAGCGGTCAATAGGCTTTTCATTGGTAGCGCTGTGAACGGTGGTATTGTGTTTGCGGATGTAATCAGCCAGTTCCCGGTTGAATTCCTCAATGGAATGGATTTGCTTAGTATCAAGTCCATAAAGCCAGCGTTGCTTTAAGGTTCTAAAATTCCTTTCTACCTTGCCTTTACTAGCCCCGTCCCGTACCGGGGTGTGAAGTTCTACCGTACCAATAGAGCCACAGATAAGAGAAAGCTGTTCGTTTTTGTAGGTAGAGCCATTATCCAAATACAGTTTATTTGGTATGCCATAGCGGGCCACGGCCTCTTTTAATACAATTTGGAAATTGTAGGCATTGTCGTTGTAAAAATATCTGCCCCCTACAATCATTCGGGAATGGTCATCAAGAGCCATGATGAGGTAAGTACGACGAGTTTGACCATCCTGGGTAATGAATGGGCCATAGCAGCTGTCAGCTTGATACATAGCCCCGGAGAACTCTTCTTCAAAAGCCTTGCGGTCTTTCAGGTTAATGTTTCGAGCAGATTTCAGGTCATTGCGTTTGATAAAACGTTGTACGCTGGCAACCGATACCTGGGAAACGTTAATGAAGCCGTTTTCTACCAGACGGTTGTAAATCTGGGTGGCATTGAGTTTTGGATATTTAGCCTTAAGCCGAAAGATTTCTTCGGCAGTAGCATCAGTAAGTTTTCTAGTCGTGCCCTTATCTGAGCGGGTTTTAGGCATTAAAGCGTCCATTCCCCCTTTTTTGTAGTATTCCTCCCACTTTTCCAGGGTCTTGGGATTATACCTGACCTGGCTACCATCAGGAAGAGTAAGCATATCGCTAGTCACCCTCCGGTAGTAGGCTGTTTTGGTGGCATCGGGAAATACACCCTGGATAACCGGTGCAATCAGGGCAAATCGAAAATAGGCCATTTCAATAATGGATTTGTCGTTGTTTTTGTCATTCATAATGACTTTCACCTCCTGGATGCATCATAAAACGTTACCATAAGGTATACCATTCCGATTTTATGGGGAAGAGTTAAAACTAAAGGAATAGAATTCTATGGAGAAGCGCAATGTGTAGTTTTCGTAGCACCCTGAAGGAAAGAGAAATCATGGGAGAGAAAGAAATGTTTCAGTCCTTGAGATAACCCTGGTAGAAAACCAGTTAAGAAATCCAGAAAGTCCGAAGCTTTAGTAGCAGCATCTTCCAATAGGCCCAACCAGAGCTGTTTATGTTTTTGAAATAAATGTTTCCACTGGTAAAGGGTTGAGACGGCAATTTGATATTTATCACATATTTCCTGGATGCTGCCGGAATGAATATAGTAATCCCGCAGGACAGCCAGAATGAACAAGATGTTATGGGAGCCATAGGGAATAATGATTTCTGGAAGAATAGCATGGGGGTGTCGGCAAGATTGGCAAAACACTCGTAATATGTTGATATGGTAATAAACAGGTTTCCCAGATTCATAGGCAATCAGGTAACGTTCATATGAGTCATAAGGACAGCAGCTATGCCTGGCACCACATCTTGGGCAAACACAGTCTTCAATACGGAAGTTATCCATGAATTGCTCAAAGAGTTGCAGGGCGGGAAGACGTATTAAATTAAGCTTGCAAAAAATCGTAAATTTTCTTATCATAAACTTGTTGTTGGAGTGCATATATTAGCGTTTAATGGGGTGCCTTTATATGCCTCTAAAAACTAAACTGGTCTTGGCGGCCAATACCGACAAGATGCGGGAAAAAGAAAGGGTATTTACGTTTCGGGTAAATACTCTTTCTTTTTTTGTTTTCTGCTCTATAGCTTAATAAACCACGGTCACCAGGTCAATATTCATTGTATCAACATTATAGAAAAATAATGTGCCGTACTTAACGACACATTATTTTCGGTATAGAATTGTGATATGGAATATTATTTTGATGTGTTTGGGTGTTTATGGGGAAATAGAAGTTGTTGCGCTACAATAGAGTACCAGGAGTTATTGCCTGGAACCTGTTTGATATGGATGCCAAATTTGCCGATGTCGAGCCTTTGGAAAATGTAGTGAAATACCTGGAAGGTATAGACGCGAGCGTATATAAAAGAGACATTGTCCACTAATAGTTGTGTACGGATAGCCGGGCCAAATGAGCAACCCTTCACAGAAAAGTTCAGGTTAAAAAAACCTGAACTTTTTTATGAAAAACTTGCAATAAAGTATTGTTTTACTGGTATACCAGTGGTATATTAAAAACAAACAAAGAGCATTTGAGTAAAAACTTAATCAAGGGGAGGGTACATATCATGGCTGAGATTTATGACATTGTTATTGTCGGCGCAGGACCAGGCGGATTAGCGGCAGGTATTTACGGTTCCCGGTCACGACTTAAAACCATCATATTACAAAAAGGA
>DAIMDR010000205.1:0-3886 GCA_036725705.1 Syntrophomonadaceae bacterium | reverse complement strand
TCGGATTATGGTTTGGTATGGTTTATTTTGGTTACATATATGCTAAAGCATATTTGGATACAGCAATCAATAATATCCAACAGGAAAATGCCATGAATATGAAAGAGATAAAAGAAGAAATTTCAATCTTAAGCAGTGAAACCAGAAATCTGCGTGCCAGTATGGAAGATGCCGGGCTTGTCATATCCAATACTTCTGATGTTCAGTCCCGGATAGACGAAAAACTGTTGGAACTGGAAACACATCTGCAACAATTGGAAAAGAGTCTGGCCACTTTGCAGGAGGCTCCTCATGATGCAGAAAATTAGCGTATTTCTGATATTTCTTATGGCACCTTTACTGGCCATGTTTTTAGTAGTAAGGAGTTTGCCGGCAGCGGTAGAGCCATTGATTATTCCAACCGAAAGAGTAATAAGCGAGATTCGGGTATTACAAGCCGACACGGCGTTATTAGGAGAGGCAATTTTCAAATTAACCAACACTATTCAAAAACAGCAACAGGTTTTTGCTCAGCAGGATGAAAAAATAACTCAGCTGGCTGGATTTAGTACCCGGCAAAAGCAGTTATCCGATGATATATACGAACAGAAAATATTAAAAATATTGGGACCGGCTCTTTATGCCTGGCTGAGTGATTATTCAGAGATAAAAATATTCGATCTTAATGAACTGGGCTATCGGGGGTGTATTGCTAAAGTAAAGCTGTTTGACCCCTCAGTATTCAGGGTGGTTTTAGCCGGTGATACATTAGGGAAACTGGAAACTACCTCGGTTGCAGCTAAAAGGTACAATGCCGTATTGGCTATAAACGGCGGTGGATTTTATACAGAGAACCGGAACGGGGTCAACTATGCACAATTAATTGGAAATACCGTTATTGATGGAAAACTGGTTGAACCTTTTAATGGTTACCCCGGGGATTTGTTTTTTGTTGGAATTAATAAAAAGGGTGAGGTTATAGGAACTATCCCTCAGAGACAGGAGGATTTAATGGCTTTGAACCCGTATCACGGGGTAAGCTTTATACCGGTATTACTACAGGAAGGTAAAAAATTGCCAATTCCGGAAAAATGGATGACGACCAGGCAACCCAGAACCATTATCGGCAAATATGCCAATGATGATTTGATAATGATAGTAATTGATGGCAGGCAGGGAGATTGGAGTGTAGGAATTACCCTGGAAAGGTTACAGGAAAAGTTATTGGAATTAGGTGTTAAGGATGCCTATAATCTGGACGGTGGAGGTTCCAGCGTTATGTATTACAATGGTAATATCTTAAACCGTCCTTCGGATGGAAGAGAAAGAAATGTAGTAAACAACATCCTCATATTGCGATAAGAATATCCCTAATACCGGAGATTAATTATATATAACCGTTATAATAATATCTCCTATCTGTTATAATTAACATGGATAATTATATTACATAGTAAAGGAAAGGTTGTCACAGGTGAAAACACTAATAATAATATCTCCGATTCTAATAGTTATGATGGCAGCAATTTATTTTATATGGGCAGTAAAACAACGTGAAAAGAAACAGTATATTCAAAAGCAAATCATAAAAAGCGGGGATCAGGGAGAACTTAAAGTTCAGGCAGTATTACGCCCGCTGGAAAAGCCTAATTCCCCTTATCGGGTATATCATAATGTAAAATTAGGACCGGACTTATTACATACCAATGAATATGACACTATAGTATTAGGACCCAATGGCATATTTCATATTGAAACCAAAAACTATGGTGGTGAACGGGGGGGGATTATTGATATAGACAGCAAACAAAACTGGATTTTACATAAAAAAAGTGGTCATTCCAAGATAATTACCAATCCAACCTCACAGGTGGATTCCCATGAATATAGATTGCAGGGGTTTTTATCCCGGGTAGTGGGTGTGCGCAATTTGCCTACCCAGGGAATAATTGTATTAGCCTGTGACGATATCGTTGTACGTTCTAAAACCAGGGGAAGTAAGGATATACCAATTTTAGGCAGGCATCAGCTGGTACCTTATATTAAAAACTATCGGCAGGATAAACTGGTTCTTTATCCTCGAACCATAAAAAAAATAAGCCAGAGTATAGAGGAAATGAACTATAAACAACAAGCTCAATAAGAGCACCGGATGTAAAAATACAGAAGAAAAATAATGCCCTGTCCTCTGTTTTGACAGGGTATATTTATCCTAAGGTTAATTTAAATAAGCCGGTTGAGGTGACGAGAAGCATGTTTTTCAGATATAGAAGGGATAATAGTATTATGAGAAATAAGTGTTTCGTATTAATTATTATAGCCATAATATTCATGCTGTTAATCACTTTGCCTTTAACTCCGGTGCAGGCTGAAAATGCCCCGACCGAAAAACCTGCCTCTCCGGTTGTCTATACTCTTCAGGTAGAAGGGATGGTTACAGCCGGTAATTCTGCACATATAAAAAGAGTTATTGAACAAGCTCAGGGTAAAGCTGACGCGGTGGTAATTATTCTGGATACTCCAGGTGGTCTGGTATCAGCAACCCTGGATATAATGAAATCCATGTCAGCTTCCCGGGTTCCGGTTATAACTTATGTAAATCCGGAAGGAGCAATCGCAGCTTCGGCAGGGACCTTTATTTTGGTGGCCGGTCATGTAGCAGCCATGAGTCCGGGGACTACCTGTGGCGCAGCTATGCCGGTTACTATGTCAACCCCCGGGGAAACAACACAACCGGCTGATCAAAAGACCATCAACTTTTTAGCCGGGCATATGCGAAGTATAGCCCGTGAACGCGGCAAACCTGCTGATCTGGCTGGTAAATTTGTAACTGACAATCTGAGTATGACCGCCAATGAGGCATTGGAAGCCGAAGTTATTGACTATTTGTGTCCTACCCTCAAGGAATTGCTGGAATCGGCAGAGGGTAAAGGAGTTACCACTGCAGCGGGAAAAACTACACTTCATACTGGCGGAGCCAGGATAATAAATTTTGAAATGAATCTGGAGGAAAAAGCCACCAATAGTGTAAGTAACCCTACCATAGCCATGTTGCTGCTTATGATAGGAATATTTGCTTTAACTATTGCTTTTAAATCTCCTGGAACATTGGTGCCGGAAATAACCGGAACAATATGTCTGCTGCTGGCTTTATTCGGGCTGGGGTTTTTTGAGATTAACCTGGCTGCCGGACTGTTTATTGTTGTTGGCATTGCTTTGCTAATAGCGGAAGCCTTTACTCCTACTTTTGGGGTATTGGCGGTTGGAGGAGCTATCAGCCTGATTTTGGGTATGATATTCTTCCCGGTGGAACCCTTAATGTCGCGTCAATGGTTTAGCAGTTTCAGGATAATGGCACTGGGAGTAGGAACACTGGGGGCCTTATTTGTAACCATAGCCTTAGTTGGTATTTATCGTGCCCATCGTTTGCATCCTTTTCAGGGAGAAGCAGAATTTAATGAGAAAACTGGTATAGTAGTACAAAGTGATCCCCCCTACGCTCAGGTAAAAGTACAGGGAGAGATTTGGCGGGCCTATACGGAAAAAGATACACTTAAACCGGGAGATAAGGTACGAATTTTGGGCAGGGATGGTATTACATTGCGGGTGGAACTGCAATCAGAACATAAAGATAAGTCTCAGGAATAAGGAGGGATAAAATGAGTCTGGTTAATTTACTGGCAAACTGGTTAATTATCATTATCCTGGTAGTTGCATTATTAAGTGCAGCGATTAAAATTATTCCCGAATATGAACGAGCCGTACTGTTTCGGTTGGGCAGACTGGTGGGAGTAAAAGGCCCGGGATTGATTTTCATTATTCCGATTGTTGATCGCATAATGAGGATATCGCTGCGTACCATAGTGTTTGATGTACCGCCGCAGGAAGTTATAACCCGTGATAATGT
>DAIMDR010000204.1:0-3888 GCA_036725705.1 Syntrophomonadaceae bacterium | reverse complement strand
CACGAGAGGAACCATTTTCATAAAGCTTGTAAGTGATTTTTCTCCGGCCTTTGTAATGATTCTTTGTCCTACCACTTTCCAGATTTTCTTCATTACTTCTCGGGTTATGTATTTGTCAATTGCTTTTTTTGTTACTTCTTTTGAAATTTCAATTCCCATTCTTTTTAAAGCTTCTTTTGCTGCATCGCCGGCAAGAATTAAATAAATATCGGTTTTTAAATCAGTGGTCTGTGATGTATGACCATAAACATACGCTATTGCAACGGCCATATAGGATTGAATTTTCCAGGATGCTACCAAATCAGTTGGTACAGTCACAGGAAGAGCTATGAACCCAGGTATACCCGCAATCGCTCCTACCAGACCATTCTTTATAGCTTTTCGGCTAACAATTTTCTTGGCTAACTCATCATCTGTTATGCCCGGGTTTTGCTCCCTAAGTTTATCTACATATGAAACTATTTCTGTGGGGTTAGTATCAACGATCCAATTTATAATTTTTTCAAGAGCACTAGCTTTATCATCACAATCATTTGGCCTTTTATTACCAGGCAAAAGAATTCCCCCCAAATGTAAAAGCATCTCCCAAGCGCCACATCAACCGTTACTATCTCGAAACATCCGCCACTCTCATTATGCCTTCGGGTATATTAGTAGTTTCAACAGGAGGGGCTACTCTCCCTCTTAAACTATTTGTAATACCAGCCAGGCTTATGCTTTGTAGCCCTACCTCCCTTGGCAGTAAAAAGAAACTTGTAACCATGTGCTGCAATATCTTCCATACTAGTGGTAAGTTCCTTTCCACCAACCACCCAGAGCGCTCCGCCTTTATCCCGTTTGTCAATAAAGGCTATGCCTTTGTCCCTAAGCAATTGCGTAACTGATGGCTTAGATCGAGAATTTGTTCTTATATTGGGCATTGCTTTGTAGGCAGAGGCTGCTGGTTCTTTAATTACATCCGCTTTTTTTCTTGGCAGCTCTGATAGTTGTGGCATCGATGATATGGTTTCATTTCTAGAGACTTCGCTTTGTGCAGCCTCATTCTTTTTTATACTCTTAGCTTTGGTTACTTTACTCTGTCTGGTCCACTTGTTATGAGGAGGAGGATTGTTGTACGTTATCTCTTCCGTGTCTTCTTCCCACTTTGCCCTAATCTCAGCTGCATTGCGTTTAACTCTTTCCAGTAGGTCATTGTCCTGGTTTTTTATTATATCGAGGTTTGAATCTAGAACTGGAGCTATGTCCATGCTTTTGAACCGTTCAAAAACCGGTATCATAGCTTGCTGTGGATCTCGATAAAACTGTGATCCACGAATACGAACAAAGCTCCAGCCCAACCGTTCCAAAATGGCTTGACGGTTCAAATCATCCTGGAGATTATCCAATGTATGCCACTTGTCCCCATCACACTCAACAGCGAGCCTTTTCCCGTTGCCCTCAACCACCATATCAATCCTGAATGATCCGACTTTCCATTGCGGTATTACTTTATACCCAGCATCCATTAAAATTCCCGCAACTTGCTGCTCAAAATCAGATTCAGTACGTTCCAGAACTCTTTCACGTTCTCGAGCAAAAGCATTAGGATCTTTAGCATGTTGGATAAGCTGGAGACGTAAATCTCCCTCCTGTAAATCGGTTTCGGGGTTTAAAGAATAAACCACCCACAGCTGGTCTCGAGCTCGGCTGGCTGCAACATTAAAGCGCTTCTTAAACATCCCAAGTGCCCCCTCCCTTTTAATAGGAAGGGGTCCTTCTTTATCATTCGTATCGACCATAGACAGAAACACTACATCTCTTTCATCACCTTGGAAATGAGCTGAGTTGCCGCATTGAATCTTTCTTTCGGTATACTCATGCGGATTTAGGTACTTCCGCAACATACTGTCTATTAATAGTGCTTGTTCCTCACCAACGAGGGAAATAACACCAAACGTAGCATTTTCATAAGCGGGTTCCCTGCAGCAAGCTAGGATTAGTGATGCAATAACTGTAGCTTCCTCCTTATTGGTTTTACCGTTTGAACTGGCGCCCTCTACCCGGTGATCAACAAGGTGAGGTTTGATCTTTACACTGCTGGTGTCACGCAGCGGTCTAATTTTCCAATCGTAACTCAATCTATTGCTGAAGTTAATAATTTCAGGAACACAGCGAAAATGCTCACGCAGGCATACCGGCTGAAGGATAGTCATTGCTAAGTCATAAATAGAAAAAGTGCTATCATATAGAATTCTATTCGGGATTCCTTGAAGCATCGTTTCAATTAAAGACTGCAATTCCGCAACTTTCTGACCAACTCCCAGGGGGCTAACCTGTTCATCATCACCGACAATAACAATTTGTTTGCCCATATAAATGGCTATTAATGACATTAAATCAGCCTGGCTGGCTTCATCAATTATTACCACATCAAACTTATTAGTAGATGGATTAAAGTTATCAACCAGCCTTGCTAAAGGCATTATCCATACAGGAACTGCTGACTGACACTCCGGCATAAGTTTTCTTGCCTCAGCTTTAAGCTTAGGTGCTCGGGCACCAGTTCCCTTCCCAATTTTCTTGACAATCATTTTCCAACCATGAAGGGCGAGGCGCTGTTTATCATTTATCCTTCGAATCTGGGATGCCCAGGACCGCTTTTCAATAAGCTGTCCGGTGGTGAGCCTTAAATAATCACTAGTTGTTTTAATGTTATTCTGGATGTCAGTAACATTTAATGATGCCCGTCTATCTAACTCATCATTTAATTGCCGCCAAACCCAAGCATTCAGTACACTTCCAGGAGGAGTATCATTGCCATGAACATCTCGTTTGTTACTGACTAAATCTGCCCATGTTGGGGCAACTCGTTTCACCTTCTCCAGAAGTTCGTTCCTTCTATGGTAATTAACAGCCTGTTCCGACAAGTGGCGTAGATAAGTATAAGCTTGAGTATACGCATCTACGTCCTCATTTTTCACAGCTTCCAGCAAATCCTTACAGATTCCATCTGAGGTATTCAATTCTCTTAAGCTGTGCTCAAGAGTTGCCAATTGCTCATTAATCTGCTGGTAATCTATATAGTTAGCTTTCGATTCGATAATTGGCGGGAGTATATCCGTTATAGCCAATATGTACAGATCAAGTTGATCATTCGCGGCATCAACCTGGTTTAATATTTTATCCCAGCAAAGTCCGCAATCAATCAAGGATTGAAGTGCAGGTAAAAACTGATTGGAATACCAACCAAGGTATTTGTTAATTCTGTCCAGGTATTTGAGGCAGGTAACTTCTGGAGTTGTATCATTGGATTCTAAAATGGGGCCATTGATTGCAGTTACCTGGTGTTTCCATCGCTGAACTAATTTGTATCGCATTAACTGCAAATCTGCGGCAGCTTTTAAGGCTTCATAATGTTTGGGAATCGAAGGTGAATAACCGTTTACAGAGCAGTTTTTTAGGATCGATTTCCATTTGGGATTTAATAAAAGCTTAATTAAACCCAGTTTTCCTTTGATGCTTACGTAATAATGAATTTCGTCAATAATCTTCTGAATCTTTTCTGGAGAATTATCTATAGGAAGTTGGGGTTCATATTCAAGGAGTAGTTCCCTATTTTTTGAGCTAAATTCATGAGTATTTTGTACTATCTGTTGAAGTCTGTACCAAAGATCTTTTTCCGAATCAATCATGCCCTGAATTGTTATTGAACGAAGCCAGTCGGGAATATCACTAAGACTTTGCACAGTCTCAGTCAGGCCTTTGAATGAGTCCCGTATCTGACTAGGGCTAACCGTAGAAGGCAACCAGAAGGGTTCTCCGAATGTCAAATCTAAAGATTCGTACTCTGCTTTTTGCTGAATCAACTTACTGCATTCTTTGGAGTCTAGCATTTTATCCACGGAAGGT
>DAIMDR010000203.1:0-3922 GCA_036725705.1 Syntrophomonadaceae bacterium | reverse complement strand
CATGCGGGTACATTTTTCCGCTAATCCGTAATCCAGACTTATATTAGGTAAACTGGAATAAGAATGAATATAATTTTCCAGACCGGAGGTTATGGGGGTATATATTTCAGGTAGATGTTGTTGGAATTCTTCCAATAAAACACTGGCTCTGGATATATAAATACCGGCATTCCACATATGTTCACCGCTATTGACATATTGCCTGGCAGTATCCATATCCGGTTTTTCACAAAAAGAGTTTACTCCATATACATCTGGCAAACTGCCAAACTCCCAGCGGGTTTTTTCAATATAACCATAACCGGTTTCCGGACGATGAGGATTAACACCGATGGTAGCTATATGATTCTGTTGGGCTGCCAGCCTGGCACGCTGAATACAGTTTTGAAAGGCATGGTTATCCAATATATAATGATCAGCCGGAAAGATGCCCATTATTTGATCGCCAATATCATCAATACAACTGGCCAGAGCTAAACCTACTGCGGGAGCTGTATTTTTACCTTCCGGTTCACTTAGTACAGTAATCATGTGAGCATCATTACGCCGGGCAATTTCCTGTTGAACAGAAGTAAATAATTCGTCACCGGTAATTATTATAACCTGTTCTGAACCGATAGATATCAAGCGGTCAATAGTTTGATTTAACATTGAGCGATTGCCAACAAAATTACATAATTGCTTGGGACGCTGCCGACGACTGGTTGGCCATAGGCGCAGGCCTTTACCCCCGGCAAGAATAACTGAAATCATAGCCAGGTAACCTCCATCATTTCCCCACATACTGTTTTATGCCGGGTGCTAAAACAAATTCCTGAACTAATTTACAGGTCATCATAGAAATAGTGTATTTAATATTTCTGAATATTATGCCCAACAGGCATTATTTCTATGACATTCCCGCGAAATCAGCTTATTTGCGAATAAAGAATGGGAAAAGTTCTAAATACTGAAGGGCCCGGCCAGAACTTCCGGTTTGGGACCGAAATATTGATAATACTGGCATAATAAACGCCCATTATATAGTTTTCGCCGACGATTGGCCGGCCTGCCCATTATTTTCTCCACATGCGGAAAAGCAGATAGAATATAAAATGACCAGGTATCAAGGCGGGCAAAAACTTCCGGCATCTCTGCATATAAAGCCTTAATTTCATCCTGGTCACCCAATCTTTCGCCATAGGGCGGATTGGTAATCAGATAACCGTACTTGTATTTGGAACGAAGTTTATTGAATTCCTGTTGTTGAAAGTAAATACTGTTGTCCAGTCCGGCCAATTTCGCATGATGGCGGGCCATGTTTAGAACTGCGGAATCAATATCGAAACCAAATATGCCCAATGGTTGATTGGAAATAATCAGGTCATGAGCCTCTTCACGGGCTGAATGCCAAATATCCTTAGGACAACCGGACCAGGTTTCAACTATAAAATTCCGCTGCAGACCCGGGGCAATATTTCTTCCGATTAAGGCAGCTTCAATAGGAATAGTACCTGAACCACAAAAAGGATCTATAAAAGGGCGGTCCGGCTTCCAACGACTAATACTGACCAGGGCTGCTGCCAGAGTTTCCTTGAGGGGAGCTTCAGCTGATAATTGGCGATAGCCTCTTTTATGCAGACCGGCACCGCTGGTATCAATGGTAAGGGTAGCCACATCATTAAGCAACGATACCTGAATACGATAAAGTGCTCCGGTTTCCTGAAACCATTTAACCGGATATTTACTTTTCATTTTTTCTACAATGGATTTTTTCACAATGGCCTGACAGTCGGAAACACTGAATAATTGCGAACGAACTGATTTGCCATCAACGGGAAAGCATGCGTCCTCCGGCAGGAACTCCTCCCAGTTCAAACTGCGGGTTTGTTCAAAAAGCTGTTCAAAAGAGCGGGCTTCAAACTCTCCAACTTTGATTAATACTCGATCAGCAGTACGAAGCCATAGATTACATCTGGCTATCGCTGTAAAATCACCCTCAAAAGTAATTTTGCCGTTTTCAGTTTTAATAATCGTATAGCCAAGTTTTTTTATTTCATTACTGAGTACCGATTCCAGTCCAAAAGCGCAGGTGGCAATTAACTGCATGGTTACACCTCCAAGTTTGATTGGCTGACATGCTATTTAAGAGTTTTACATAATTCTCTTTTCTTTAATTATAATATAACTTTTAAAATGTCATCCTGAGCGGCAGCGAAGGATCTATGGCACTTGCGAGACTCTTCGCTATCGCTCAGAGTGACAGTATTGAAGGATTTATTTGATTATGCAAAACTCTCATTTATCAGTATAACCATTATTATTTGGCAAAGCACGGATTATATAACCGGGTTAATAATTATCCTGCCCGGTATATGGGCAAAATAGTTATAGACTAACTAATTCCGGGGAGGTTTAAGCGGGTGGATACTTTAAATCATTTGAAGGAAAAATTTTCAATAACTGATATCGTTGGCATTATAGCCGGTTCTTTAATCGTGGCCGTTGGTATACAGGGCGTTTTGGTTCCTGCCCATCTGCTAACCGGGGGAGTATCAGGGGTAGCCATGATTTTGCAGTATGTATTCGGAGTTGATATCTGGCTATGGCTGCTGGTATTTAATATTCCGATTTTTATTGCCGGATATCGTTTTGTAAGCAGCCGTTTTGTTATTTACAGCTTGCTGGGGACGGGGTTTCTTACCTTGTTTCTGGCCTTGTTAAAACCGCTTAATTTTGGTATAGATGACGCGTTGTTATCTGCGCTGGCCGGAGGAGTTATTACCGGTATTGGTACGGGTATAGTACTACACTGCAAAGCCTCCACCGGGGGGACGGACATAATTGCCGTAATTGTTCGTCGCTATTGGGGATATAATTTTGGACAGACTTTTATGGTTATAAATTTAAGTATAATCTCTCTGTTTCTGTTTATCTCCAGTCTGGAATTGGCACTTTACTCTGCCATCAGCATTTTTGTTTCCTCCCGCATGGTGGATATAGTTGTGGCCGGACCACATGTAGGCAGAACTGCTTTTATAATATCTCATCAAAGTGAAGAAATATCCAGGGCTATAATTAATATACTCCATCGGGGTTGTACCTCGCTGAGTGGTCAGGGGGCTTATTCAGGAGAAACCAGGCAAATAATTATGGTCACCCTGGGAAAAACCCAAATCCCCCGTTTAAAGGAAATCGTGTTTGAAATTGACAGGCAGGCGTTCATTATTATAAACGAAACCATTGAAGTATATGGAAAAGGGTTTATAAGCGGAATAAATGATTTTTAATTAATAAAGCAAACATATATTACCAGAAAAACCATAATTATGACAAAGATGATTTCTGCAATCAAGGTCCCAATAATTCAAACAGATAGGAAAATGGTCCCGCAGAATTTACTCACCTTAGACCGGCAAAAAATGAGCCAAATAGACAATATTCAAAATATTCCGCCTGTGCCATACTGTACTTAAGAACAAACAATACAGGCAAATTGTACAGGAGGTGGAAATTATGTTGCAGGTGCTGAAAAGACTGGTCCTTGAAGACGAAGGGCAGGGTATGGCAGAATATGGTTTAATACTGGCTTTGATTTCTATTGTAGTTATTATTGCATTAACTCCTATGGGCGAAGCCATCAGAGACAAAATGCAGGCAGTTTCTACTGCCATTACAAATGCAGGCACTGCTGCCCCGGCTGGACCTTAATGGCATGTTAAAAAAGTGTTGATACCCTGCTCTGGAAGTACCAAGAGCAGGGTGTTTTGCACTTTATGATGAGGTGTGATTGATGAGTATTAACATTATCCTGGTAATATTATGTCTGATTGCTGCTGTTTATGATGTCCGCTGGCGGCGAATACCCAACCTGCTGGTATTGGCCGGCATTATAATTGGTCTTTTTTACCATGGCCTGCAGGGGGGAGGGCTTCTCTGGCTT
>DAIMDR010000202.1:0-3968 GCA_036725705.1 Syntrophomonadaceae bacterium | reverse complement strand
ATTATAGTTTCAAGTTCACCGTAGCGATCCAGCTGGTCACTAAAAAAGTTGGTAATTAATACTATACGGGGATGTAGCTGCTGGAGCAACAAAGGAACATTGGCCTCATCCGTTTCCAGCAATGCATAGTCAATTTGTCGTTTGCCTGTCCAATTAGTTGCCCTGATAAAAGCGGTGGTAATACCGGTTATCATATTGGCTCCGGCACGATTATGTACAAAAGTATAACCTTTTTGCTTTAATATCCCGGCCAGCATATTCGTAGTAGTGGTCTTGCCATTAGTTCCGGTTACTACAAATATCTCTTCACTGATATTGGCAGACAGATGATTAAGTATTTGCGGATAAAGTTTTAGTGCTATCTTTCCGGGTAGGGAAGTACCTCCGGTTCCAACTATTCTGCTCAGACAGGACACAAGTTTTCCGGCAATAATAGCAATAATCAGAGCTATTTTTTTCATTTATAAACCCCTTTTAAATAATTACCAATCACAGTTAATTTATCATACCGCAAATAAATAATTTAGGCTGTTCGAAAAATGTAAATAAAAATGACCTGTATTACTACAGGTCAAATCAGCCGTTTTTTTATGAACCAAACCATCTGTCAAAATCCAGGCGCCAGTGGCGTCTTCCCACATAATTATCGCATAATTCCTCATATATGTTCTCCAAACGGGTGGTCATTGCTTCTGAAGACAGTAAATATGCTTTTTGTAAAGCATTTTCTTTTAATCGGGCATATAATTCATCGTCCTGCAACACGATACTTATTGCCTGACTAAATTCATCTATATCTTCCGCGGTTAAAATCCCGTTAATATTATGGTCAACCATATCCTGCACACCATTGGCCTTAACAGCCACAACCGGGAGTCCTGCAGCCATGGCTTCTATTAATACCAGACCCTGGGTTTCGGTCAGGGAAGAAAATACAAATAAATCAGCTGAATAATACGCCTTAACCAGAGTGTCAAAAGGTAAGGCTCCGGTAAACACTACATCTTTTTCCACGCTCATGTTTAATTTTTTAACCAGCTTTTTCAATTCAGCTTCAATAGGCCCCTGGGCAGTTAATACCAATGTTGTATCGGGACGATTATCCTTCAGCTTTTTAAATGATTTTATAAGAAATTCCAGATTTTTTTCTTTGGCTAACCGGCCTACAAACAGCAATATCTTATTATTTTCCGGAATAGCGTAATTTTCCCTTAACCAATCTTTATCTTTTTCTCCCCCATCAAACTTCTGCAGCGGCACTCCAGTGGGTAATACGGTTATAGGAGTTTTAATATGATAATTATTTAATATTTCCGCGACTTCAGGCGTGGGTACAATAACATGGTCACAGCTATTACAGAAACTATTACTGTATTTTATGGTTATATCCTTCGCCAATTCCTGTGCCAGGGGAATATAGTGAACATACTGGTCATACATAGTATGATAAGTAAACACAATGGGAAGACGATACTTTTTAGCAAACCGCAATCCTACCCTGCCCATCAAAACCGGTGAATGCACATGAATGATATCCAGGTTCAATCTGCGTACCAGCATATTTAACCCCGGCAATACCGGTATAGCCAATGTAAAATCCGGATTTGTAGGGGAAGGCAAAGAATAAAAGCGGTATACCCCTTTCTCCTCTGCATGATAATGGGGGTAACTGGGAGCAAATACAAATACTTCATGCCCTCGTTTTTCAAGTTCATATTTAAAAGTTTTTATTGAGGTTACCACTCCACTGGTATAGGGAGTGTAACTATCTGAAAATATACCAATTCTCAATAGAGATCCTCCTCCAGGTTAATACCGGGAATATTAATTATCATCAAATTGATAACCTGCCACTTCTGGTTCTTCGCCACTATAAATCATTGTTAACGACTCATTGCCAGTTATATTGTTAATTCCACTCTGTAATTTTTGAGCACAATTAGCGCACCGGGTAGTATTAATTAAACGGTTTAATCGTTGGGGTTCAATTTGACCACCGCATATTTCACAGGTACCGTAGTTACCTTCGTCATATCGATTCAATGCATCATGCACTTTCTCCAATTCCAGTTCATATAACTCCATAACCGCCAGGTCTTTTTCTCTTTCATACAATTCAGAACCTGAATCAGCCGGATGTTGGTCATAAGTAGATAAATCACCGGTTAACTCATGTAATGGTATCATAAAATTCTCCTGACGGGATTTAATAATATGCTCCAGTTCCTGTTTCTTGTTGATTAGCTTCTGTTTAGGGTCCATCTAAAACACCTCATTTTATTAAAGATTCCCCCATCAACTTCTGCTGCTTATCTCCCCATAAGAAGCCTGGTTATCACATATTATTCCTTATCTATATTATTCAATACCCTAGTTATTAAGAGAATGAATGGGAGCAGGTATTCTGCCCCGGCGATTAATAAAACCGGTTGGCGAATGTTCATTAACCTTCATTACCGGCGCCCTTCCCAGTAAACCACCAAACTCAACCCAATCACCAATACTTTTCCCTGGCGCAGGTATTAAGCGGACCGCAGTAGTTTTCCGATTAATCATACCAATAGCAGCTTCATCAGCTATAATACCAGATATTATATCAGTGCTGGTATCGCCTGGTATCGCAATCATGTCCAATCCAACTGAACATACACAGGTCATGGCTTCCAGCTTATCTATATTCAAAGCTCCTGCCACTACTGCTTCAATCATACCTGCATCCTCACTAACTGGAATAAAGGCGCCTGACAGACCGCCAACATAAGATGAGGCCATCGCTCCGCCTTTCTTTACAGCATCATTTAACATGGCCAGCGCTGCAGTACTGCCGTGAGCCCCGACTCTTTCCAGTCCCATTGATTGAAGTATATCCGCTACGCTGTCACCAATTGCCGGAGTTGGTGCCATAGATAAATCTACAATGCCAAAAGGAACTCCTAATCGCTGTGAAGCTACCCGACCTACCAGCTCTCCGGTACGGGTTACTTTAAAAGCTGTCTTTTTTATAACATTGGCCAGCTCGCCCAAATCCATTTCCGGGTATTTGCGAACTGCATTTAATACCACCCCTGGTCCGCTAACCCCAATATTGATAGTTGATTCCGGCTCCCCAATTCCGTGAAAAGCCCCGGCCATAAACGGATTGTCTTCGGCCGCATTACAGAATACCACCAGTTTGGCACAACCTATTCCGTCACGGTCAGCTGTTAATTGCGCAGTTTGTTTTATGATACTGCCCATTAAACATACCGCATCCATATTAATTCCTGATTTGGTAGTGGCAACATTAACAGAAGAACATACTCTTTCGGTATTTGACAATACTTGTGGAATAGCAGCTATTAATTCCTGATCCCCATAGGTAAACCCCTTGTGTACCAGGGCAGAAAATCCGCCAATAAAGTTTACCCCACTGCCCGGGCTGCATCATCCATATATTGGCCAATAATACATATTTCATCACGGTTTAATCCATCTGCAACATTAGCCACCGGAGTAACTGAAATTCGCTTATTTATAATGGGGATACCATATTCTTTTTCGATTTCATCCCCGGTTTTAACCAGATTTCCGGCATATTTCACAATTTTATCGTAAATACATTTACCGGTTGCTTTTCCGTCCCGATGACGACAATCCTGGATATTTATACCCATGGTAATGGTACGAATATCCAGATTCTCACTCTGAACCATTCTGACTGTTTCCATAATCTCATCTTTACTGATATGAAAAGGCATTGCCGGCCTCCTGTTCCCAGATTAATTAAAATAAATTATTATTTAAGGATTTTGCTTAAATTAAATAAATCCTTTAATACTGTCACTCTGAGTGATTAGCGAAGCAACATTAATCACACCCGGAAGGGTGTATCAGTAGTACCCAAGGGTGTAGTCCCTCAGGGGGGGCTCATAAACGTTCAGGATGATATTTTAAAAGTTAACATGATAATTTAAATAAAAGTTAATTAT
>DAIMDR010000201.1:425-3991 GCA_036725705.1 Syntrophomonadaceae bacterium | reverse complement strand
CGAGCTTCGATTAGAGCTTCTTCATTTAATTTAATCTCTCCCTGAATCATATAGCTCGCAGTTAAAAGCTCATCTTTTTTCGGCCGTCCTCGTTTCTTTTCTGCTTTTTCCATAACAGGGACAACCTGCACATTATCGAGGAGATGATGCGGATGTGAGGATTGCCATAATCTTAAATCATTATCAGCGTCCGGTATGCAGGCAAATTTCTTTCTCATTAGCTTTTTGAGATCTCTTCCTGCTTCTACAGTTTCTTTTTCAATTTTTCTCTCAAAAGTCTTTTCATTCCTCTCATTCATTTCTTTAGACCAAACAACAACTGCACGCTGAGGGACGCCGCCGTAATTGATATCCGTAGCATAAAAGGCGTATCGTGGATCGCTGCCAGGAATCATATTCAAGTTGGAGTTAAGGAGCTCTTGAGCTTCTGCCACCGTAGCAGGCATATGAGTAATCCATTTTGTTTCTGTACCCATGAGTTTAATATTTTCTTCAGTATACAAAGCGCTATCAGCAACCCAAAAATTATCATCATCTAAATCGATCGCTTGTTGCGTTTTTTGTATCATCTCCATTAAGCTTTTCTTGTCAGATTTGTTTCCAGAGTAAGCTTCAGTGAAGAGAGGCAAGCCAAACTGATTTGTAACCATGCCGAGGACAAACCTCTTCAGATCCATTCTACCGTCTTTGGCATGGCCGAAAGTAATTTTGATAGAATCGGTACTGTCCGGCGCATCATTTTCATATTTTCCATAAACTCCGAAGTTTGTTGTGTCTACATGGAGCAGTTGAGTTCCAAAGGAAAATTGTTTCATGATGTGCAAAGATATCTCATTAAAAAGCTCAGTAGCACCGTATTTGTAGATCGCATCGAGTGTCCTGCCAACAACATCATCATTGAGGTCAGTTGGACAAATTCCTTTGCCAAGTAGCTTTTCGGTAGGGATTGTCTTGAAAAAATTAGGAAAGAGGTAAAGCCGCTGACCAGTATAACCCAAGCCATTAAGGATCATAGCTTTAATAATTACTGAATGAGGAAGATTTCGCGAGCCTCTCTTTGGAAGAACTCGATCAATTACATCCGCGAGATTCAATGCATCGAATGAGCCTGCTACAATGCCAAGGTGGCCTATCAAGTAAGATTGGACATCCATCTCCATGCTGCTTCCCTTCTAGGAAGAAGATGCAGCTGCTATTAAATAATCTTTCCTATTTTAATCATAGGCTATTTCTTGGATTATTTTATGCGAAGTGCGGAATGTGGGATTGAAGTACGAAGCAAAACCTTATAGATTATATATAATAAATTAATTATTTAATTTATAATAATTGCATATATTTTTTAATGAACATATATCACATCTTGGTTTTGATGACTTACAAATCGAAGCTGCAAAATCTATTAATGATAAAGTGAACTTCCTTGGTTCACCATACGAAATTAAATCAGCCATTATCGATTTAAATTCTTTGCTCTTCCTTGAGGAGTCCCTTATTTTCATGCCAAAAAGTCGACCAATTACACGCACAATATTTGTATCAAGTACTGCAATATTTTCATCATGTACAAAGCACAGTATAGCTGAACCGATATATGGTCCCACGCCAGGAAGTTCGGTGAGCTTTTCCACATCCTTAGGAATAACACCGTCATATTTTTCCTGGATTTCTTTAGCCATTTTATATAATTGCACGGACCTCCAATTCAAGCCCAATTGATGAAGATCTTTAATTATGTCTTCTTGACTAGAGTTAGCAATTGATACAAAATTTGGATATTTATTTATGAAAGATTCATATATTGGTTTAACTTGATCTGCTCTTGTCCTGTGGAGCATAACTTCTGCTATTAGTATATTATAGCTATTATCGAGATTATTGCGCCATGGATAATTTCTTAAATTCTTTTTTCCCCATTTCAGGATATAATTCCATACCTTTCGAGTTGATTCCCTGTACCGATTTTCTTCACAAATCGATGGATTCAAAAACCCTCCAGCATTTGAAAAATTGAATGGGCTATTCTTTCAGCCATTAGAGGTGGCACAGCATTGCCTATCTGTCGATATTGTGATTTTCTTGAGCCCTCAAATTTATAGCTGTCCGGGAAGGATTGAATTCTGGCAGCCTCCCGAACGGTAAGCGATCTGGCCTGTTTTATGTCAGGATGTATAAAATAATGTCCATCTTGTGACAGATGAGCTAGTATACTGTGAGAATACTTGCGATCTGCTTCGACAACCTTGAATCTATCCTTGAATCCGCTTCTATTTTTATGCGTTTTAAGTTCTTCAGGCAACTCATTATATCTTATCCTACGATGCTCGTTATTCCATATCTCTATAGCCCGTCTGTAAATGGTCCTATCCCTCTCGTTATGGTTTCTAGCGTTGTGCTGAATAAGGATATCTTTATCCGATCTAATTTTAGCCTTTGTGAGGTATTCCGAAGGAGGACTTATGTAGTTTTGAGGTCCTTCGCGGCCTTCCCCTGGATGTAGAGGCGGAAGATCTTCGAGCAAACAAGAAACATTGTAGTCATGTTGTATGGGAGAAAATAATGGATATTGCAGATCATGACCCTTATCCCATCCCACTATGATAAGCCTTTGCCTATTCTGGAGGACAAAAAAGTTTTGGGCGTTT
Source organism: Syntrophomonadaceae bacterium (assembly GCA_036725705.1). GTDB lineage: Bacteria > Bacillota > Syntrophomonadia > Syntrophomonadales > Syntrophomonadaceae > JAAYBS01. The sequence continues at coordinate 1,346 of DAIMDR010000201.1, read as the reverse complement.
AGGAGATCATCTTTTACATTATATCCGTATTCATCTGCTTTAGTCTTGAAACTGCGTAAAATATCACCACGCTTTGCATCCTTCATTCCCGGGACGTTTTCGAAAACAAACATTTTTGGTTTAAAATATTTTAATAATTTTAAATAATACAAATATAGGTAATTTCTTGTATCATTTTCCATTCTCGCTGGATCACGACTCCGTCCTACTGGGGAAAATGCTTGACATGGTGGTCCGCCTATTATGAGATCTACATCTTTAATATTCAATCTCCGCTTGCATTTTTCGACTTCTCTTATAATTTTATTTTTTGTTATAGAAGTAAATTCTTCATTTATTATTCCACCTGATAGCTGCTCATATAGCTTTCCTTCTTTCAATAAATCGTCTCTTGATATCTCTCCTTTTAAATAGCTAAAATAAATATCTCTGTTTTTGTCCTTATTAAAAGAATGAAATAAAGATCTTGTTTCCAGGGTCTTTAAAGCATCTTTATCCTTATCGATATGAGATATGAATTGAAATCCTTTTCGAAAAAAACCCTCAGTTAATCCGCCCGCCCCCGAAAATAAGTCCAATACAGAGAATTCGTTGCTCGTCAAGATCATTTATCCTCAAGGCCATTAAAGACTATCCAATTATTTACCTTTTATCCTGAGTCTCAGCCGAATTGCATCGGGAGCATAGAGAGTCATGAATATCCCGGCCTTCAGGTGGGGATGAAGTGAAAACTCGCTCTTTTTGGCTCTTCGCTGAATTGTTTGGGGGCGAGGTCCGGCAGAGAATATAGCCTATGTTCCTCTGTGTCTCCATATGAAAAACTTTAAAAAACAAGATGCTGCGGATCAACCGCATCCCTCCTTCAAGTCTTTCTCCACCAAGTATCCTGCCTGACTGATGATCTTTATCATCTCGTCGATA
>DAIMDR010000201.1:0-415 GCA_036725705.1 Syntrophomonadaceae bacterium | reverse complement strand
TTCTTATGGGCGAAACAGAGCTGGGAATTTTTGGTTTGGTTTTCGTGACCTCTGACTCTTGATAATTTTCATGATTCATTAGTAGATGATAGATAATGCAGAGCACTTTTCTGGCAAGTGCAATGGCAGCGACATTCTTCTTTCCGCTCCTTTTATCGACCCGCATGAAGAATCTCTTGAGGTTAGAATTCTTCTTAGTCTTGGATATGGCTTTAGCAGCTTCTACCAGAATCCTTCGCATGTGCTTCGAGCCTCTCGTGCTTAATTTCCGCTCCCATCGCCTTGTTCTTGGGATACTATAAATTAATCGACAAGCGGCTCGAAGGTTAAGTCTTGACAATATCCGCATTAACTTGCCGTCTCTCTTATTGTCGAACAGCCACAAGATTTATATTCGTTGACTGCCGTAATACGG
>DAIMDR010000200.1:0-3996 GCA_036725705.1 Syntrophomonadaceae bacterium | reverse complement strand
GTCGCCTGCAGCTCCTCAGGATGACATTTATGGGACTTTTTCAGTGATCTCGGACGGTTCTCATGACAACTTTTTATTGAAAAGTTGTCATGAGAACCGTCCCCTTGACACCCCCTTCTGACAACTTTTTATTGAAATGTTGTCAGAAGAACCGTCCCCTTGACACCCCCTTGACACCCCCCTTGACAACCCTTGGGAAAAAGCTGCCTTCCGGCAGCTTAAAATGCAGCCCCACAGCCGCCCTGTTTAGCGCATCCGGCACAATCAGGCGGCATATTGGACGATTTTCTTACCCCACTGCTGCTATTGAACAGCGATATCAGTTGCTTTATGTTCCCGGCACCGCACTGCGGACATTTCACTTTGTCTTTGTCGGCATTGGAAATCATCAAATCAAACTTCTTGCCACAATCTTTACACTCGAAATCAAAAATTGGCACTATGGATCACCTCAACAGTAATCTATTCCTGGTTGTCCAGATATTCTTCTACCTCACTGCGTTCAGTATCTGCTGTAACTTCCCGGATAGATAGTCCAATTCTTTTTTGCTCAGGGTCAATACTTAATATCTTGACATTAATTGTTTGACCGGGCTGTACAATGTCCTCCGGTTTTTCTACCCGGTAATTAGCTAAATGAGAAATATGCACCAATCCATCTACTCCAGGTTCAATTTCTACAAAAGCGCCAAAGGGTGCCAGACGAACTACTTTACCCTCAATTATATCGCCTTCATTATACTTCTCCAAAACAATTTGCCAGGGACTCTTAATCAACTGTTTGCGGCTAAGTGATACTCTCTCTTTCTCTTTGTCAAGAGCCAGTATAAATACATCAATTTCCTCTCCCTCGCTTACAACGTTGGAGGGATGGTCAATTCTGTGATGATCCAGTTCAGAAACATGCAATAAGCCTTCATATCCACCTAGATCAATAAAGACTCCATAATCAACTATTCTCTTAACCTTACCTTTTCTGGTCTGCCCCTCTTCAATATTCTGCCAGAAGGCTTCTTTTAATTTGGCTTTTTCACCTGCTACCAATTCTTTTCGGGATAATACCACCTGGGAGCCTCTTCTTTTGTTGCGATTAAACTCAATAATCTTAAATTTATAACTATTGCCAATATAGTCATCCAGATTTTTAACATAACCGTCTTCAACATGAGAGGCAGGCAAAAATGCTACTACTCCAACATCTACCAATAAACCGCCCTTAACGCTGCCGGTTACTATACCTTCAACTGTTTCAGCGGATTCAAATGTCTTTTCCAGATTATCCATTACTTTTTGTGAGTCAACTTTCTTTTTGGATAAAAGAATGGTTCCATCATCATCCCATTTCAGAACCATTACTTCAATTTCATCCCCAACTGCCACCAGGTCACGGGCTGATTCAACTTCCTGAACTGATAATTCCCGGCGAGGAATAATTCCTTCTGATTTACCACCTACGTCTACCATGACTTCGTCATCCCGGACCTCAATAACCTTTCCATTTATAATATCTCCTCGGGAAGGAGTAGTGAAATCAGCCATTTCAGCCTCCATATGGGCAAATGATTCCTCGTTAGTCTGGATTTCTTCGTTAATTTCCTGGTTGTTGTTTTCTTCCGACGTTGTCATCCTATCCATTACCTCCTTAATTATCCAATCCGGAGTTGAAGCCCCGGCAGTAATTCCTACCGTTGAAACTCCCTTAAACCAATCAGGTTCAATTTCATCTGCATTTTGTACCTGATGTGATTTTACCCCGGTGTTTTGGCACTCTCGTAAAAGAGTAGTTGTGTTGGAACTTTTTCTATCACCTATTACCAGTATAAGCTCAACTTCCTGAGCTAACTCACGGGCAGCTTGTTGCCGCTTTTTAGTAGCAGCACATATGGTATTGCAAACTTTTACTTCCCCGGTTTTAAGCTTAATTGCTTCAACCAGTTCATAGAATTTACTTTCATCTTTCGTGGTTTGTGATACTATTCCTATTTTTTGTCCCGGTTTAATTTGTGATACCTGTTCTACATCTTTAATTACTAAGGCTTTATTATCACACCATCCCAGTATACCCTTGACTTCCGGATGATTAATATCTCCAAATATTACAATATCATAACCTTCACCTCGAAGTGACGCAACCAGTTCATGTACTTGCTTTACCAGCGGACAGGTAGCATCAATAATTTCTATTCCTTTGGATTGGGCCTCGAGCAGCAGATCGCGGGAAGCTCCGTGGGAACGAATAATTAAACGATGAGGCGGATTTACCTGTTCCAAACTATCAATTGGTATAATCCCCCTGCTTTCCAGGTGTCTAACTACTTCATCGTTGTTCACCAACGGTCCCAGAGAATAGAAAGTATGCTCCTGGTCACAGCACTCCTCAGCAATATCAATGGCCCGTTTAACTCCGGCACAAAAACCTGCCTGCCGGGCTAAAATTATACGCAAAGGTTAACCCTCCACAAAATTATATATATTTCGTATTAGTATTAATAAATCCTTCTTTATTTACACAAAAGACGATTTATTTCCTTCATGATGTCCTCACTCACCTCTCCCAAAGTAGCTGAATTAATTTTTTTCCCGGCATATTCATCCATATAAATTGGGTTACCTATGCTCACTACCAAAGGTCTGAACCAGCCAAAGGGGATTTTTTTATCAGTTCCGATGCAGGCAACTGGTACTATTGGAGCACCTGATTTTAATGCAATCATAGCTGTCCCATTCTGTACTTTGGCTAATCCGTCTGTGTTTCTGGTACCTTCCGGGAATATACCCAATACCTGACCCTGGTTCAACAAATCCAAAGAGTTTCGTAATGCAGACCGGTCAGCCGATCCCCTTTTTACCGGAAAGGCATTTAAATGTCGTAGTATAAACGCAAACAGAGAGTTCCTGAATAATTCAGCTTTAGCCATAAAATTAATCGGGCGCTGTACAGCAGCACCAATTACTATCGGATCCCAAATGCTGAGATGATTAGCTGCTATTATAACTGCTCCCTCATTTGGTATGTTATCCAACCCTTCTGACTTCATGCCCAGCATCAAAAAAATCACTCGTACCAAAGCACGCATTATTTTATAGAACATAATTTCACCTTTCGATAATTTCCAGAAGAGTATATAAAGCTTCATCTATTGTCAGATTGCTGGTATCGATTATAATTGAATCCTCCAGGACTTTTAACGCACCGGTTGTACGGTGGGTATCATTATAATCTCTATCCTGGATTTCCTTGCTAATGTTTTGTTCAATTACCTCATATCCACTGGATTTCAACTCTGCTGCCCTTCTACGGGTTCTTTCTTTAATACTGGCAGTAATATAGAATTTATAGTCAGCATCAGGCAATACGCACTCACCAATATCACGGCCATCCATTACTACTGATATTGCCTGTGCCATTTGTTGTTGCTTGCTTACCATTAATTTTCGCACCTCCTGATGCGCAGCTACGTTTGATACTGCCGCAGTTACTTCCGGAGAACGAATTTGCTCAGTTACATCTATTCCATTGCATATAACCCTTTGTGAGCGGGAATTGACTATGAAGTGAATGTCAGTAGTGTGAGCAAGCTCAGCCAATACAGCAGCATTATATATGTCTATTTCTTTACGTAAAGCTTCCCAAGTTAAAGCCCGGTACATTGCTCCGGTATCAATATATATATAATTAAGTTCCTCAGCTAAACGCTTGGCCAGGGTACTTTTTCCAGCTCCGGCCGGGCCATCAATAGCAATTTTCATTTTTGGTACCACCCAGCTAATTTCCTATATATTCTATCATATTGCTCTTGATGGGAAAACATTTTCACCGCTAAGAACAACCTAAAATTAATAGCCCCTCCCGCGGGAAAGGCTATTAGTAAATTTGTTATATCGGGCTAATATTATATTATGCAATAATGGTTTCCATAATACACCAAAACTCAGGAAAAGAAATATTTACAGCTTCCGAAGACAATATTTCCGTGGTTTCATCAGCGACCAGAG
>DAIMDR010000199.1:0-3999 GCA_036725705.1 Syntrophomonadaceae bacterium | reverse complement strand
GGGAATCTCGTTGGCTTAATCCCAGTAGTACGGCCTTTAAAAGATATCCTTCGTCGCCTGCAGCTTCTCAGGATGACATTTATGGCACTATTTCAGTGGTATCGAATCTCCCCGGGTCACTATTTACCTTTTAATATTACGGTACCGGGTCGTATCCTCCCGCATTGAAAGGATGACAACGCATAATTCTCCTGGCTGCCAACCAGCCCCCTTTGGTGATGCCATATTTTTCGATGGCCTCAATTGCATAATTGGAACAGGAAGGGTAGAAACGACAGGTAGCAGGTGTAAACCGGGATACTTTCTGGTAACCTCTGATTAACAGGATGGGAATACTTTTTACCATAAACCTGCCTTCTTTGTTATAATTTTAAAGTCTTTCTCCAGTAAATCACTTGTGACTTCACCAATATTATAACGAGCTACAATAATAATATTGAAGCCTTTTTTGTCGAGCTCATTTTTCCTAACAATTTCCCTTAATCTTCTCTTGACCTGATTACGGGTTACTGCTTTTCCAACCTTCTTGCTAGTTACAAACCCAAACCGATTTATCCCCTGGTTGTTTGGTTGATAAAAAAGAACCATGTATCTGCCTTGAATTCTTTTCCCACTTTTGTATATATTATTGTATTCTTTTCCAGCACTTATTCTAAATTCTCTGCTCAGCATGCAAAACCTTCTTCGGGGATAAAATAAAAGGCCGCTGGAACGACCTTACGCGGATAAATTTTTTCTTCCTTTTTTACGGCGCCCTGCCAGAATTGCCCGGCCGGCACTGGTTGACATCCGTTTGCGGAATCCGTGTTCTCTTTTTCTCTGCTTGTTTTTAGGTTGATAAGTTCTCTTCATTATATTATTGCCTCCTTAATTTTTCAGACACTTATACTTTTTTCAAATACCATATAATTATATGAAGGTAGATGCCCTCCTGTCAAGAATGTCTCTGTGAAGACACTCTTCTAATTAGCTTTTCTATCTGCTATTATTAATAATGATAACAAAAGTATAACCCGATTTATCGCGGCTGTTGTAAACATATGCGGTTTTTTCAATACAAGTTTTTCACATATTATCTTGTGGAAACATTTCTTTGTCCACAAATCAACAGGAGGATTCTTATGCTGAAAGCTCATGATTTTTCCGGAGCATGGAAAAAAGTTTTGCAGTTTATTCGTGATGAAATCGGGGATACCAGTTATGAAATCTGGTTTTCTCAGGTTAAATATGATACTATGCGCAACAATAAAGTTTTTATAAGCGTTCCCAATACCCTGACCCGGGAATGGATTGAGTCCCGTTATCTGGAGACCATGCAAAACCAAATGCGCAGTCTGACGGTACAAGATGTCTCCCTGGTGTTGACAACTGAACCGGTAACCGAAAAAGAAGGGAGTTTCCCTTCTTTAAATTCCAAGTATTCCTTTGACACTTTTGTGGTCGGTAATAGTAATCGTTTTGCTCATGCTGCCTCCTATGCGGTTGGAGAATCTCCTGCCCGTGCTTATAATCCGCTTTTTATTTATGGGGGAGTTGGTCTGGGGAAAACTCATCTTATGCAAGCTATCGGTCATCATATTTTGACCAGAAATAAGTCTGCCCTGGTGATGTATGTTTCTTCAGAACAGTTTACCAATGAACTAATCAGCTCGATTCGTGATGATAAAACAGCTGCTTTTCGTAATAAATATCGCAATATTGATGTGCTATTAATTGATGATATTCAATTCCTGGCTGGCAAGGAAAGAACCCAGGAAGAGTTTTTCCACACCTTTAACACCTTATATGAAGCCAATAAACAACTGGTCATTTCCAGTGACCGGCCACCCCGTAATATACCTACTTTAGAGGATCGGTTGCGCTCCCGCTTTGAATGGGGTTTGATTACCGACATACAGCCTCCTGATTTAGAAACCCGTATTGCTATCCTGCGAAAAAAAGCTCAGACCGATGGGTTAAATATTCCCTATGATATTTTAGATTATATTGCCAATTATATAGAATCAAATATTCGGGAATTGGAAGGTGCTTTAATCAGACTGGTTGCTTATGCTACTATTACTAATAAACCACTTAATATGGATACTGCTGCAGAAGCTCTAAAAGATATATTGCCGCCTCCAGGGCCTGCAAAAATAACTATAGAAATGATACAAAAAGAAGTTTGTTCCTATTATAATGTAGATAAAAATGAATTAATATCCAAAAAAAGACACAAACAAATTGTTGTACCCCGTCAAGTAGCTATGTTTTTATGTCGTTCTTTGACTGATGCTTCTTTTCCGCAGATAGGAGATCAGTTTGGAGGTCGTGATCATACTACCGTAATTCATTCGGTGGAAAAAATGGAACGGGAAATACAAACTGATTCGGAACTGGCTGCTATTATTGATATGTTTTATCAGAAGCTTGATTCTTTTCACTAATTTTATCTACGATTTATCAGCAGCTTTTTCCACTTAAACTTGTCCCATGTGACTTTTGGTTAACCGACTTTTCCACATATTCAATGTACCTACTACGATTACGACTATAATCTAATAAATAATAAATAAAAAAGCGGTTTTCCTGGAAGAAAAACAGAGGAGGTATTTTTTTGAAACTGACTATTGAGAAAAATGAATTATCGTCCCTTACCACCTTGGTGTACAGGGCGGCAGCAATTCGCGATACTATTCCGGTTTTAAGAGGACTTCTTATTGAAGCCAATCCGGAAAAGGGTCTTACTATGACTGCTACTGACATGGAGATAGGCATTCGTGCATCATCTGAACAATGTAATGTACATGAGTCCGGCAGTGTTTTGGTAAATGCCTATTATTTTGCTGATTTTATAAAATCATTACCTGACACTACTATAACGCTGGAACTTAATCAGGAATCTTCGCGTTTAAATGTTTTATATGGGCGTTCATCAGGTTTTATAAATACTTACCAACAGATGGAATATCCTAATCTGCCCATCGACGAGTTGAAAAAATATTTATCCATTCCTCAAAAATTATTAAGGGAAGCTCTGAAAAAAACGGTGTTTGCAGCTGCAGTTACCCATTTTCGTCAGGTTTTTACCGGGGTGTTGTTTGATATAAAAACCGATAAATTAAATATTGTGGCGTCTGATACTCACCGCCTGGCGTTTTATACTTATACGCTTGATCAGCCGGATATAGAACCACATAGTTTTATAATACCTACCCGGACCGTTAATGAGTTAAACCGGGTTCTGGAAGAATCTGATGAGATTATAAATATTGCTTTTACTGCAAACAATGTGGTTTTCTACAATGATGAACTCTTATTATTTTCACGATTAATTGAAGGACAGTATCCCAATTATGAACAGGTTATTCCATCAAGTTTTAATACCCGGTTATTATTTGATTCTGAAACCCTGATAAAAGTTTTGGAAAGATCCCGTACCATGCCGCTGGATGACAAATTAAAAATTCATAGCGTGCAATTAAATTTGCAGGAAACCGAAGTACAATTTAATACCCATTCAGAGGATATGGGTGAAATAGAAGATGTTATTGAGCAGGTCAAGGTGGATGGGGATTTTGATTTTCGTATTGCCTTTAATACCAATTATTTTTTGGATGCGGTCAAGTTATTTGCTTCAGAAAATAAATTTATTTCCATTGATTTATCCGGTTCACTGGGACCAAGTGTAATTAAAAATCCGGAACGCCAGGATTGCTTGTGTGTTTTGGTTCCGCTTCGCACTGGTCAATAAGGAGACGATTAACCAATTTGAAACTTTCAGGGCTACAGGTCAAAAATTTTAGAAACATTAAACACCTGGAATTATTACCTGACCAGGGGTTGACGGTGTTTTCCGGTGAGAATGCCCAGGGGAAAACAAATATTTTAGAATCAATATTTGTACTGGCCACGGGCAGTTCGTTTCGTACTAATACTGACCAGGACATGATTAATTATGACGCACAATCTTATGCCTTGAATTCCCGACACATTTTTAATCACCGTAAAATCGATCAA
>DAIMDR010000198.1:0-4027 GCA_036725705.1 Syntrophomonadaceae bacterium | reverse complement strand
ACACTAATTTCTTTCCAATTCACTAACCCACCTCTATCCCATTGCATCTTTAAATTTATCAAATAACCCTTTGCGGTTTTGTTTATCATCATCTTCATAGAATGAAGCCAGTATTTCCTTCTGACGCTTGTTGATTTTTTTAGGTATGGTTACTTTAATCAATACCTTTAAATCACCGGACTTATGACTTTGTAAATACGGTATTCCTTTACCCTTAACGGTTAGAACATCTCCCGGCTGTGTTCCTTCTGGTATATCCAATACATGTTTGTCCCCACCCAGTAAATCTATCTCCACCTTATCACCTAAAGCTGCCTGCACAAAATCAATCTCCAATAGCGTAATCAGTGTATAACCATCCCGTTCAAAACGCTCATGAGGTTTTATCATAATGGTAATATACAAATCTCCGGGCGGGCCTCCCTGGATACCCTGTTCCCCTTCCCCCTGAACACGCAAACGGGATCCATTATCCACTCCCGCTGGAATCCTGACATTAATCTTATGAGCTTTTCTGACCTGACCGCTCCCGTGGCAATTCTTGCAGGGTTTTTCAATTACTTTTCCCTCACCATTACAGCGTGAGCAGGTACGGGCCGTCTCAAAACGCCCAAAAGGGGTGTTTTGAACATTACGAACCTGACCACTGCCACCACAGGTAGTGCAGGTTTTAATTTCAGAGCCTGGTTGAGCACCATTGCCATTACAGGTTGTACATTTTTCCACTCTGGTTATTTCTATGTCCTTTTCCATACCAAATACTGCATCTTCAAAATTTATTTGCATACGAACTTCACGGTCTGCACCCCGCTGAGGTCCGCTTCTTCTGCGTCCCCGGGTTCCACTGGAAGCCCCGAATATTAAATCAAACAAATCCCCAAATCCTGCAGTGCCAAAATCTTCAAAACCAAATCCGCCGTTACGACCGGGATCAAAGGCACTATGACCAAACCGGTCGTAGGCAGCTCTTTTCTGTGGATCACTAAGTACTTCATAGGCATCAGATATTTCTTTAAACTTCTCAGCCGTGTCCGGGTCATCACGGTTAACATCCGGGTGATACTTTCGGGCCAACTGCCGGTAAGCTTTTTTAATATCATCGGCGCTGGCATTATTGGGTATTCCCAAAACCTCGTAAAAATCACGCTTTTCAGGCATCTTTCTCCACCTTCCTGAGAAACAATACAGCTTCCGGGTCTATTCTCTCCTCTCCTTTTAACAAAGTAGAGTTATCTGAATTAATCATCATCGTCGGGAATGTTATAATCAGCATCAAATACATCATCCTGCCCATCCTGACCTGCCTGCTGCTGATTGATGTTTTCATACATTTTCTCGCTGAAAGCATAAATTGCCTGCGTCAGAGCTTCAGTTTTGGCAGCAATATCATCATAGTCTTCCGTAGTCAGAGCGGTTTGTAAATTATCTTTGGCCTCAGTTATAGTCCGTTTTAATTCCTCGTCCATTTGTTCTTCATTGTCTTTAAGAGTTTTTTCCGCCTGGTAAACCATACTGTCGGCAGCGTTACGAATTTCCACCTGCTTAAATCTTTCCTCATCTTCAGCAGCAAACTTTTCAGCATCCTTTACCATGCGTTCAATCTCGTCATCACTGAGACCACTGGAAGAAGTAATAGTAATGGTCTGTTCCTTGCCGGTTGCCATATCTTTGGCTGAAACATGCACGATTCCGTTAACATCAATATCGAACTTTACTTCTATTTGCGGCACTCCGCGAGGGGCAGCCGGTATGCCGGTTAATTGGAATCTGCCCATAGTTATATTATGTTCAGCCATTTTTCTTTCACCCTGCAGCACATGTATGTCTACTGAGGTCTGACTATCTGCCGCCGTAGTAAATATCTGACTCTTGGAAGTTGGTATGGTAGTGTTCCTGTCAATTATTCTGGTAAATACTGAACCTAAAGTCTCAATTCCCAAAGACAAAGGAGTTACATCCAACAGTACCACATCAGTTACTTCACCTGACAGTACAGCCGCCTGAATAGCAGCACCCACAGCAACAACTTCATCAGGGTTGATACCTTTAAAGGGTTCCTTGCCGATAAAACTTTTTATAGCATCCTGTACCGCCGGAATTCTGGTTGATCCGCCTACCAGAATTACCTTGTCAATTTGACTGGCGGAAAGTCCTGAATCTTTCATGGCCTGGCGCAATGGCCCCATGGTTTTTTCCACCAAATCAGCCGTCATTTCATTAAACCTGGCCCGGGTCAGGGTTCTTTCCAAATGCATAGGTCCATCCTGATTGGCTGTAATATATGGTATGTTGATATCTGTAGTTAATACCCCTGATAATTCATGTTTGGCTTTTTCCGCTGCTTCTTTTAATCTATGCAGGGCCATTTTATCATTTCTTAAGTTTACACCATTATCCTTTTCAAACTCAGCTATAAGCCAATTAATAATCTTGTCATCAAAATCATCGCCGCCGAGCCGATTATTTCCACTGGTGGCTTTTACCTCAAAGACTCCGTCACCAATCTCTAAAATGGAAACATCAAATGTACCACCACCCAGGTCAAATACCAGGATAACCTGATTCTCATCTTTATCCATACCATAGGCCAGCGCTGCTGCCGTAGGCTCATTTATAATCCGCAATACTTCCAAGCCGGCTATCTTCCCGGCATCTTTGGTAGCCTGCCGCTGGGAGTCGGTAAAATAAGCAGGAACGGTAATAACCGCCTGAGTAACCGGTTGCCCCAGATAAGCCTCAGCATCAGCCTTCATTTTCTGCAAAATCATCGCTGATATTTCCTGCGGAGTATATTTTTTATCATCAATGGCCACTTTGAAATCAGTGCCCATACGCCTTTTAATTGATAATACCGTTCGATCAGGATTAGTAATGGCCTGACGTTTGGCAATTCTGCCCACTAATCTTTCATTGGTTTTTGAAAATCCGACTACTGAAGGAGTTATTCTTTCTCCTTCCGCATTAGTTATAACGACAGCCTCTTTTCCTTCCATAACAGCTATAACAGAGTTGGTGGTACCCAGGTCAATACCTACAACTTTCCCCATAATAACTACACACCTCCATATTTATTGCTTAAAATTAATTACTGACTTTTACCAGACTGGGTCTAATAACCCGGCCATGCAATATATAACCCTTTTGCAATTCTTCAATTACAGTATTTTCAGGGTGGTCTGTACCCGATTCTACTACCAGCGGTTCATGGAACTGCGGATCAAAAGGTTTGCCTGCTGCATCAATATATTCCACGCCTTCCTCCTGAAGAATCTCATCCATACGCCGGGCAATAATTTCCAATCCTTTTTTCAGGCTATCATAATCCTTATTATCAGCCGACATTTTAATTGCTCGGTCAAGGTCATCGGTTACAGACAAAACCTTTTTTATTATTGGAATCGAAGCATATTTCAGATACTCTTCTCTTTCACGGGAAGCGCGTTTACGAATATTGTCAGCTTCAGCTACAGCTCGCAGATACATATCGTAGTTCCGGCCGGCCTCATCCTTAAGACGACCAATCTCTGCCTGTAAAGTATCCTGGTTATTATCTTCTTCCGGAGCTGTTTCAGCCGACGGTTCCAAATTCAGTTCCTCTGCCAGATCATGATTTTTCAAAATAATGTTCACCTCTATTCAATGATATTTCTATTCAACTCCGACGATTCATCCTTCATTTTAATGACGGTCTCAATACGGAGTATAGCAACGGCCACTTCAGCAGCCGTTTTTACAGCATGGATTTTAACCAGAGCAGCATCAATAATGCCCTCTTCAAGAGTATTGATTACTTTGCCATTATCTGCATCAAAGGAAAGGAAATCCTGCCCATATTTACGCTGAGCAGCCATGACATCGCCCAGTTTTTCCAGAGAATTAAACCCGGCATTCTCAGCCAGACAGGCAAAAGGCCTCAGCAAAGCTTCTCTTACACATAAAACCCCATAAGATACCATTCCTTCCTGTTCACGCGCCAACCCCTCCAGCTTATCAGCCAGAAAAACTTCTATGGCACCGCCTCCGGGAA
>DAIMDR010000197.1:0-4031 GCA_036725705.1 Syntrophomonadaceae bacterium | reverse complement strand
TTAGGACTGTGTTTCTATTTGTTTACATTACTGGCAACGGTTGCGTATATGAAATGTTGGGGCTGCGGGAGACAGACTTGTCTGCCGTTACAAAAGTTTCTGCGGGGCAGAAACTTTCGAGTAACCACTTAACCCCCCAATATTTTTATATATGATGTTGTGTGCTGAACTTTATAATAATGTTTTAATTGCATTTTCAATTTCAATCTCAGTTTCCCCTTTTTTATAACCATAGATTATTTTACTAATTCTCTTATTATTGTCCAGAATAAGAAATGTAGGCGTTAAATGCAAATTATAAGAATCTAATGTTGTTTTATCAGCGAGTAAAACTTCATATTTTATCTCATGTTGTTTTATGTAATTTAGCAATCCTTTTTTCTCATTTTCATTGTACAAACTGACAAAACTAAAATCCTCTTTACTATATTTTTTGCTCAAATCATTTAAAAATTCCACAGACAATCCACAAGGTCCGCAAAACATACTCGTATAATTAATCATGTACACTTTACTTGAAATGTCTTTCAGGGAATGGGATTGATTTTCCAAATCATTTAATTGATAGTTAAATGCAATACTGTTGATTAAATCTATTTTAGCTTCTGTTCTTGTAGGCATATCCACAGGTATATAATTTGAAATAGCAAAATTGTTTCTATTGAGATTGTTAATTTTCAAATTACTAATTTCCTCAATCATTGTATTTGCAGGTAGCGTTCTTTGGAATTTATACGGAAGGTTCGTTTTTCTATTTATCCATATGATATATTCCGATATAACACCTTCGTTGGAACCTAATTCTGAAATATGTATTGGAAGTCTACCGACTAATTCCACTCTCTCATTAAAAATTGATATTTTGTAAGCAACAGAGTTTTTATAAAAAACAGAATCGATTTTGATGCTATCTTTAGTTGTTAAAGCATATTCAATCAAGGCTTTGGATTTTGCAAAGAAAGGAGCAATTACTGTTCTATATGGCCATGGATTTTTACTAAAATCGTCAGTCTCAAAGTTATTTTCTTTCCAATTAATTCTTGCTCTCATCTTTCCATCGTAAGCAAAAATCATTTTTGTAGTGTCTGATAATTCAAATTTTACGTAGTAAGCTCCAACAGATGTGTCTGCCGGTACAGTATATTCATTAAAATATTCAAAGGTTTTCTCATCTATTGGTATTGTGTCCCCTGAAAAGCAGAAGAAATTAGTTGAATAATATGAAGCTGTTTCGATTTGTCTAATTCTCTCTAAAACTTTGTCAAGATTGTCTAAATCTTTTGTCTGACTACTACAGCTTATTAGCCCAATAATTACTTGGGTTAGTGTAATTACTATTAATCTTTTCATATTTCAGTTAGTGTTTGAGTTTGAGTTAGTTTTGCACACAACGGTTCGCGTATATGAGTAGTGGTGGTTTGCGGGGCACTTTCCTATCGTGACGCACTGCCCAAAACGTGGGGCAGTTAGTTACGCAATCCGAACGGAAACCGCCATTACTTATATACGCTGTTGAACTAAATCCGCCTTCGCGGATAGCTGTTTAAAATTACGCGATTCTTTCTATACTCGGAGATTATTCATCACTAAAATTTCTGAATATGAGAAAGAAATCTGGTTTTACTATGGTTGAGCAGGCAGTTGTGCTTGTTCCTGAGTTTGAAAAGGTTGTCCGTAAGCTGGAGCAACAGGTTACTTTACGCGGACAGAGTGGAAGTACATTAAATAATTACATCCGCCGTATTGCCCTTTTTGTAGTCCATTTCGGGAAATTGCCCGAACAAATCGATCCCGAAGAGATCAATGAATACCTGGCTGCTTTGGCCTTGGATCCGCGATCGCCCTCGCGCAGCAGTTTTAAACACATGGTGTACGGGCTGCGTTACTATTACCGCCTGCTGGGGATGAACAAAAATGCCATCGCCCTGCCATCACTGAAAAAAGACACCAAACTGCCGGTCATCCTGAACCATCACGAGCTTAAAGAGCTTTTTGCCGCGCCAACACTCCTAAAACAACGAGTGGTGCTCACGCTGATTTATTCGGCCGGTTTACGTGGTCAGGAAGTAATCAACCTGAAAATCTCCGATGTGGATTTTGAACGTCGGACCATTCACATCCGCCAGAGCAAGTACAAAAAGGATCGCATCGTGCCATTGGCCGACAGCATGGCCGTCGGTTTGAAAAAGTACCTGAAAGCCGAAAACCCCCACATCTGGCTGTTTAACGGCAAAGAACCTGACGGTCGTTACAGCGTCCGGGGCCTGTCCTGGGTCATGCGCGAAAACCTGAAAAAGACTTCCATTACAAAGGATGTAAATCTGCATTCACTGCGCCATTCGTATGCGACCCACCTTTTGGAACAAGGCTTGAACATTGTCACCCTGAAGGAACTGCTTGGCCATGCCGAAATTACCACCACCATGATCTACCTGCATGTGGCCCAATGCCCGCTGATTAAACCTCACAGCCCGCTGGACACGCTTTATGACTTTCCGAAGAAAAAGAAGCAGTTCATTGGAAAATGAGGACAACCTTTGAACTGGCCGATGTGGTTCGTTTCTTCGGCGCTGAGCTGGCTGATAAAACAGAGCTTACTCCGTTGCAACTGAAAGTGCTGGGAAAAATAGTTGTTTGCCGTACTGCCGCTTTGGGCGGTCACGAAGAAGCCTGTGAAAACTGCGGAATCGTGCGTTACAGTTACAACAGTTGCGGCGACCGCCACTGTCCCAAATGCCAGGCGGCAAAACAGGCTTTCTGGATTGATGATTTGGTGCGTGCCACCTTGCCAGTGAAACATTACCACCTGGTGTTTACCGTTCCGCACCACTTGAACGCCATTTGCCTGCACAACCAAAGGAGGTATTACGACCTGCTTTTTGCTGCGGTTTGGAATACGCTTCGCTCATTTGGATACTCGCATTTTGGTGTTGAAACCGGAGCGGTTGCTGTAATCCATTCCTGGGGACAGAACCTCTCACTTCATCCGCACATCCATTGCCTTGTGCCCGCTGCCGGTTATGCTTTGGACGGGAAATGGAAAAACATCGACCATTCGGGTACTTACCTTTATCCGGTACATCAACTAAGCAGTGCTTTTAAAGGAAAGTTTCTCGACAGCCTCAAACGGGCCTTACGTAAACAAAACGAACTTTCCCTTTTTAACAACCAGATACAGCAGGCTTACCAAACAAAATGGGTTGTTTATTGCGAACCTTCGCTGGCAAACGCTGAGCACGTAATAAAATACCTGGGACAATATACCCATCGGGTAGCCATTACCAACCAACGCATCCTGAATATTGCCGGCGGTAAAGTAACCTTTATTGCAAAAGATTATCGTGACAGGGCTGTTAAAAAGCCTGTTACACTCGGTGGGGTCGAATTCCTGCGACGGTTTACCCTGCACATCCTGCCCCGACGGTTTGTCAAGATCCGGCGCTTTGGTATTTACAACCATACCGTAAAACGACACCTTGAGCTGCAGTTTGTTCCCCAAGTGAAGCCTGGAATCGACACGCTTATCAAAAAGCAACAACCGACCGAAACCAATGTGGAACGGTTTGCCCGGCTTACCGGCATAAATCCATGCCTTTGCCCGGTGTGCAAAACCGGAAGGATGGTAACCATCAGGGAACTGCCCCGAATACGTTCACCAGCACGGGGCTGTTTCTACAAACCAACGGCCTGTTCCTAAGCAACAACTCATTTTGCGTTTTGGACGCAAACGGGAAAACTATGCCCGGCGGCGAGCAGAAAAGCCGAAAACTGGCTCCCAAATGCTACTTGGTCCTGTACAATGACCTGGAGAAAGCACAAAAACTTGCATCATGTCAATGAACGTCGGGCTGTTTCCTGCCCATTCGATCTCTAAGATACAATAAAAACCTTCTTTAAGTACATAGCGACTATCCCGCAGATGTAGTTCAACCGGGAATAATCGCTGGGTGTTGCACGCCGCTCATATTCCTATTTATTAGGAATAGTCTTTTTAGTGCCAATGACTTCAAATCTATTATAGAAAGTCTGGG